>CBHWEI010000045.1:0-17860 GCA_966112835.1 uncultured Acidimicrobiaceae bacterium
CACCGCCTGACATGCCCCGCCTCGACGCCGAGCGCATCGGGCTGTGGCGTCAGCTCTGCATCGTGTCGACCGCGCTGCAACGCAGGGTCGACGCACAACTGCAGGACGAGCACTTCATCTCGCTCGTCTGGTTCGACTGCCTCACCGCCATCCGCGATGCGGGCGGAACGATGCGCGTGCACGAACTGTCGGAGGTGCTCGACGAGTTGCCGTCCAGCCTGTCGCGACGGCTCGACCGGTTGGAGGAGGAAGGCCTCGTGCGGCGCAAGCACACTCCGCTGCCCGACGACCGTCGGGCCGTGTCGGTGAGCCTCACCGCGCACGGCCGCACCACCTGGCGCGACGCCAACATCACCTATCGGCGGATGGTGCAGCAACACTTCGCGCAGAGCCTGTCGGAGACCGACCTCGCGGCCCTGCAGCGCATCTTCGGAAAACTCCGATAGCGCCGAGCACGCAGTTTCCTTCCGATTTCGGCCCGTTCCGGACGCGCGGGCAGACTTTCGCGACCTGCCCTCGGGCAGGCCCTGGAGAAGGAGCCCCCATGACCACCGCTGTCATCGTCGATGCCGTCCGCACCCCGCTCGGCCGCCGCAACGGCAAGCTGAAGGACTGGCACCCGGTCGACCTCGCGGCCGAGACGCTGAAGGCGCTGCAGACGCGCACGGGCATCGACCCCGAGCTCATCGACGACGTCGTCATGGGGTGCGTCATGCAGGTGGGTGAGCAGGCGTTCAACGTGGGCCGCAACGCGGTGCTGGCGGCCGGCTGGCCGTCGAGCGTGCCCGGCACCACCATCGACCGGCAGTGCGGTTCCAGCCAGCAGGCGGCGCACTTCGCCGCGCAGGGCGTCATGGCCGGCGCGTACGACATCGTCGTCGCCGCCGGCGTGGAGGTGATGACCCGAGTGCCGATGGGTTCGGCCATGGCCGACGGCATGTACGGCTTCCCGTTCGGCCCCGGCGTCACCGCCCGCTACGCGCCCGAAGGCGGCCTGGTGCCGCAGGGCATCAGCGCCGAGCTCATCGCCGACAAGTGGGGCATCAGCCGGGACGACATGGACGCGTTCGGCGCCCGTTCGCAGCACCTGGCCCGCCAGGCCACCGACGAGGGTCGCTTCGGCACCCAGATCGTGCCGGTCATGGGCGCCGACGGGAAGCTGATGACCGTCGACGAAGGCCTGCGCGACACCACCCGCGAGTCGCTCGCCGCGCTGAAGCCGGCATTCAAGACCGAGGAGGAGGGCGGCCGGGTGACGGCCGGCAACTCGTCGCAGATCACCGACGGTGCGTCGGCACTGCTCATCATGAGCGAGGAGCGCGCCAACCAGCTGGGCCTGCGCCCCCGAGCCCGCTTCGTCAGCTTCGCCCTGGCCGGCGACGACCCGCGCCTCATGCTCACCGCCCCCATCCCGGCCACCGTGAAGGCGCTCGCCAAGGCGGGACTCACCATGGACGACATCGACCTCACCGAGATCAACGAGGCCTTTGCGTCGGTCGTGCTGGCCTGGGAGAAGGAACTGCACCCGAACATGGACACGGTGAACGTGAACGGTGGCGCCATCGCCCTGGGCCACCCGCTCGGCGCGTCGGGCGCCCGCCTGATGACAAGCCTGCTGAACGAGCTCGAGCGCACCGGCGGCCGCTACGGCCTGCAGACCATGTGCGAAGGCGGCGGCATGGCCAACGCCACCATCATCGAACGCATCTAGCCCGCGTATCCTGGGGGCGTGCCTGCGTTCTCCACCATCGTCTGGGTCGGCATCGGCCTTCTTGGCGGCTACGTCCTGTGGAAAACCGGGATCGGGTTCCTGCGCAGCATGACCACGCCCCTGCCCCCGCCGCCCCCGGCGGGCGAGATGCGCAAGATCAACGTCAACTACCGCTGTTCGGTCTGTGGACTGGAGTTGCGGGTGCGAATGGCCCCCGACGAGGACCCTCCGCCGCCGCGACACTGCCTCGAGGACATGGACATCGTCGCCCCGCTCTACGAGTGAGCCGACCCGGACACTTGTCCCCAAGCTGTGGACAAGTGTGTGAGGAAGTTACAGCGATGTAAGTCGCAGGGCTGAAGCCGTGGTGGGCGGGGGTGTCCCCCGCGTCAACGCCACTTGGTGGCGGTGAAGAGCCCGGCGAGCATGAAACCGAGGCCGACGAGCACCGGCAGGTTGGTGTCGTTGAAGGCCGGGATGATGTAGCGCGACAGGATGGCGAGCACACCCAGGATGATGAACGTCATCATCAGGATGGGTACCCACCGCGGGCTCTCGTACAGGTCCTTGCTGGCCGGAGGCGTGTACCGCGAGGACTGCGCGATGGAGCTCTCGTGGTGATGTACTTCCTTCGCCATCGCCCCCGCCTGGCCGGGCTTGGTGCCCTTGGGGGTGACTCGGCCGGACGTCGTTCGCTTCGGGGGTGCCACGGCGGGACAGTGTATGCGCCCGAACCCATTCGACAACGACCGGCTCGAACAGGCAGGCTGTGCAGGTGCCCCGCGTGCTCGTGATCGACAGCTACGACAGCTTCGTCTACAACCTCGTCCAGTACCTCGGTGAGCTCGGTGCCGAGCCCGTCGTCGTGCGCAACGACCAGCTCACCGTCGACGATGCGCTGGCCCTGGCCCCCGATCTGGTGTTGCTGTCGCCGGGCCCCGGCCGCCCCGAGGACGCCGGCATCATCTGCGCCGCCATCCCCGCGTTCGCCGAGGCGGGCGTGCCCGTGTTCGGCGTGTGCCTGGGCCACCAGGCCATCGGCCACGTGTTCGGCGGTTCGGTGGTGCGTGCCCCGTCGCTCATGCACGGCAAGACGTCACCCATCGAGCACCAGGGTCAGGGCGTGTTCGAAGGCCTGCCGTCGCCGCTCACGGCCACCCGCTACCACAGCCTGGTCATCGACCCCGCCACCATGCCCGACTGCCTGGAAGTGACCGCCACGTGCGACGGCATCGTCATGGGTGTGCGGCACCGCGAGCTGCCCATCGAGGGTGTGCAGTTCCACCCCGAGAGCATCCTCACCGCCGCGGGTCACGACCTGCTGAAGAACTTCCTGCGCCGCGCCGGCACCGCCGCTCGCTGAGCGACGCGACGAACCGGCCCGGCCGGGCCACCTGGCTCAGGTGGTGGGCGTCGGGGGCGCCGGTGTGGTCGTCGTTGCGATGGTCGTCGTGGGCGCCGGCGTCGTGGTGGGCGCCGGCAGGGCCTGGGCGATCTTCAACTTCACCGTGCTGCCGGGGTCCACGTCCACACCGCCGCTGGGCGTCTGGCCGAGCACTCGACCCGAGTTCGGGTCGCCGAACGGCACCGACTGGTAGCTGATGTCGGCGAACAGGCCGCGCTCGTTCAGCTTGGCCTGTGCCTGGGCCTGGGTGAGGCCCACCAGCGGCGGCACCGTCACCTGCGCCGCGCCACTGGACACGAACAGCGTGATGGGCGAACCCGGGTCGACCAGCGTGCCGTTGGCCGGCTCGGTGCGGATCGCACTGCCCTTGGCGATGGTGGCACTGGCTTCCTCGGTGACCGTGACCACCAGCTTGAACGGGTCGCCGGCCAGCAGCGACGAGGCGTTGTCCCTCGACAGGCCCTCCACCGGCGGCACCGCCACCTGGTTCGGGCCGGCCGACACGACGAGCTTGATGGTGTCGCCCTGGTTCACCTGGGTGCCCGCCGGCGGGTCGGTGCGGATGACCTTGCCCACCTCCACGTCGGGGTTGTTCTCGGTGATGATGGTGGGGTCGACGCTCAGGCCCAGCAGCGCCAGCGCGTCGGTGGCCTCCTGCTGGGTCTTGCCGGCCATGTCGTCGAGCGCGAACGGGGCCGCGGCCGCGGTGAAGAACACGTCGACCGTCTGGTCCTTCTTCACCAGCGTGTCGGCCACCGGCTCGGTGCGGCCGATGGTGCCGGGGGCGACGTCGGGGTTGGCTTCCTCCACCGGGTTCGGTGTGAGGCCCGCGTCCTGCAGGATCTTCACGCCGTCTTCCAGCTTCTGGCCCACCACGTCGGGCATGGCGAACTCTTTGTTGTCGTCCTTGGCCAGCACGTTGAACAACACGATGGCGCCGGCCACAAGAGCGATGAGTGCCAGGAAGCCGACCACCACGTACAGACCGGTGCGGTCCTTCGGCGGCGGGCCGGCCGGCTGCTGCATGGCCGTGCGCGGGCCCGAGCCCGTGGTGGGACCGGTGGGCGGCAGTGCCGCGGTGCGAGGCAGGGCGGTGGTGGCCGAGTAGGCGGCAGCGGCGGCCGCAGCCGCGGCACCCGCGCCGGCCACCGAGGCCAGCGCCTGCACGGGCTCGCCGTTGCGGTAGCGGCGCAGGTCGTCGCGCACGGCCTCGGCGGTCTGGTAGCGCACCTCGGGCTTCTTGGCCAGCAGCTTGGCGACGATGGCCTCGAACGGCTTGGGCACGTCGGCCACCAGCTGGTTCAACGGCTGCGGGTTCTCGTGCACCTGCTTGTAGGCGATGCTCACCGGGTTCTCGCCGTTGAACGGCGGGCGGCCGGCAACCATCTCGTAGAGCACGATGCCCAACGAGTACAGGTCGCTGCGCGGGTCGGGCTGGGCGCCCTGGGCCTGCTCGGGCGAGAAGTAGGTGGCGGTGCCCATGACCGAGCCGGCCTGGGTGAGGCTGCTCTCGGTGGGCGCGTTCATGGCGCGGGCGATGCCGAAGTCGGCCACCTTCACCTGGCCGTTGGCGCCGATGAGGATGTTGGCCGGCTTGATGTCGCGGTGCACCACACCGTTGCGGTGAGCGAATCCGAGCGCTGCAGCCACCTCGCCGGCGATCTCGGCCGCCTGTGTGGAGGTGACATGACCGTTGGCCTTCAGGATGTCGGCCAGCGTGCGGCCCTGCACGTACTCCATGGCCATGAAGTAGGTGTTGGCGTACTTGCCCCAGTCGTACACACCGACGATGTTGGGGTGGTTCAGGTTGGCCGCTGCCTGTGCTTCGCGGCGGAACCGCTCGACGAAGTTGGGGTCGACCGCGAACTCGGGGAAGAGCACCTTGATGGCGACGGGGCGATCCAGCAACAGGTCGCGCGCGAGGAACACGTCGGCCATGCCGCCGCGCCCGATGCGCTGTTGGAGTTCGTAGCGGTCGTTCAACACGGTCCGCTCGGGGTTACCGCTCACTGTTGCCTTTCTCGGCGAAATCGCCACGTGAGGATACCGATCTTGCAGGGGGTTGACCGGTCAGGCGGTCGCGGCGCGGGTGCATCACTTCTGCTCCGTGCTGAACAGGTAGTCGAGGACGGTCTTGGCGATGGGGCCGGCCAGGCGGCCACCGGTGCCGGCGCTGATCTCGTCGTTGGTGCCCTTCAGCACCACCGAGATGGCGTAGCGGGGGGCTTCGGCGGGGGCGAAGCCGGTGATCCATGCGTTCGACCGCTGCGGCTGGCCGGTGGCGTTGAGCTGCGCCGTACCGGTCTTCGCCGCGGCCTGGATGCCGTTGGCGAGCTGCATGGGACGCCCCGTGCCCTTGTTCACGACATCGATCATCAACGAGTTCAACGTCAACGCGGTGGATGCCGAGATGGGCGTCTTCCACACCGACGGGTCGGTACGGTCCAGCACCTTGCCGCTGTGGTCGAGCGTGGCGTCGACCACGAACGGCTTCATCATCTTCCCGCCGTTGGCGATGGTGCTGGCGATCATGCACATCTGCAGCGGGACGATCTTGTCGTTCGCCTGGCCGAAGCCGCCGATGGCGAGCAGCGGCAGGTTGTTGGCGAAGTCGATGGGCTCGCCGTTGGCGTTCTCGAAGTTGCCGGCTGCCGCACCGGGCAGGTCCACCGGCACCTTCTCGTTGATGCCCCACGCACGCGTGCCGGCGACCATGCGGTCGGGGCCGAGCTCGACGGCCATCTGCGCGAACGGGATGTTGCAGCTGCGGTAGAAGACCTGGCGCATGTCGCCACCGCACGACTCGCCGCCGTAGTTCTGGATGGGGTCGTTCGTCTGCGGCGGCACCCACGCGGTCTCGTTCGGCCAGGTGCGGTCCATCGAGGTGACACCGTTCTCGAAGGCGATGGACGTGGTGACGATCTTGAACGCCGAACCCGGCATGTAGTTCTCCTGGTACGCATTCGCCAGGAGCGGCTTGCCGGGGTAGTTGTTGTAGAAGTCGAACGCAGCTTCGGCCTTCTGCGGGTCGTGGCTGGCCACCAGGTTGCCGTCGAAGCGCGGGTAGCTGACCATGGCGATGATCGCACCGGTCTTCGGGTCCATCACGGTGACCGAACCGTCGCGGTTGCCCAGCGCCTCGGCCGCCACGCGCTGCACGTCTTCGCGCATGGTCAGGCGCACGCTGCCCGAGTTGTCGCTGCCGCCGAACACGCCGGTCACCTTCTGCGCGGCGGTGTCGCCCAGCAGGATGTCGTTCTTCGTCTTCTCCAGCGACGAACTGCCGAAGCTGTACGTGTAGTAGCCGGTGACATTGGTGAACAGATCGCCGGTGGGGTACTCGCGCTGGTACTTGAACTGGCCGCCGCCGGGCGTCGGCACGCTGCGCGCCACCACCACACCGTCGGCGGTGACGATGGGGCCGCGCGGCCGGTTGAAGTCGCGAATGGTCTGGCGGTTGTTCAACGGGTGCGAGTCGAGCGCATCGCGCTTGCCCACCTGCAGCACGTTCAACTGCACGAAGAGCGCCACGTACAGCACCAGCAACGCGGCCGCGAGCTTGCGGATCTGCTTGTTCACGAACGGGCCGCCTTGCGTTCGGCGCGGCGCAGGCGACGGGCTTCCATCTGCTCGCCGATGGTGAGGCGGTCGATGACCTCACCGCTGCGTCGCGCCTGGGTGTCGCTCAGGCGGATGAGCAGTGCGAGCAGCACCCAGTTGGCCAGCAGACTGGAACCGCCGTAGCTGACGAACGGCAACGTGATGCCGGTGAGCGGCACCACCCGCAGCACGCCACCGATGATGATGAACGCCTGCATGCCCACGATGGTGGTGAGGCCGGTGGCCAACAGCTTCTCGAACGGACGCTCCGCACGCACCGCCACGCGCAGACCGGCGCCGATGAGCAACAGGAACGCGATGAGCACCGCGGTGGCGCCCACCAGGCCCATCTCCTCGCCGATGGCCGCGTAGATGTAGTCGGTCTTCGCCGCGGGGATCTTCGTCGGGCTGCCCAGGCCCAGGCCGGTGCCGCCCGTGCCGCCGTTGGCGAACGCGAACATCGCCTGCACGATTTGGTAGCCCTTGCCCTCGTACTGCGCCCACGGGTCGAGCCACACCGACACGCGGGTCTGCACCACACCGAACAACTGGTACGCCACGTACGCGGCCGCGGCGAACAGGGTGACACCGATGATGAGGTAGATGGCCCGCTCGGTGGCCACCCACATCATCACCGTGAACAGCGTGAAGAACAGCAGCGCCGAGCCGAGGTCCTTCTCGGCCACCATCACAGCCACCGCGAAGCCCCACGCGAACGTGATGGGCAGCAGGAACTTCAGCTCGGGGATGTGCAGCGGCCCGATGCGCCGGGTGCTGGCCGAGATGAGCTCGCGGTTGTCGGCCAGGTAGCCGGCGAAGAACAACGCCAACGCCAACTTGGCGAACTCGCCCGGCTGGAAGTTCACCGGGCCGATGTGCACCCAGATGCGCGCCCCGCCCACGCTGGTGCCGATGCCCGGCACGAGCGGCAGCATCAGCAGGCCGGCGCCGATGAACAGGAACGTCCACTTGTAGCGCGCCAGGTCCGACGGCCGTTGCACCACGAACAGGGTGGCCACGAACGCGATGATGGCGATGAACGTCCACGTGGTCTGCAGTGCGGCCAGGCGATCGCTGAGCCGGGCGATGACCACGTAGCCGATGCCGTTCAACAGCACCGCGAGCGGCAGCAGCGTGCCGTCGGCACCGGGCGCCAGCAGACGCGTGGCGATGTGCGCGGAGAACAGCAGCCCCAGCAACGCGATGAGGAACGGGATGATGCGCGCCGGCAGCTCGGAGTTCTTGCCCAGCGCCGCCAGCGTGTACGCCACCGCCGTGATCCCTGCGGCCATGATGACCAACCCCAGTTCGGAGTTGCGGCGCGCGGCGGCGATGGGCGAGTTGGCCATGGTCAGGGGCCCGACGTGGTGGTCGCCGACTCGGTGGTCGTCGTCGACGAGCTCGACGTGGTGGACGAGGACGACGACGTGGTGGTGGACGCCTCGGTGGTCGTGGTGGCGGGGCTGTCGCCGGAGTTGTGGCGCACCAGCAGCACCAGCGTGATGGTGAGCACCAGGATGGCCGCGAGCGCGACCACGAACAGCATCATGCCCAGGCCCTTGCGCGACCGAGCGGCGGGGTCGCCGGCACCGTCCGCGGACGGCATCATCGGCAAGGGGTCCACACCGGGGTCGGCGTCGATGAGCCGGTCGCGCTGCTCCTCGGACCACGTGGGGTCGACCTCGATGTCCACCGTGTCGGGCTGCGGGTCGTCGCCTTCGAGCACGTCGACCACCAGCACCGTGGTGTTGTCGCGACCGCCGTTGTCGTTGGCGCGGGCCACCAGTGCCTCGGCCGCCGCCTGCGGCTGCGCGAACTGCTGCAGCAGTTGGGCGATGTCGCCGTCCTCCACCTCGTCGACCAGGCCGTCGCTGCACAGCAGGTAGCGGTCGCCCTTCACCAGCGGCAGCACCCAGGTGTCGACCCGCACCGTGGGCTCGATGCCCAGTGCCCGGGTGACGATGTTGCGGCGCGGGTGGTTGCGGGCCTCGAGCTCGGTGATGTGCCCGGTGGAGACGAGCTCCTGCACGTAGCTGTGGTCGATGCTGACGCGACGCAGGCGGCCGTTGCGCAGCACGTAGGTGCGGCTGTCGCCCACGTTCAGCAGGGCGAAGCGGGGCGCGGCATCGGGCGTGGTGAGCACGGCGAGCGCGGTGAGCGTGGTGCCCATGCCGCGCTGCTCGACGTTGTTGTGCGCGCCCTGGAAGATGGCCGCGTTGGCCTCGACCACCGCGGCCACGGCGACGTCGACCGTGTTGGCGCCGCCCGACAGGCGATCGCGCAGCGTGGCCGCGGCGATGGCGCTGGCCACCTCGCCTGCCTGATGGCCGCCCATGCCGTCGGCGACGCCGAAGATCATCGGCTCGGCCACGTACGAGTCCTCGTTGCCGGTGCGCACGCGACCGGCGTCGGTGGCAGCACCCCAGGCGAGCAGCGGTGGATTCGGTCGGTCGGTCACGCGGGCCTCACTGCGCCTCGAAGATGGTGCTGCCCACCTGCAACCGGTCGCCGGTGGAGAGCAGCACGGGAGCCGTGAGCTTGGCCCCGTTCAGATGGGTGCCGTTGGTGCTGCCCAGGTCCTCCACCCACGTGCCGCCCTCGCGCACGAACACGCGGGCGTGCAGCTGCGAGGCGAACGTGTCGTCGGGCAGGCCGACGGTGCAGGTGTCGGCGCGGCCGAGCGTCAGCTCGACACCGATGGGGTAGCCCGCGCCCTTGCGGACCTTGGGTTCCAGCACCACGAGCTTGGTGGGCACCCCACGCTTGCCACGCACCGGCTTGGCAGCAGCCGCCGGGCGGTTCGCCGGTGCGGTGGTGTCGACCGGGGCGGCCTGGCGGGCCGCCGGCTGCGGGTTCAGGCGCGGGCCACGCACCTCGGACCACACCGCCCACAGGACGCGGGCGAAGAAGAGGTAGATGAGCGCGAGGAGCGCGTAGTTGAGGACGCTCAGCTGGGCTTCGCTCACGACGCCTCGAAGCGCAGGTGTGTACTGCCCACGCTCACGATGTCGCCGTCCTGCAGGGCCTGCTCGCCCTGGATGCGAAGGCCGTTCACCTTCGTGCCGTTGGTGCTGCCCAGGTCCACCACGACATAGCCGCGGCTGGACGAGCGCACTTCGCAGTGACGACGGCTGACGTTGCCGTCGGTGAGCGGGATGGTGCAGTCGGTGAGGCGGCCGATGGACACGACCTCGTTCCCGAGCGTGATGCGTTCGCCGCTGGGCAGCACGAGCGACCCGACACCGGCCGGCCCGCCCGTCTCCTTCATGCGGCTGGCGATGGTGAAACGGCCCGGCTTCAGGTCGTTGTCGACCGTGAGCTCGACCGAGACCGCGCCCATGAAGTGGTAGCCCTCGGAGCGTGCGTACTCGCGTGCGGTCTCGCACAGCTCGGCGTTCAGCGCCTCGTCGATGTCGGCGAAACCGGCATGATCCTTGGCGCTGAGGACGATGGTGAAGGCGTTGGGCACGATGCGACGGCCCTTCACGTCGACGCTGCGATGGTCGTCGATCTCCCTCAGGAGACGCCGACCGAGCTCGACGGGACGGATGCTGGAACGAGAGCCGCGGGAGAACACGCCCTCGACCATACGCTCCAGACCATGCTCGAAGGACTGCAAACCCATACCGGAGAGCAGGTTAGTGGGGTGGGTACGCGCGAAGGGGCGCGGCCCCACCGTGGCGCCTGACCGCGCGGACCTGCGGTTTCGCAGGTTGGGCACGGTCGCCCGACTTGCTAGCGTTGGGGTTCCACTCGGGCGAGTGGCGGAATAGGCAGACGCGCTAGCTTCAGGTGCTAGTATTCGAAAGGATGTGGGGGTTCAAGTCCCCCCTCGCCCACCACGAGGCCCCAGCACTGCTGGGGCCTTTTGCGTTCCCCGGGGCCCTCGATGACTGATTCCGACCCTGAGCACCCCGTCAGAAGACTGCAGACTGCAGTTCGGCCAGGTGGTCGTCGAAGCCCTCGGGATCGAACGCATCAGGGTCGCTCACGTCCCACTCCCAGCCGTCCAACCACGCCATGCGCTCGGCGTGTTCAGGGTGTGAAGGGTCGCCGACGATCGACAGCAGTTCTCGGTACCCCCATGGGCCGCCACAATCCTCGGGCGGGCAGGCGCGCCGTCCGCCAACGCATGCCGGAACCGTCATCGCAGCGGTGCGGGCCACGGACTTCTCGACGGTGACTTTGTGCTCCCAGCCGTCCCCGAAGTCGTACGTGTACCGGAACGAATCGCCGACGGCCGCGAGCTTGCTCAACGCGAATCGATGCGCATGCTGCATGGGCAGGCCAATGTCCCAGTCGGGATCCGGCACGCCATAGCGGGAGCGCGCAATCGTGAACTCGTAGAGATGGCAGTTCCACCAGCCCATTGCAGCCTGGATGTAGTCGTGCAGCTCGTCGAGTGTGGTCGCCGGGTCCACCAGGATGCGTCGCCAGACGGGTGGCTTGGTGTCCAGCAGCGTGATCTTCAATTGATACGCGGTGCCCGGCGGCCTGCCCTCTCCGGTCTGCGCCATGGAGCCCGCCGACGCCATGTCGTCCGCATCCGGTCGACTGCGCAGGAAGGCGGCAAGCTCACGCTCGGGAGTGAACTCTCCATATCGAAGAGGACCGAGGACCATCTGCGAGAGACGCGGGCCCAGTGACTCGATGTCGACCTGCAACTCACAGAACAACCTCTCGCCGATCATCGCGAACTCGTTCATCACGCCGAGGACGCTTCGGTCATCGGTGGGAGCGATGCAGACATCGCTCATCGCGGCCAGCTCCGCGTCGATGAACGCTTCAGATGCACCATGGGCGCGAAGTGCACCAGCGATCGCCGCGGGCACCCGCGCCGTGAGGGTCGCTGCCGGTGCAAGCGGCACGAACACCGGCAGCAGTGTCCGCCGGTTGACCAGCAGGGCGACCTGAGGCCGCCAGAACAACGCCGTCGCGAACCAATCTCCCAGCACGGTGGTCGAGCGATCATCGCCTCCGGCGATTTGGCCCTTGACCCGGTCGCGTAGCTTCTTCGTACCGCGAATCACCAACACATACGAAGTTTGGCACGACGACGCGGACACGCCGCCGGCTGCCCGGGTCAGGGGTCGGCGATGGGGCCTTGGAGGAGGTCGGTGGCGGTCTGCTTCTGGTCGCCGAAGCAGCTGTCGTTGCCCACGCCCACCTCGGGCGAGAACGAGGGGGTGGGGCCGAAGAAGGCCATGTCGCTGTACAGCGTCTCGACATCGCTGGCCAGGTCGGGGAGCGTGTCGAGCAGGGCGGTGCCGGCCCACGTGCCGTCGGGCTGGTGGCGCAGCGTCACCGTGGTGCCGTACTGGTGGCGCATGGCCCAGTAGTTCACCACCGACGCCGTGCACACGAACGACGGGTCCAGGCCCGGCTGCGACGGCACGGCCACCACGCTGACCACCATCGGGTTCCAGCGACCGGCCGGATGCGCGGTCACCTCGAACCCGGGGATCGGCACCGTCTGCGTGGGGCCACCCATCGACGTGGACAGCTGGCTGTTGAACGACGCCTGGGCCTTGGCGATGAACGAGTCGAGCAGCGCATGCGCCAGCTCGCGGCACAGATCGACCTTGCCGTCCTCACCCACCTGCGGGTCGTTCAACGACACGCCCAGCTTCCCCGCCGCCTTCTGCGCATCGGCGTACGTGCTCGGGTCCTGCGCGTAGTCCTCACAGGGGATGCCGACCGCCTGCATCCACTCGGCGGCGAAGCCCGACAGGTCGGCCTCCATGGCGGCACGGGCCGAGGCGATCAGCTGACCGCTGGTGGGCAGCGCCGCGGGCAGTCCCAGGAACGTGAGCGCTGCCTTGATGGCCACGGCCGCCATGGCCTTCGTGGCGTCGCGGCACGACTGCGCCGCGCTGCCGCCGAGCGCTTCACAGATGGGGTTCCAGTCGGCCACCGCCTGCGCCGCGTACGCAACCAGGTCGTTGTAGGCGGCTGCGGCCGCGTCGTAGAAGCCGACGAACTGCTGCCCGGACGCCTCGAGGACGGCCCACAGCTCCTCGTCCCACGACAAGTCCTGCGGCGGTGGGTCCTGCCGGCAGTACTCGCCATCGGTGGCGTACACGCCCTTCAACGCAGCGAGCTCGTCGGCCGGCACGTCGGCCGGCGGCACCCACGACGGGTCGTCCCACGGCACGTTCACCACAGCGCACCGCTGCCACGCCGGGTTCGGCACGCGGCCGGCGTCGAGCGTCACCGACTGGAACGACAGGTTGCCCACGCCGGGCTGGTCGGGCATGACCATGGCGACCGACGGCGAGGCGATGCCCGTGACCTGCTGGCCGATCATCGGCACACCGCGCACGTACACCGCGACGCCGGCGGCGGTGTCGATGGCGCCGAACATCTCCTCCACGCTCAACGGCGAGCTGGGGTTCGGGTCGATGAGCACGTTGCCGGGGTACTTCTCGGCGTAGTTGGCCACGCCGCCCTTGTCGGGTAGCGACGGCGGTTGCACCGGCACCGAACCGAGCGAGAAGCCCTTGCCCGAGCCACCCCCGCTGCCACCTCCACCGCCGCTGGACACGGACGCGTCGGGCGGCGCGGTGCGCGGCAACTTCCCGGTGTCGAAGTTGAAGTAGCCGAAGCCGGCGTTCGGTGGCGGCGTCTCCGACACACCGACCGCGAGCAGACCAGGCGGGGTGAGCGACGTGTTGGTACGCGGCAGCGGCTTCGCCAGCACCTGCCACACCACACGGTTCACGCCGTAGTCGGCCGTCCACGCGAACTGCTGCGTGGTGTTCTTCTTCAGCACGATCGAACGGTCGCCGCCCAGGGTCTTCAGGTCGAACGTGAGGCCCCAGCCGACGATGTCATCGATGTTCTCCGTGCCGGGCACCGACAACGACGCGTCAGCGACCTTCACGGCTGTCACCCCGTCGCTGCGCCACAGCTCGGCCGACCAGTCGCGGATGTTCAGGAAGTTGGGCAGGACGTTGACGACGTTCACGCTCGTGGACGCGGCGTCGATGAACGCCCGGTCGTCCTCAGGGATGCGCATCCACCCCGAGGTCTTGTCGGGAGTGGCGGCCGGCCCGATGTACACGTAGTAGCCGTTGCCCGGTTCGGGCACGGTGAGGACACCGTTGATGATGCTGAACGAACCCGACCAGCCCGACTCGGCGGCGCACGACGACGGCACCACGACGGTGTGGGGAGTGGTCTGCTGCTCGTCGTTGCCGATCGACGCGACGTAGGCGTAGATGCCCGGCACGAGGTGGTCGTCGACCCACTCGGCCTCGCCCTTCTGCATGCCACCGCGGTTGTTCAACCACGGATGCCCCGAGTCGGTACGTGCGAACGACACCGGCTCGTCGAACGGCTCCGATCGCGTGACCCGCAGGTTGCACCCGTCGAGCGTGAACGTGAACGCGGGCTCGGACGGCGGGAACGTGACGAGGTACACGCTGACCGGCATCACCACCAGACCGCCGATGAGCAACGGGTCGACGTCGCCGGGCGCTGTCGTGGTGGTGACCGGCGTGGTCGTGAAGGGGGTCGTCGTGACCGGGGCGATGGTGATTGGGGCGGTGGTCGCCGGCACGGTGGTCGCCGGGGCCGTGGTCGTCGTGTCGGGCGTCGTGTCCGGCGTCGAGGTCGTCGTGACCGGGGACGTGGTCGTGGTCGAACCCGGCTCGATGGTGGCCAGCCCGTCGTCCACCTTCACCGGCTCGGGCGCGTCGCCACCCTGCACCGGCGGCGGCAGGACCTGCACGGTCGGGCCCACGGGCGTGTCGGGCGACTCGGCCGCTGTCGTGCCGCCACCCGGGCCGGGCACGACGAGCGACGCCGGGTCGACACCCAACTGTTCGGCCGTGTCGGCCGCGGTCTGGCCCGCCTCCGCCGGCACGGCCACCGCGCCACCAGTGGCCGACAGCGTGCTGAGGCCGACGGTGACGGGGATGGAGCGCGACCAACTCGGCGTGCCGTCGACCGCGACCGCGCGGGCCGCCAGCAGGTGGGCACCGGGCGAGACGGCGGTCCAGTCGAAGTCGGCGTGCAGCCGACGCGCGCCGGCCGGGTCCTTCGTGACGCGCGCGCCCATCAGCGTCGACCCGTCCCACAGTTCGACTCGGGTCACCGCGACCGACGCGTTCACGTCGACCGTCAGGCCGAGGCGCGTCCCGAAGTCGAGCTCGGATTGCGCAGGCGTTGCGCCCAGCGACACCGTGAACGGTGCGAGTGCGGGCTCCATCCCCGACGCCTCTGCCGATGCCGTTGCGTCTGCGGGCGCGGGTTCGTCGTGGCGGAGTGCGACCCACCAGCCACCGGCGCCGAGCGCCAGAGCGACGACCATTCCGGTCGCGACCACCCACCTCCGTCGCTGCATGCGGGGTTATGGTACGCAACACCGTTGGTGACGAAAGGGATTGCGGGAGTCCGAATGGCGTGGTGGAAAGTCGCACTGCCGGTGGCCATCGCCGGGTCGGGCATCACCGCCGCCGTCGTCGCCGTCGTGCGGTCCGACGACTCCGTCGCCGCGTCGGGCACCACCGTGTGGATCGACGCACCGGCAGACCTGGCCGGCGTGCACCCCGGAGTCGTCACGGTCACCGCGCACGCCGACGCGATCGACGGCCCCACATCGCTCACGCTCTCGGTCGACGGCACTGACGTGGGCACCGACGACCAACTCGACATCGCCGACGGCCTGGCCCTCGCCTCGTTCGAATGGACTGCCGAGGAGGGCGTGCACCAACTGGTGGTCACCTCGGCCGACGGCGGCCGCTCGGGCACCCACACCGTGTTCGTCCAGGCCGAGGGCGACGGGGCGACCACCACCGTGCCGCCCACCACGACCACCACCACGCCGGCCACGACCACGACGGTCGCGCCCACCACCACCGAGGCGCCCACCACCGTGCCGCCGACGACGGCGCGACCCGTCACCACGCCGCCCACCACCGCGCCGCCGTTCACCATCCCCAAGCCGGTCATCGGCAAGGTCACCCTCACGCCCGGCGACTGCTCGGTGGGCTTCACCGTCGCCTCCGTTGCCAACGCGACCTCGGCCTCGGCCGAGCTCACCAGCGTCCCCTCGAAACCACCCGCCGTCGCGGTCACGCCAGGTGCGGCACCAACCACCGGCTTCTTCCCGTTGAACGCCGCACCCGATCCGTACCTGGTGACCGTCTCGGTCACCGCCACGGGCCCCGGAGGGAAGTCGATCGCCAAGGCGACGCTCACCGTGTCCGCCAGCAAGTGCTGAGACCCACCCCCCAGCCCTGACGCGTTCCGCGCACACGGGTGCGAAACGCGTCGAATCTGACGGTGAATCGCGCCCGTGGGTGCGATTCACGTCGAAATTGACTGGTTTCGCGCCCAACTGGGTACCGGCTCGACGCGTTTCGCGCCCGACCCGGAGCCGGGTGCCGAGCGGGGTGAGGGGTGATGGTGCGGCGGGGGCAGACTGGGCGGGTCATGGCTTCGCTGCGCGAACTCCTCCCCGCGCCCGGCGCCGACCCGATGGACGTGGTCGACGCGTTCGGGCGCTGGGCCGAGGCCGGCGGCCGACCGCTGTACCCCCACCAGGAGGAAGCGATCCTGGCGCTCGCCCTGGGCGAGCACGTCGTGCTGGCCACCCCCACCGGCTCGGGCAAGAGCATGGTGGCCATGGCCGGGGTGGCGCTGGCGCTGAACGCGGGGCGGCGCGCCGTGTGGACCGCGCCCATCAAGGCGCTCGTCGCCGAGAAGTTCTTCGACCTGGTCGACCTGCTGGGACCCGAACAGGTGGGCCTGGCCACCGGCGACGCGTCGATCAACCCCGACGCTCCGGTGCTGGTGTGCACGGCCGAGATCCTGGCCAACCACGCACTCGCCACGGGCGCCGGCAGCGAGTACGGCTTCGCCTGCCTCGACGAGTTCCACTACTACGCCGAGCGCGACCGCGGCTGGGCGTGGCAGGTGCCGCTGCTCGAGCTCACCGGCTGCCAGATGCTGCTCGCCTCGGCCACCCTCGGCGACATGACGGCCATCACCACCGACCTGCACGAGCGCAGCGGCCGGTCGGTCACGAACGTCACCTCGGTCGACCGGCCCACGCCGCTGTACCACCAGTGGCGCACCACGCACGTGGCCGAGAGCGTGCTCGACGCGGTGAACGACGGCATCACACCCGTGTACATCGTGCACGCCACACAGGCCAACGCCATCGAGCGCGCCCAGAGCCTGGTGAGCCTGGCCGTCACCACCCGCGCGCAGCGCGAGGCCATCGCCGCGGCGCTGAAGGGCGAACGCACCACACGCGGCTTCGGCGAGACGCTCGAACGCCTGCTGAAAAACGGCGTCGGCATCCATCACGCGGGCATGCTGCCCCGCCACCGCCGGCTGGTCGAACGGCTCGCAGGCGCCGGTCTGCTGCCGGTCATCTGCGGCACCGACACGTTGGGCGTGGGCGTGAACATCCCCATCCGCACCGTGCTCATGACCGCGCTCACCAAGTTCGACGGGTCGAAGGTGCGCGTGTTCACGGTGCGCGAGTTCCGCCAACTGGCCGGCCGTGCCGGTCGCCCCGGGTTCGACCCCGACGGGCACGTGTGGGTGCAGGCACCCGAGCACGTCATCGAGAACAACCGCGCGCTGGCGAAGGCCGGCGACGACCCCAAGGCGCGCCGCAAGGCCACCAAGGCCAAGGCGCCCGATGGGTTCGTGCACTACGACGAAGCCACCATGCAGCGCCTCATGACCGCGCAGCCCGAGCCGCTGACGTCGCGCTTCAAGGTGACCGCCGACATGGTCGCCAACGTGCTCGGCCGCCCCGATGGACCGAGCGCGTTGAAGCGGCTGTTGAACACCAACCACGACGCACCCGCACGCCGGCGGCTGCACAAGCGGCGGGCCATCGAGATCTACCGCAGCCTGGAAGCGGCCGGCGTGGCCGAACGGCAGCGCGACGCGAACGGGCGCTGCGCCGGCGTGCGCGTCGGTTCGTTGGTGGAGGGCAGCGACGAGCGCGCCGCGCTGCGCTTCTCGGCGCCCCTGATGCCGTTCGCGATCGAGGTGGTGGCGACGATGGACCGCGACGAACCGGCCTACGTGCTCGACGTGGTGAGCGTGGTCGAGTCGGTGCTCGACGACCCGCGCCAGATCCTCTACGCCCAGCAGAACGCGGCGAAGGGTGCCGAGGT
>CBHWEI010000046.1:0-17824 GCA_966112835.1 uncultured Acidimicrobiaceae bacterium
CTAGGCCGTGTAGGCGCGGAGCTCGACGGTGTTGCCGTCGGGGTCGTGGATGTACAGGCTGCTGGCCAGACCCTGCGCGCCGAACAGGTCGTCGCCACGTCGGCCGTCGGGGAAGCGGGCCTGCAACGCCTCCAGCGTGTCACCCTCATAGGTGAGGCACACGTGGTCCAGGTTGCGGCCGGCGTCGCCGTGCTCACCGGCGAACAGGTCGATGATGGTGGTGGGCGTGATGCGCACCGACGGGAACAGCGCCTGGCCATCGCGCCACAGGTCCACCCGCTCCGGCTCCAGGCCGAGCTGACCGCAGTAGAACTCGAGCGATGCCTCGACGTCGCGGCAGACGAGCACGATGTGGTCCAGCCCGGTGATGCGGAACGTCATGCGGATCAGCCCTTCCGGGTGTAGTCGTGGAAGCCGCGACCGCTCTTGCGGCCCAGCAGGCCCGCCTCGACCATGCGGCTCAGCAGCGGCGGCGACGCGTACAGCGGCTCCTTGAACTCGGCGTACATGCTGTCGGCGACGGCCATGGTGGTGTCCAGGCCGATCAGGTCGGCGAGCGCCAGCGGGCCCATGGGGTGGGCGCAGCCGTGCACCATGCCGGCGTCGATGTCGGCCGCGGTGGCGAACCCCGACTCGAGCATGCGGATGGCCGACAGCAGGTAGGGGATGAGCAGAGCGTTCACCACGAAGCCGGCGCGGTCCTTCGACAGGATGACGTTCTTGCTCAGCGTGTCGGCGGCGAACGAGCGGGCGGTGTCGAGCGTGGCCGGGCTGGTCATCAGCGACGGGACGAGCTCGACCAGCGGCAGCACCGGCACCGGGTTGAAGAAGTGCAGGCCGATGACCTGCTCGGGCCGGTCGGTGGCGGTGGCGAGGCGCATGATCGGGATGGACGACGTGTTCGAGGCGAGGATGGCCGTGGGCGACTGCACCGTGGCGTTCAGCCGTTCGAACGCGGCGACCTTCATGTCGGGGTCTTCGACGATGGCCTCGATGACCATGTCGCGATCGGCGAACGCCGCCCAGTCGTGACTGAAGTCCAGCCGGCCCGTCGCCGAGTCGAACTCGTCCTGCGTCATGCGGTTGCGGCCCAGGGCCCGCTGCATCGAGTCGATCACCCGGTCGCGGCCTCGCTCGGCTGCCGCCGCGTCGGCCTCGACCACCACCACGTGCATGCCGTTCCTGGCGCAGACCTCGGCGATGCCCGACCCCATCAGGCCGCAGCCCAGCACTCCCACTCGTTCGATCGTCATCTCGACCTCCTGCGATCATCTTGGCAGTAGCGTCACCCCATGTTCGTTCGTGGTGTGCTGACGGCGGCGCTGGCGGGCGCGGTGTGGGTGGGCGCCGGGGTGGCGTTCGCCCACGACCCCATCATCATCGCCCCCGAGCAGACGACCCCCGAGAGCGGTCCGCTGCTGCTCGACGGCACCGTGTCGTTCGCGCTGTACGGCGTGGTCGACGCGCCCGGTGCCACCCGTGGCCTGCGCGCCCAGTTCGCCGAGGGCGACCAGGTGAACCTGAGCCTGCTGGTGCCGGCGCTCGATCCCGAGCAGACGGTGGCAGACGTCGACATGCCGACGCTCACCATGGCGCGCCCCGACGGCACGTCGCAGACGTTCACCACCACCGAACGCGTGCGCTTCGACGAGTCGTTCTCGAACACCAGCTACGTGCGGCTGCTGGAGGTGGACGAGCCGGCCCAGGCAGGCGTCTACGGCTTCACGGTCAGTGCCGCCGTGCCCGCCCGCTTCACCGTCGCCGTCGGCTCCGACGAACGCTTCGGCACCCCGGTCGAGAACGCCGTCGATCGTGCCGGCGCATCGGCCGGCATCGCGTCCTGGTACTCGACCCCGCCCACCACGACGCTCGCTCCCCAGACCGGTGGCGTCGACGGTGCAGCCGGCTCCGCGGTGTTCGTCGGTGCGATCGTCGTCGTCCTCGCCGGCGCCGGCTACCTGTTCTGGTCCAAGCGCCGCCGCCCGCCTGCCTAGGCTGACGCCCATGGGGGCTGAGTACTCGATCCAACCGTTGAGCGTCCAGACCTGGGATGCGTTCGCGGGTCTGGTGGAGCGGCACAACGGGATCTTCGGCGGGTGCTGGTGCACCTACTTCCACGACTGCACCGAACGGCAGCCGGGCTACGAGGGCAGCCGTGCATTCAAGAAGCTGCTCGTCGAGAGCGGACTGGCACATGCCGCACTGGTGATGATCGGCGACGAGGCGGTTGCGTGGGCGGAGTACGGCACGCCGGACGAGTTGCCGAACATCCACCACAGCAAGCAATACCTCGCCGAGGCCGACGCCCTGCCCGACTACCGTGTCACCTGCATCTTCGTCGACAAGCGCTACCGCAAGCACGGCTACGCCAAGATCGCGTTGAATGGTGCGCTCGACCTGATCGCGTCACAGGGCGGCGGCGTGGTCGAGGGCTACCCGCACGAGATCGGCGAGAAGCGGATGAACAACTCGTTCGTCTACAACGGCACGCGGACGATGTACGAGGAGGCCGGCTTCGAGTTCGTCCGCGCCAAAGGACTGAAGAACACCGTCATGCGTCGGACGGTCCGCGCCGGCTAGCGGACGTCGGCGCCTCGCGCCTCCCAGGCACGTAGCTCGATCGGGTCGTGGTCGTTGAACTGGTTGCGTCGGTTCCCGGAATCCGGGAACTAACGCAACCAGAAGCGAAATTGGGAAGAATCACGCCCAGAAACCTTGGGACGGCCTAGCGGGGGACGAAGGACTGTGAGTCGGGGGTGGCGTCGCCGGTGAGCAGGGTCATGGGGCTGCGGCCGCCGTCGATGTAGCCCAGGGCGTAGGCGCCGGGCTCGTAGCCGAGCAGGCGCTGCAGCCGTTCGGGCATGGCCCGCACCTCGTCGAGCGTGTACGACAGGTACTGGTTCTCCTCCTGGCGCAGCCAGCCGAGCACGTAATCGACGTTGATGCCGATGCGCACCTCGTCGCTGCGGTTCTCGCCGCCGCCGTGCACGGTGGAGCCCAGGTAGACGACGACCGAGCCGCGCGGCATCTCGGCCGGCACCGACTCGTCGAACGTGTACTTGCGGTCGTCGGGTGTGCGGTGGCTGTCGGGCACCACCCGCGTGGCACCGCGTTCCTCGGTGAAGTCGGTGAGCGCCCAGATGGTGCTCACCTCCACGTCGACGTCGCGCGGGAACGGGAAGAAGTCGAAACACCAGTGGTCGCGGTGCAGCATCTGCGGCGGGCCACCGGGCCCGATGGCGATGGACTGGGTGAGGTGCAATTGGAACGTGGTCTTCTTCGGCCACAGCGTGCGGTCGACCACGTCGAGCAGCAGCGGGTGGGCCACCAGGTCGGCGCTGCTGGGGCAACGGGTGAGCAGCGCACCGGTGCGGCGCGTGGTGACGCCCGAGAACGAGTCGGCGCCCAGCGGGGTGGCCTCCAGCCACGGCTGCAGTTCGGCGTGCAACGTGGCGCACTGCGCCTCGTCGAGCAGCCGCTCGATGATGACGGCGCCGTGGTCGCGCAGTGCGTCGGACACCTCCTCGGCGGTGGCGTCGCGGGTGAACCGAGGGATGCTGGAGCCGGTCATGCGCTGCAGTCTTGCCGATGCCGCACGGTGACCGGGATGCCGGTCATGTGGGCCTGGCTGGAGAGCGGCTCGAAGCTGTCGGGGCCGATGGGCAGCAGTGCGTTCGGGTTCGAGCCCGGGTTCGCCGCGGCGACGCGCAGCCGCGGGCTGGCCGCGTGGCCCCACCCGTGCACCATCGACACGACGCCGTCCATCAGGTCGTCGTCCACCTCCACGACGGCCTCGATCTCGCCGTGCGCGCTGGTGACCGTGACGTTGTCGCCGTCGGCCACCTCCAACCGTGCGGCCGTGACGGCCGACATGCCGAGAGGGTTGTTGGTGCGGCCGCGCTTCTTCATCCGCTCGAGGTTGGCGAACCACGAATTGTGCATCCACGCGTCGCGCTTGTGGATGAGCAGCAGGTCGCCGCGATCGGCGGTCTCGTCGAACAGGCGGTGGCAGCGCTCGATGGCTTCGTCGAACACCGGCGGGCAGCAGTCCACCCGACCGTCGGGCGTGTGCACCTGCTGCTCGAAGAACGCGCCCGGCTCGGGCGAGGGCAGCACGCGGGCCACGCCGTCGGCCATGTCCTCCAGCCGCAGGCCGCTGCCGCGCTCGAGCATGTGCCGCCACTTCGACCACGGGTCGGGTGTCTCCCCCTCGGCCAGCCCGTCGAACAGCGACGGCTTGCCCATGCGGTGCAGCAACTGGTGGGCGATCCACCATTCGGGCATGCGTTCGGCCTTCGGTGCCACCACGGCCTGCGTGTACTGGGCGAAGGGTTGGGCGCTGGTGCCGATGTTGACGATGTTCAGGTCGTCGCGCTCGTACATGTCGGTGCTGGGCAGCAGGACGTGCGCGTACTCCGCGGTGGCGTTGGGGTAGATGTCGATGACCACGAGCAGTTCGAGCTGCTCGAACGCCTTGCGCAGACGCGCCTCGCCGGCGATGGACAGCAGCGGGTTGCCCGCCACCACGACGAGCGCGCGGATGGGCGTGTCGCTGTCGAGGATGCTCTGCGACAGCAGCGTGCCGGGCAGTGAACCGCGGCGCAGCCGGCCGAACTCGGTGTCGACGTAGTTCTGCTCGGGCACGCCGGCACCGGCGCGGGCGTTGGGGTAGAAGCCGTCGCTCTTCAGGTTGCCGCCCACCGCGTCGAGCCGGCCGGTGACGAACGACAGCATGTGCACCAGCCAGTAGGCCAGCGTGCCCTGGCGGCCCATGTTGATGCCGGTGCTGCCGTGCACCGAGGCGCGCGGCGTGGCCACCCACGCCGCGGCCAGTTCGCGCACGACCGCGCCGTCGATGCCGGTGACCGGCGCGGTGCGATCGGCCGGGTACTGGGCGATGAACGCACGCAACTCGTCGACGCGCACGCCGTGGTTCGCGACGACCCGCCGGTCGAACCCGCCGAGCAGGTCGATCTCGTGCAGCAGCGACGCCAGGAACCACACGTCGGTGTCGGGGCGGATGAGCAGCGTGTCGCCCACGCCCATCTCGGGCGTCTCGATGCGGCGCGGGTTCACGAACACCAGGCGCGCCCCACGGCCCGCAGCGCGGCGCATCTCTCCCAGCACGTTGGGCACCGAGTAGAAGCTGGCCTGCGACGCACGCGGGTTCTCGCCCAGGATGAGGCACAGGTCGGTGTTGGCCAGGTCGGGGATGGGGTGCACCATGCTGCTGCCGAACACGGCTTCGCTGGCAACGAACTTGTTGGCGCAGTCCTGCGTACCCGAGCTGAACGTGCGCCGCACACCCAGGGTGCGCAGCAGGGTGCCCACGTGCAGTTGGCCCAGCGCGTTGAACGCGCTCGGGTTGCCCACGTACGCGGCCACGGCGTCGATGCCGTGCGTGGCGATGACGGCTTCCAGCCGGCGTGCCGTGGTGTCGAGTGCGGTGTCCCACGAGACGTCGCTCCACGTGCCGTCGGGTGCGCGCAGCTGCGGGTGGTCGAGCCGGTCGGGGTCGTGGTGCAGGTCGACCGCGGCCAGGCCCTTGTGGCAGGCGAAGCCCTTCGTGACCGGATGGTCGCGGTCGGGCGACAGCTTCACGAGCACGCCGTCGTCGACCTGGGCGACCAGGCCGCAGCTGGGCTCGCAGATTCGGCAGAACGTGCGCACGGTCTCGATGGTGTTCCCCATCTCCCACGTTCTACTGCGCGGAGTACGGTCACCTCATGTCCGGAGAACCACCGCGCCTGCAACCCCGTACCGCCGCCGACGACCCGCGTCTGGCCGAGATGTTCGCCAAGGGCCTGAACGGGCCTGACGGCACGCCGTTGAACATCTTCGGCACGCTCGGCCATCACCCGGACATGCTCCGCCGCTGGCTGGTGTTCGCCGCGCACGTCCTGTCGAAGAACACGCTGAACGAGCGCGACCGCGAACTGCTCATCCTGCGGACTGGTTGGAACTGCCGCAGCCGCTACGAGTTCTCGCAGCACGTGGTCATCGCCAAGCGCTGTGGCATCACCGATGCCGAGATCGAGATGGTGAAGGAGGGCACCGATGCCGGCTGGGGCGAGCAGGACCGTCTGCTCATCGTCGCCGCCGACCAGTTGCACGACCACTCGGAGCTGAGCGACGCGGTGTGGCAGGGCCTGTCGGCGCACTACTCCACCGAGCAGATGCTCGACCTCATCGCCACGGTGGGCAACTACCACCTGGTGGCGATGTTCCTGAACTCCACCCGTGTGCAGTTGGACGAGGGGATCCCCGACGCGTTCAGCCGGTGACCAGGCTGCGCGACGCGAAGCCGACTGCGAGCGCCGACACGTCGTCGGTGTACTCGATCATCGTCGACGAACAGTCGGACACCGCCGGGTCCGCGGGTGACCCCGACGCTGTCGGGGCCCCCGCGACCGGCACCTCCACCACGCCGCGCACCATGGTTCCGGGAGCGCACGACGGGGTGTTGAGGTTCACGACCATCTGAGCGATGTTCGTGCCCGAGCCGTATTCGGCTCGGTGGCCGTCGACCTCCTCCGCTGCCAGGCGGGCGGCGACGGTGAAGTCCGACGATCGGGTGCCGCCCGCCGAGACGGCGATGGACGGCAGACCGCGTTGCGCGGCGGTGAACGCCGCGGCGACGAGGGGTGATTGGGCGACGAACGGGCCGACGGTGGGCCCGCCGCCGGTGCCGACGACCACGACGTCGGGCTGTTCCGGCGCCGAGTCGAGTGCGGTGGCCAGGTCCATGCCAGGGTCGGCCACCAGCACGGTGACGGACGGCAGGGCGCGCAGTGCGGCCACCAGTGGGTCCAGGCCGGCGGGGTCGCCGCCGTCACCGGCGACGAGGATCACCACGGGCGTCAACGGCACGGGCGCCGACGGGGGTTCGCTGGCCGCACGGGTGTCGGTGGTGGCCGCATCGCCCACCACGGGGGGCGGGGCGGTCTGGACGGCAGTGGCCGACGGTGCGGTCGCGGAGCAGCCACCCAACAGGCTGACCACGGCGACGAGCAGGACGTTGCGGCGCATATGCGGCCGACCGTGTGTGCCCGTTCGCGCTACCGGCCCGCCGCTTCCAGTTCGTACATCGGCACGCCGTTGCGCGGCACCCACATGCCGGCGCCCACCTGGCGGAAGTGCAGCTCGAGCTGCGCCCGGTACCACTTGCCGGTGCGGTGGTGCACCTCCAGGTCGGTGGCCGTGGGGTCGATGAGGAACCGCAGGTCGTTGCGCGTGGGCAGTTCCAGGTACAGCAGTTGGCGGGTGGCGTCGCCGAGGTGCTCGATGGCGCGCACCACCTTGTCGTCGTCCAGGTACTGCAGCACGCTGTGGCACACCACCAGGTCGTACTGGCGGGGCGGTTTCCACCGCGAGATGTCGCGGCGTTCGTGCCCCCACGTGGCGCAGGCGTAGGGGCTGATGTCGATGCTGCGCACCTTCACGGCCGGGTGGTTGGTGCGGTACCAGTCGCGCCAGAAGCCCATGCCGGCACCGACGTCGAGCACGGTGCGGATGTCGATGCACCACCACGCCGCCATGTGGTGCACGCCGGCGGCCAGGTGGTCGATCATCGCCTGGTCGTGCGCGCCGTCGCGCCCGTAGAAGCGTTCGTAGTAGCGGTCGTCGAATCGTTCTCGCATCAGCGCGGCAGCACGGCGTCGACCATCGCTGCCTCCAACTGGTCGAGCTGGCTGTCGATGCGGCGGTGCGCCTTCTTGCGCTGCACGAACGGCATCGGCTTGGCGATGGCCAGGGCCACGCGCAGGCTCTCGACGGCCTGCACCACTTCGATGCGGCCCGGGTCGGCGGGGTCAGGGAACGCGCGCTGCACCACCGAGCCCAGCGACTCGACGCGGCGCTCCAGCGCACCCTGGCCGAAGTGCGACGAGGTGCCGCGGCGTTGGTGGCGCTGCTTGTTGGCCCAGTCCATGACCGCGACGGGCGCGGCGACCAGCCGCTTGCGCACCTCTTCGTTGGCCAGCACGTGCTGGGCCAGCGCCAACGCGCCGAGCACGGTCGGCTTGGGGATGAACTTCTTGGCCATGCCTCGTGCAGGATACGCCGGGGCCGTGTGACAGGCTCGCCGCATGGCGTTCGAATCGGTCACCGGTTACTGCTGGCCCCAGTCCATCGCACCCGGCGGCACGGTTGCCCTGCACCTGTCGTCGCCGGGCGGGCGCGACGTGCATGTCGAGATCGCCCGCGTCGGCCACCGGCGCGAAGTGGTGCTCTCCGACACGGTGCCGGCCGAGTTCCACCCGACGCCGCTGAACGCGTTCTCGCAGGGGTGCGACTGGCCGGCCGCCGCGGTGTTCACCGCGGCCGACGACTGGCGCTCTGGCTACTACGAGGTGGTGCTCACCGTCGACGTCGATGGCAAGCGCCGCCGCGACCATGCCTTCTTCGTGCTGCGCCCGCCGGCCGATTCGCCGAACACCATCCTGTTGCAGTTGGCCACGAACACGTGGCACGCCTACAACGACTTCGGCGGCCGCAACCTGTACACGGGCTCCACCCACGCCGCGCTGCAGCGGCCGATGGCGCTGGGCTACCTGCACAAGCCAGAGGGCGCGGGCCGGCGCGTGGCCACCACGAACCCGCCCGACCGCGACATGAACACCCACGTCGGCTACCTGCGCCGCCACCACCTGTCGCCCTACGCCGGCTCGGCCGGTTGGCCCGACTGGGAGCTGCCGTTCCTGCAGTGGGCCGAGCGCGAAGGCTTCGGCATCGACGTGGTCACCAATGCCGACCTGGAGGACCACCCGCGCCTGGTCGACGGGTACCGCCTGCTGCTGTCGGTGGGGCACGACGAGTACTGGTCGGGCCCCATGCGCGACACGGTGGAGGAGTTCATCCGCAACGGCGGCAACGTGGCGTTCTTCAGCGGCAACACCGCCTTCTGGCAGGTGCGCCTGGAGGACCACACGCCGCAGGGCCCGGCCGCGACCATGGTGGGCTACAAGGGCATGTTCAAGAACGACCCGGTGTTCGGCACCGAGCGGCAGGGCGAGCTCACCAGCATCTGGAGCGACATCCTGATCGGCCGGCCCGAGAACCAGATGACCGGCGTCAGCTTCACGCACGGCGGCTACCACCGCATCGGCAAGCGGGTCACCAACGGCGCCGGCGGCTACACCATCCACCGCGCCGGCCACTGGATGTTCGAGGGCACCGGCATCGACTTCGGCGACGTGTTGGGTGCGAGCAGCACCATCGTCGGCTACGAGTGCGACGGCTGCGACCTGACCTACTTCGACGGGTTGCCGTACCCGACGGGCACCGACGGCACGCCGGCCGAGTTCGAGATCCTGGGCACCGCCCCGGCCGCGCACTTCACACGCGAGACGGCCACACGGCCGCCCGCACCGGACGAGCCGTCGGAGCTGGAGTTCATCGCGTCGCGGCTGTACGGCGAACGCGGGCACGAGTTCCGCATCGCCCACGGACACGCCGTGCTGGGCACCTACACGGCGCCGTCGGGCGGCGTGGTGATCACCAGCGGCTGCACCGATTGGGCGCACGGCCTGGCCGGTCGCGACGCGCAGGTGGAGCGCATCACGGCCAACGTGCTCAACCGTCTGGGTTGATCACCGACAGCGCACCGGTCATGAGGCCGTTCCAGATGCGGTTCGCCGTGTCGGCCGGCAGTTCGCCGGTGCGCACCCCCAACGCCAACGTCAGGAACGGCGGGATGAGCGCCCAGATGCTGGCCTGCAGCAGTTGCGGGTCGTCCGCCTGGTCGACCACGGGCTGCCAGCGCTGCAGGAGCACCTCGCGGAAGTGCTCGCGCACCCGTCGCAGCACCGGGTGCGTGCCGCTGCCCACCAACGCCTCGATGGCGCGTAGGTCGGCGGTGGAGAGCATGTCGATGCGGCCCAGGCCCAGCCGGGCGCCGTCGTACGAGCGGTCGCCGTCGGGGCCGCGCTCGTCCATCATCGCGAAGTAGCGCGCCGACCGGTCGTCGAAGTAGGCCGTGAGCAGCTGCTCGAGGTCGGGGAAGAACTTGTACACCAGCGTGCGGCTGATGCCGGCCTCGTCGGCGACGGCCACCATGGTGACCGCGTCGAGGCCGCCGCGCTCCAGCAACCGGCCCGCCGCGTCGAGCAGCGCGCTGCGCCGTTCATCGGCAGCGAGGTATTGACGGGTGCCGGGCATCGGTTTCTGACGGTATCGGCAGATCGGTCGTTGCAGCGAAAGTGCACATGGTGTACATTTCTGCGCACGCCGGTCGGACGGGAACGACCGTGGGTGGGCGAGCGGGAGACTGCCCACCAGAGAGATTTGTCTCGGCCCCCATCCCTGGTGGGGGCCGAGACAGATCCCTCAGCGCCGGCTCAGCTGGCGCCCACCAGCATGCCGGTGATGACGATGCGGTAGTTCAGGCTGGTCGGCGTGCCGTCGGCCTTCGAGCAGGCGATGAGCTGTGCCGTCACCGGCGGGTACGGCGTCGCCATGTTGGCGATGTTGTTGAACACCGGCGTGGTGGTGCCGATGCGCGTGATGCGGTAGTGGTACCAGTGGCCGTCGGCACCTTTCAACGAGAAGGTGCCGCCGACGCGCATGGTGTTCAGGTAGCGGAAGATGCCACCGTGGGTGGTGCGGTGGGCGAAGAGCATGGTGTTGCCCTTCTTCGCCAGCGTGGACATGCCCTTGAACGCGGCGACGATGCTCTTGTCGGCGATGCGGGTCATGTCGTTCGAGGTGTTGGTGGTGCTGGCCTGCACCGCCGAGACGTGCGTGCCGGCCGCGTCGGCCCAGCGCACCGCAGTGACCGCGGTGGCCGCGAACGTGGGGTTCTTCACCGGCAGGTTCACGGCGACGGGCCGGGTGCCCAGGAAGATGCCCTCCACGTCCACCACCATGTGCGCACCCTTGTCGGCGGTGATGGCCACGCCACGGCTGCTGTTGCGGCCGGTGAAGTGCGTGGACGTGGTGAGGCGTGGGGCGTCGATGCGCACGGCGGGCATGGACAGGCTGGCCGCGCCGGCCGGCCGGGTGACCACCACACCGGCGTCCCACGAGTCGCTCACGTACAGGTTGCCGACGAAACCGCGCACGTCGACGCCCGGGTTCACCAGCGAGAACTCGAACGTGACCGGGCCCATCGGCGCGAGCGGGCGGTTCACCCGCGTGTCCAGCCGGCGCAGCGGGTTGATGGGCACGAACAGACCATCGGTGCTGACCGCGTCGCTGGTGCCGGTGTAGTAGCCGATCACGTCGACATTGGCCGTGCCACCGGCCGCGCTGAACAGGTTGATCGTCGAGTCGGTGCCGTTCAACGGCACGATGGTCTGGTTGGCGCGTGTGGCCAGGTTGGCGTCGACGTACAGGTCGAACGCGACCGGGCGGGGCGACCCGGTGGGGAATGCAACCCACGAGCCCTTCGCGGCCTTGGCGGTGATGGTGACGAGTGCTGCGGTGGCGGTGGCGGGCACGCCACCCGGGGCCAGGTCGACGGCGCGACTGGTGCCCTTGGCCACGGCGCCCGCGGTGAGCACGCGCCGCGTGCCGGTGAGCGGCACGAATCGGCCGTCGGCGACCGCCGGGTCGGCGGGCGAGACCGGCGCATAGGCGCCCACGACGTCGATGGTGATGTCGGCACCCACGGTGCGGCGCACGGCGAACGCGCCACCGGTGCCGAGCCTCACCGTGACCAGGTTGGTGCGGGTCTGCCCGGCCGCGGTGAACACCACGTTGGGGGTGAGCTTGCTGTCGACCGGGGGCGTGAAGCCCCTCGGGTACACGCTGACCACGCCGGGCCCGCGGCTGGCGATGCCGGTGACGTTGACCACCACAGCGGTGGCGTCGGCGGGGACACCCTTCAACCCGGTGGCCTTCACCACGACCGTCCGCGAATCGGACGGGTTGTAGCCGAAGCGCGAGCCGAGGCGTGTGTCGGCCAGCCGCGCGTGGGGGATGGCCACGAAGTGTGAGGTGTACTGCGGCAGCGTCGCCGCCGCGGCCTGCCCGGCCAGACCCGGCACCGCGGGGGCGATGAGCACGCCGCACAGCAGGGAGATGAGGGAGAAGCGTCGCCAACGCATCGAGGACATTCGGGAACCTTACAAGCCGTGGCCGGACGACGGCCGTTCCTCAAGAAACCTGAGAAAGTCCTTAAGTGGCGCGGACAATGTCCGACATACCATTCATGTCGAAGCCACTCGTCAGGATCATGGGCGCGGGGTTGTTCGTGTTCGCGGGCGGCCTGCTCGCGGCCTGCAGTGTGCTGCGCGCCGACACCATCGACGAGTCGAAGATCGAGACCGCCGACGCGGTCGCCGGTGCATCGGGCTGGACCCGCGCCGTGGTCAGCGAGCACTACCTGGTGATCGTGAACGTGCTGCCCGGTGAAGCGATGTTCACCGAGGACCAGCACATGGAGATGCACCCCACCGAGGGCGAGCTGATCATCGACGGCACGGGCAACGCGACCGGCCAGCACGTCCGCCACGTGGAGGCGCACGTCTACGACCGGAAGACGGGCGCCGTCGTCACCGACGTCGTCCCCGTCATCGTGGTCACGAACCGCACCACCGGCGAGGTCATCGATGTGTCGTCGACACTCATGCAGGACGTGAACATCGGCGAGATCGACCGCCACTACGGCAACAACGTGATGATCATGCCCGACAGCGACCTGCAGGTGCAGGTGACGCTGGGCGAAGAGGAGGTGTCGGTCGATGGACACCTCGACTGAGCGGCGCTCGTTCTCGCGTCGCGTGCAGGACGTGCCGGTGGGCCGCAAGCTGTTCACCGGCTTCGCCGCGCTCACGCTGGTGCTGGGCCTGGTGGTGACGTGCCTGTTCATCACCGTCGACCGCCTGGGCGACGCCAACGAGGCCATCGTGCACGTGGCCGCCAAGCGGTCCGAGCTGGCCGACCACCTTCGTTTCGCCGCGGCCGACGTGCGCGGCGCGCAGCAGGCCTATGTGCTGAACGGCCCGGGTGCCCGCGACGCGTTCGACCAGGCGACCAGCCGGTTCGAGGAGAACCTGGCCGCAGTGCGTGGCCAGCTGGACGACGAGGTCGAGAGGACGCTCATCCGCAAGATCGCCACCGGCTACCAGACGTTCCTGTCCACCGACCTGCTCATCTGGCAGGCGTTGAAGAACGGCAACCAGCGCCTGGCGCAGAACCTGACCATCGGCGCCGAGAGCCTGGCGTTCGGTTTCCTGGCCGAGGACGCCGAGAAGTTGGCCGACCGCGCCGACCAGGACCGCCTGGCTGCCGAGGCCGCGTTCAACGCCACGTCGGCGCGCGCCCGCGACCTGGGCATCGGTCTGTCGATCACCGCGCTCGTGGTGATGGGCCTGGCCAGCTGGGTGATCACCCGCCTCATCCGCAACCCGCTGCACCGTGTGCAGCTGGCCGCCGAGCGCGCCGCCGAGGGCGACCTGAGCGCCGAGGCCGATGTGGACAGCGACGACGAGACCGGCCGCCTGGCCCGGGCGTTCAACACCATGCTCGAGAAGCTGCGCCACCGAGAGTTGACGCTGCTGGCCGACCACCATCGCCAGGAGATCCAGGCGCGCGTGCACCGTGCGTTGGAGATGGCCGACGACGAGCCGGCGGCGTTGGAAGTGGTGGGCCGTTCGCTGGCCGACGCGCTGCCCGGTCGCCCCGCGGAGTTGCTGCTGGCCGACAACAGCAAGGCCAACCTGGAGCAGGCCGTCGTGGCCGGCCCCGACCCCGAGGGCCCCGGCTGCCCGGTCACTTCGCCGTACTCGTGCGTCGCCGTTCGTGGCGGTGCGCCCGTGGCGTTCCCGTCGAGCGAGGCCATCGACGCCTGCCCGCACCTGCGCGACCGCGGTGGGGACCCGTGCTCGGCGCTGTGCGTGCCGGTCACCTTCATGGGTCGCGCCATGGGCGTGTTGCACTCGGTGGGCCCCGAGGGCGAGCCGCCCGACCAGAACGCGGTCGATGCCGTCACGTCGCTGTCGGCGCAGGCCGGCGCGCGCATCGGCATGCTGCGCACGATGGTGAAGACGTCGCTGCAGGCGTCGACCGACTCGCTGACCGGTCTGATGAACCGGCGCACCTTCCAGTCGCGCATCCGTGCGCTGCGCCGCAACGGTGTGCCGTTCGCGCTGGTGATGGCCGACCTGGACCACTTCAAGCGCCTGAACGACACGCACGGTCACGAGATGGGCGACCGCGCGCTCACCACGTTCTGCGGCGTCGCCCAGGCGGTGCTCCGCCAGGACGACCTGCTGGCCCGTTGGGGCGGCGAGGAGTTCGCGTTCGCCATCGTCGGCGCCAGTGCGCAGTCGGCGGCCGAAGTGCTGGACCGTGTGCGCCTGGAGCTGGCGGCCCGCCTGTCCACCAGCGACATCCCCGGGTTCACCGCCAGCTTCGGTGCGGTCGATGCGGCGGCGTGTGCCTCGCTGGACGAGGCCGTGCGCATCGCCGACGACGCGCTGTACGAGGCCAAGGGCGAGGGCCGCAACCGTGTGGTGGTGGCCAACCTGGACGGCGTGGACCGCCCGGTGCACAGCGTCCCCACGCACCACCACGCCGACGCGGCGCAGCCGGTGGGCGTGCTCGCCTCGCTGGCCCACGACGACGACCCGCTCGACCAGTAGGCGAGAAGTGTCGGCCGGCTGACATACGCGCCGGCGAAGCCGTGCTTTGGTCGTCGGGTGCAGACCGCCTGGATCCCGACCACGAGCGACGAGATCGATGCCCGTTGGTTGAACGACGTGCTGCCGGCCGACATCCGCGACGGTGGAGTGGTCGTCGCGGTGTCGGCCGAACTCATCGGTGAGGGCGTCGGCCTGCTGGGCGAGGTGTCGCGCCTGACCATCACCTACGACGGCGCCGGTCCGGCGGCCGTCACCTCGTGCATCGCCAAGCTGCCCACGTCGAACGAGGGCATGCGCCGCATCGGCAACACCTTCGGTCTGTACGCGAAGGAGCACCACTTCTACGCCGACGTGGCGCCGCGGATGAACATCCGCATCCCCCAGCCCTTCGTGAACCTGGGCGACGCCGACCGTGGTGTGTACGTGCTGCTGCTGGAGGACCTGGCCCCTCGCCGACTGGGCAACCAGCTGGCCAGCTGTTCGTGGGGCGACGCCACGGTGGCCCTGGGCGAACTGGCCCGCCATCACGCGGCCTGGTGGCAGCACCCCGCCCTCGAGTCGTTCGGCGAATGGTTGCCGGGGCCCGACAGCGACTGGGAGCTCACCCGCCAGGTGTTCGTGGCCGGTCTGCCGCGGCTGCGGTCGCACTTCGTCGACCTGGTGGGTGCCGGTGTGGTCGGCCTGGCCGAGCGCTACGCGGACCGGTGGGACGCAGGCCTCGCCGCGGCGGCCATGCGTGGCCCGCGCACCCTCATCCACGGCGACTTCCGCCTGGACAACATGATGTTCCGCGACCACGAGCACGGCACCGAGTTCGCGCTGCTCGACTGGCAGCTGCCGTACCAGGCCAACCCCATGTGGGATGTCGTGTACTTCCTGGCCGGCAACTTCGAACCGGCGTGGCGTCGCCGCCACCAGGCCGAGCTGGTCCGCATCTACCACGAGGGCCTCGTGGGCAACGGCGTCGCCGACTACACGTTCGAGGACTGCTGGCGTGACTACCGGGCGTGCGGGCTGGTGCTGCTCGCCTACCTGGCGAACCTGGCGGGCGACGTCGACCTGGACACGTTCAACGACCGTGGTCGCGAGCTGGCCGAGACCATGTTCCGCCGCTACGCCGAGGCCGTCGAGGACCTGGGCTCGGCATCGTTCCTGCCGGACTAGATCGCGACGTTCTTCACGCGCAGCAGGCCGTCCCACGCCCAGCCGGCGGGGGCGACGACCTTCACCACCGTGAACGACACCGTGCCGGCCTTGGCAATGGCCGCCGTGGTGAACGTGGTGCGCCCGTAGGCGTCGGTGGTGTGCGTGCCGGTGCCCACGATGGCCCCGCCGAAGCGGCCGGTCACCAGGGCGTTGCGCAGCGGTTTGCCGGCGGCGTCCTTCACGGTGACCACGGCGCTCGCTGCGTGCCGACCGCTCACCTTCACCAGCGTGAACGTGGCGCCGGCCTTCACGGGCGTCTTCACGGTGATGCGGATGCTCTTGGTCGCGGTCAGACCGCCGGCGTCGGTCACCTTCAGGGTGGCGGTGTAGATGCCGGGCACCTTGTACGTGTACAGCGGGTTGGCCAGGCTCGAGGCGTGGCCCTCACCGAAGTTCCAGTAGTACTTCAACGCGGTGGCGTCGGGGTCGGCCGTGCCGGTGGAGCTGAACTGCACGCCCATGGGGGCGAAGCCGGTGGTCACCTTGGCGACGGCCACCACGATGGGCGCCCGGTTGGGCGTGATCTCGATGGCGACCGAGGTGCTCGACTGACGGCCCAGGTCGTTGGCGACGGTGAGGGTGGCCGTGTACGAACCGGCGGCGTTGTACACCTTCGACGGGTTGGGGTCGACGCTGGCGGTGCCGTCGCCGAAGTCCCAGTCGTAGGTGAGCGGGCGGGCCTGCGGGTCGTACGTGCCGGCCGACGAGAACTCGATGACGGCGGGAGCGACGGCCACCGGCGTGGTGGTGTCGGCCGACGGGATGGGTGCATCGGGCGCCACCGGGTCGGTGATGTGCAGGGTGACGCTGGCCTCGGCGGTCAGGCCGCCCGGGTCCTTCGCCGTCACCGTGGCGGTGTAGTTGCCCGACGTGTTGTAGGCGTGGGTGAAGGCGGTGGTGCTGACGTAGCCGCCGGAGGTGGTGCCGTCACCGAAGTCCCACGAGTAGGTCAGGGCGTCGCCGTCGACGTCGCTGGCGCTCACCGTCAGGTCGATCGATGCGGGCGCCTCGGCCGTGGTGAGGCTGGCGTCCAGGGTGGCCGTCGGCGCGTGCGGGGTGGCGACCACCGGGTTCGTGCCCGTGACGTTCAGGTTGTAGGCACCGATGCTGGCGTAGTCGCTGTAGCCCGTGGTCGACGCCGTGCCGTAGCCGACGCCGTCGATGCTGATGGTGTACGTACCGGCGCCGACGTTCACGGGCAGCGTGATGGCGGCCACCCCGGCCGGGTCGGACGAGGCGACCACTGTGCCGCCCGCGTTGCGCACCGTGACCGATGCATCGAGCGTGGGGTTCGGTGCCCGGTTGGTGAGCGTCACCGTGAACGAGCCACCCGTCGCGATCGAGAACGTGTCGACGTCGGAGCGGGTGGTGATGATGCCGCCCCGCGTGACCGGCATGCTGCCCAACGCGACGGGTGACGCTGGGCTGCCGTCGATGTCGGCCACGTAGGGGGCGGTGTTGGCGATGACGGCGACGTCGTCCTCGGCGTTGTCGGCCAGGTCGTACTCGCCGGCCGACCACTGCACCGTGGTCTTGTTGTACCCGACGCCCATGATGGGTGCCCAGTTGCCCTGGCCGTAGTAGTACCCGGTGGCCGCGGGAGTGCCACCGGGTCCTGCCACGGTGCCGTCGTGACGCAGGCCGAACGTGTGGCCCACCTCGTGTGCGGCGGCGTCGCCCATGTACTTGCCGTTGTTGGCCACCGAGGCCGAGAACACGAAGGCCGGGGTGTCGCTGTTCCAGTTGAACGAGCCCAGGTAGGCCACGCCGCCGGCGCTGGAGTACCAGGTGTTCGGGCCGATGACCACGCGGACGCCGTATGCGGTGTCGCCCACGGTCGTCTTCTTCAGCGCCTCGACGCCTGGGTCCTTGGTGGTGACGTTCACGTCGAACGCGGCGTACGACTCGGCCACCGACGCCCACGCGACGGCCATGTGGTTGATCTCGTCCTGGGTGAACGTGGTCGGGTCGGCGTCGCGGCTGAACGCCGGGGTGGTGATGGTGGTGTTCGTCCCCGTGTTCCACGCGGTGCC
>CBHWEI010000047.1:0-17625 GCA_966112835.1 uncultured Acidimicrobiaceae bacterium
CTTCTGGGCGTTGAAGAACTTCACGGTGCCGATGGTCATTGCCTTCTCCACTTTCCTCGCCAACCTTGTGCTGGCGTTGCGTCACGATAGCCCACCGCGTCGCGCCCCGCAGGCGGCCTCCGGGGCCGCGCGTCGTACTCGGATCAGTACGTTCGACCCTGGCGTTCGGCCTGCTCACACGGGCACCATGGGGGCATGTTCCGTTCCATGAGCGATGCCGTGGCTGCCATCCGACCTCGCGACACCTTGGCGGTGCCGCTGGGCCCGGGCGTGCCGGGCGGCTTCCTCCACGCACTGGGCGAACGCGACGACTTCGAGCAGCTCGAGGTGTTCGGCGCGCTCCTGCCCGACCTGTACCAGTTGTTCATGCGCGCCGGCGTGCACTACCGCAGCGGCTTCTTCGGGCCCGCCGAGCGGTTCCTCCGCGACGCCGGCGCGAACGTCGATTTCGTGCCGGCCGACTTCCGTCGTTTCGAACCCGTGCTGCACCACCTGAAGCCGCGCGTGGTGGCCACGTCGGCCGCGATGCCGGTGGACGGTTGGGTGAGCCTCAGCGTGCACGCCGGCGCGTTCGTCGACGAGCTGCACGCCGCCGGCGCCGACCCCGACCGGGTGCTGCTGGTGGAGTGCAGCCCGCACTTCCCGCGCACGCTCGGCGTCGAGCCCGAGTTCACGCACCGGCTGCACGTCGACGAGATCGACATCCTGATCGAGAGCGACCGTCAGCCGCTGCAGCTGGCGGATGCCGAGCCGACACCGGAGGAGATCACCATCGCCGACCATGCGATGCGGTTCATGACCGACGGCTGCACGCTGCAGACGGGCATCGGCGGCATCCCCAGCCAGGTCGCCAAGTTGCTCGCGGCCGGCCCCCTGGGCGACTTCGGTGTGCACTCCGAGATGTTCACCACCGGCCTCATGCACCTGCACCGCGCCGGCAAGGTCACGAACCGCAAGGGCAGCCGCTTCGACGGGTTCTCGGTCACCACGTTCGCCGCGGGCGTGCCGGAGTTGTACGAGTGGCTCGACGGCAACGACGAGGTGCGCTTCCTGCCGGTGCGCGTGGTGAACTCGCCCGAGCTCATCGCCCAGAACCGCCACATGGTCACCGTGAACGGTGCGCTCGCGGTGGACCTGGCCGGGCAGGTGGTGGCCGACACCATCGGCGGCATGCAGTTCTCTGGGGTCGGCGGCCACGAGGATTTCGTCAGCGGGCCGGGCCTGTCGGCCGACGGCCGCAGCCTCATCTGCCTGCCGTCGTCCAGCACCGTGCAGGGCCAACTGGTCACGCGCATCCTGCCGTCGTTGCCCGCGGGGTCGGTGGTCAGCACGCCGCGGCACCAGGTCGACGTGGTCATCACCGAGCACGGCGTGGCCGAGCTGGCCGGTCGGACCATCCGCGAGCGCGCCATCGCCCTCGCGTCCATCGGGCACCCCGACGTGCGCGACGAGTTGTTGGCCATGGCGGTCACCTGGCCGAAGGACTGAGCCGCACATTGTTTCCGCCGTGTGCCGACTTGGTTCGGCACCTGGTCAGGTGGTGTGTGCATCCGTAGGCTCGCCGGCGGTGCGCATCCTGCTCGTCTCGGACCTCCACTACTCGCTCCCCCAGTTCGACTGGGTGGTCGCGCAGGCGCCGTCGGTCGACCTGGTGGTGCTGGCCGGTGATCAGCTCGACCTCGCGTCGGCCGTGCCGCTGGAGGCTCAGAGCGTGGTGGTGCTGCGGTACCTGCAGATGTTGCGCGAGACCGGCACCGTTGCGGTCAGCTCGGGCAACCACGACCTGACCGGACCCGATGCGGCCGGCGAGCAGGCGGCGCTGTGGCTGGACGACGCGCGGGCCTTGGGCGTGCCCACCGACGGCGACTCGTTGACGTTGGGCGACACGCTGGTGACCATCTGCCCGTGGTGGGACGGGCCCGTCGGCCGCGACGCCGTCGAGCGGCAGATGGCCACCGACGCGCTCGTACGGCCCGCGCAGTGGATCTGGGTGTACCACTGGCCGCCGCTCGGCTCGCCCACGTGCTGGACCGGCCATCGCCATTACGGCGATGCGGACCTGGGGCCGTGGATCGAACGGTTCGCACCGGACCTGGTGCTCACCGGCCACGTGCACGAGCCGCCGTTCAAGCACGACGGGGCATGGGCCGACCGCATCGGCGACACGTGGGTGTTCAACCCGGGCCGGCAGTCGGGTCCCGTGCCGGCACACATCGAGATCGACACCGACGCACAGGTGGCCCGGTGGTGGTCGCTCGCCGGCGCGGAAGAGATCGACCTCACGTTGCCCGCCGCACCCGAGCGCACCGCGGTCTAGTCGTCGGGGCCTCGTTGTCGGGGCCTAGTAGTCGGGGTCGGGGTCGCGCATCGACCCCGGACGAGCGGGCGGCGCCTGGCGCTGCGCCAGCTCCTGCAGCACATCGCCCACCATGGCCAGACCCGGCGCTGCGCCGTACTGGTGGCGCAGGTCGGCCAGGTACGTGGTGACGAACGCGAGCCGTTCGGCCAGCCCGGTGGCCACCAGCCGCAGCACGCCGGGGTCGGACTCCAGGAACGCCGCACCGTCGGCTGCGTGGCGAAGGGTGGTCGGCTCGATCGCCACCACCGTCGCCGAGTGCTTCGACCCGGTCAGCGTGGACATCTCGCCCACCAGCGAACCCGGGTGGGTGATGGTGTTCACTGTGATGTCCGCCTTGCGGACCTCCAGGCTCCCGCCCACCAACACCCACACCGAGCCACCGTTGCCGCCTTCTGCCACCAGGGTGTCGCCGGCCGCGAGGTGGACCTCGGGCAGATGCGCCGCCAGTGAGAGCAGATCGGTCACACGGCAAGGGTACGACGGTCCGTGTGAACGGCGGATGACGACTCGGTCAACGCCTCGCGACATGGCATTACCATCGCCGCATGAGCGACGCCCCCGACACCCCTCAGCCTGCCGCCCCCTCCATCGACGTCATCCCCAACGGTCCCCTCGTCGTGAAGGGCGACGTCGCGGTCTACCGCCGCCGTGCCGTGCACAGCGAGCACGGCGAGCCGTTGGCGTGGGTCACCACCGAGCAACTCGAGACCGGCGAGCGGACCCTGCTGTGCCGGTGTGGTGAGAGCTCGCGCAAGCCGTTCTGCGATGCCACGCACCGCTCCATCGGGTTCCAGGCCGACGACACCGCGGCCGGCACGTACGCCGAGCGTTCGAAGGAGTTGGGCGGCACGGGCATCACGGTGCGCGACGACCGCAGCATCTGCGTGCACGCGGGCTTCTGCGGCACGCGGGTGACGAACGTGTGGAAGCAGGTCGGTGCCACCGACGAGTCGACGGTCCGCCTGCAGGTCATCAACATGATCGAGAAGTGCCCATCGGGTGCGCTGGTGTACGAGCTGGAGGGCACCGCGGTCGAGCCGCTGCTACCGACGGCCATCGGCGTCACCGACGACGGCCCGCTGTGGGTGACAGGCGGCGTCGCGGTGTCCACCGCGGCCGGTCCGGTGGAGACGCGCAACCGCGTCACCCTGTGCCGCTGCGGCGCGTCGGGCAACAAGCCACTGTGCGACGGCAGCCACAAGGAAGCCGGCTTCACCGACCACTGAGGCGCCCGCGCCTACCATCGCCCACGATGGACGAACCGCAGCCCGACGACCGCCCCGCTCACCGTCCACTGCGGTGGTGGCCCATCGCTGCTGCCGGTCTGGCCGCCACGACGGCCTTGTTCTGCATCGTCACGTCGTGGGACAGCATGTGGGACGCGCACCCGGCGTACTGGCTGACGCTTGGCGCGGTGCTCGTCGTGTCGACCCTGATCGCCGGGTGGGCGTGGTGGAACTCGCCTGCGCAGCCGCGCAAGCCGTTCCGTGTGTGGGGACTGCGTTTCGTGCTGGTCGCCGGCACGCTGCTGACCACCGCGTTCGTCATGTACGTGCGGCCGCTCGCCGCCGACCAGGTGGCCATCGACGCGATGCGCGGCGACGCCGCGGTCACCGTCACCGACTCGTCGGGTGAGATCCGTCTGCTGCCCGCCGACCCGTCCGCGACCGGGCTGGTGTTCTACCCCGGCGCGAAGGTCGACCCGCGTGCGTACGTGCGCATCCTGCGGCCACTGGCCGAAGCGGGCTACACGGTGGTGATCGTGAAGTTCCCGTACAACCTGGCGGTGTTCGGCATCCGCTCGGCGAACGACGTGATCGGCAGGGACGACGGCGTGGACCACTGGGTGATCGGCGGCCACTCGCTGGGCGGCGCCATGGCGGCCACGTACGCCACCGACCCGCATCGCGAGCTCGCCGGCCTGCTGCTGTACGCGGCCTACCCGGCCGGCTCCATGGCCGAGCGCACCGGGCTGGACGTGACCTCGGTGTACGGCACCGAGGACGGACTGGCCACGGTCGCCAAGATCGAGGCGTCGAAGGCCGACCTGCCGGCCGACACCCACTTCGTGGCGGTCGATGGCGGCAACCACGCCTACTTCGGCGACTACGGCTCGCAGAGCGGCGACGGCACGGCCACCATCAGCCGCGACGACGCCCAGGCCCAGATCGTGGCCGCCACGCTCGAGCAGCTCGACCGCATCGACCAGCAACCCTGACCTGCCGGTTTCGCGGACGGGTTGCGCGAGAACGATCGTTCTCGTACCCTGTTGAGAACGATCGTTCTCACTCTGATCGCCCAGCCCCACCACAGGAGACCCGCCATGACCGACCAGCCCGCACCGCGCCAGCCCCTGCCGCCGTTCGACGAGGCCGGCGCCCGCCAGAAGGTGCGCATGGCCGAGAACGCATGGAACACGAAGGACCCCGTGCGCGTCGCCGGCGCCTACACCGCCGACTCGGTGTGGCGGAACCGCAGCGAGTTCGTCCAGGGCCGCGACCAGATCGTCGAGTTCCTCACCCGCAAGTGGGAGCGCGAGCACGAGTACGCGCTGCGCAAGGACCTGTGGGCGTTCAGCGGCAACCACATCGCCGTGCGTTTCCAGTACGAGTGGCACGACGACGCCGGCCAGTGGTTCCGCTCGTACGGCAACGAGAACTGGGAGTTCGACGAGCACGGGTACATGGCGCGCCGCGAGGCGAGCATCAACGACGTCGCCATCGACGAGGCCGACCGCCGCATCTTCGGCGCCCGCCCCGACGGCGACGTCGACGGGATCCCGGTCCGATGAGCGACACCGCGGTGCTGCAGGCCGCCGACCTCCTGTTCTACGAGCGCGGCATCGGCGGCGTGGGCATGGACGACATCCGCGACGCGGCCGGCGTGTCGTTGCGTCGCCTCTACGCGCTGCATCCGTCGAAGCGCGAGCTGGTCGCCGCATGGCTCGACGACCGCCACGGCCGGTGGATGGCGTGGTTCGACGCCGCGGTCGAGCGCCACGTGGCCGAGGGCGTTCCCCCGCTGCTGGCGCCGTTCGACGCGGTGCGCGAGTGGGTGCACTCCCCCGGCTACCGCGGCTGCGCGTTCATCAACGCCATCGCCGAGACCAGCGAGATCGACGACTCGCACCGCGCCATCATCGCCGCCCACAAGCGCGACCTGCGCGACCACATCCGTCTGCTCGCTCGACGAGGCGACTCACCCACGCCCGACTGGTTGCCCGACGCAATTGCGGTGCTCATCGACGGCGCCATCGTGCAGACCGCCATCTTCGGCGACGACTCCCCCATCGAGCCGGCGCGCGCCGCGGCGGCACAGTTGCTCGAGTCGGCATCATGAGCGCCTCACCACTGCGCGTCGCAGCACTCTGGCGGTACCCGGTGAAGTCGCTCGCCGGCGAGCAGTTGCAGCAGGCCGACATCACCACCAACGGCATCGTCGGTGACCGCACGGTGCACGTGCGTGGCCCGCAGGGCGTGCGCACCTCGCGCCGCCATCACCGCTTGCTGGGCCTGCACGCAACGTGGAACCCCGAGGCTGGCGTGCTGGTCGACGGGCGACCATGGAGCGACCCCGAAGTGCTGGCCGACGTGCGCGACGCCGCCGGTGCCGATGCCGAACTGGTCGAGTACGACGGCGTCGACCGCTTCGACGTGCTGCCGCTGCTGGTGGCCACCGATGGCGCGATCGCTGAGTTCGGTCGCGATGTGCGCCGACTGCGCCCCAACATCGTCGTGTCCGGAGTCGACGGCATGGACGAGATCCTGTGGCCGGGTAGCGAGCTGCACATCGGGTCGGTGGTCATCGACCTCGACTCGCGGCGCGGCCGATGCCCCATGACCACGGTCGACCCCGACACGTTGGAGCGCGATCCAGAGGTGTTGAAGGACATCATCCGTCGCTTCGACGGCATGCTCGCGTTGAACGCCGACGTGCTGGTGCCGGGCACCGTGCACGTCGGCGACGTGGTCCGCCTGGTTCGCCCCTGAGCACCCGTTACGGTGCAGCGCATGAGCGAAGCGTTGCCCGTGTTGTTCTTCGACCGTCTGCTGCCCGACGAGTTCCGCGACCTGGTCGACGGGCGCGCCGTCGTCGTCGGTCCCGATCTCGACCAGTTGGCGCTGGCCGACGCGGTCATCGCCGGCATGCACCGGTGGGATGCCGAGGCGATGGCCCTGGGCCCGCGGTTGCGGGTCATCTCGCGCATCGGCGTGGGCTACGACACGGTCGACGTGGCCGCGGCCACCGCCGCCGGCATCACGGTCTGCTACGCACCGGCCGCACCGACGGTGTCCACGGCCGAGCACGCGGTGGCGCTGATGATGAGCATCACCAAGGGGCTCGACGCGGCACAGTCCCGCGCCACCGACGGCCTGCCGGGCGGACCGGCGACGGCGCTCGAGCTGGACGGTGCGGTGCTGGGACTGCTCGGGTACGGTCGCATCGCACGCCGTGTCGCCCTGGTCGGGCAGGCGCTGGGCATGGACGTGATCGCCCACGATCCGGTGCTGTCCCAGGGCGACGGCCCTGGACCTGATGCGGTGCGGTTGGTGGGGTTCGACGAGTTGTGGCAGACGAGCGACGTCGTGTCGTTGCATGCGCCGTCGCTCCCGTCGACTCGCCACGTCGTGAACGCCACGACGTTGGGGATGATGAAGCCCGGCAGCTTCCTGGTGAACTGCGCACGCGGCGCACTGGTGGACCAGGACGCGCTGCTGGCCGCGCTCGACAGCCAACTGGCCGGCGCGGGCCTGGACGTCACCGAGCCCGAGCCGCTGCCGGTTGGCCACCCGCTGCTCACCCACCCGCGGGTGGTGGTGACGCCGCACATCGCGTCGAGCACCGCCATCGGGCGGCGGCGCCTGTACCAGCACGCCGTCGAGCATGCGTTGGCGACGCTGGCCGGCACCCCCACCAGCGTCGTCCCAGAGCAGCACTGACCCCACGCAGTGCTAGAACCCATCTCATGAACCTTCGCGAGATGTGGGCCGCCGACCGTTCGACGCTGGGCACGTGGATGTCGTCGCCGTCGTCGGCCGCGGCAGAGACCGCGGCACGGTTGGGCTTCGACTACGTGTGCGTCGACAACCAGCACGGCGCCATCGACTACCAGGCGACCGTCGGCATGGTGCAGGGCATCCTGCTGGGCGGGTCGTCGCCCATCGCCCGCGTGCCGTGGAACGAGGCGGGCATCCTGGGCAAGATGCTCGACGCCGGCGTCGAGGGCATCGTGGTCCCCATGGTGAACAGTGTCGCCGAGGCCGAGGCCGTGGTGCGCGGCACCCGCTACCCACCGCTGGGCGAGCGCAGCTACGGCCCGGTGATGGCCGGCATGCGCACCGACGACTATCACGCCACGGCGAACGATCGCATCGCCGTCATCCCGATGATCGAGACCGTGCAGGCGCTGCGCAACATCGACGACATCCTGGCCGTGCCCGGCATCGACGCCATCTACGTGGGCCCGGCCGACCTGTCGCTCAGCCTGGGCCTTCCGCCCGGCAACAACGACGACCGTGCCGAGTTCACCGAGGCGTTGTTGGCCATCGTGGCGGCATGCCGCAAGGCGGGCGTGGTGCCCGGCATCCACTCCACCGGCGACCTCACGCCGCGCCGCCTCGAGCAGGGCTTCCGCATGGTCACCGTCACCAGCGACCTGTTGGCCATGCGGGTGCGCATGAGCCAGGAGCTGGCCCAGGCCCGCAGCGGCACCGGGCCGCAGAGCTCCGGCGCGATGTACTGACCGTCGGCCCGGGCGACGGTCAGGTCGCCTGCCACGCGCCGTCGGTCGCGGCGCGGCGCAGCGCCGCGTCCACCAACTGCTGCACCCTGGCACCGGTGGCGAGGTCGGGCTGCACCTGACGCCCTTCCCCCACCGCGGTGGCCCACTCGCGTGTCATCGCCTCGGTTCGGCGGAAGACGTGGCGGTAGGTGTCGTGCACGGTGCCACGCGGTGCGCCGTCCCACACGTCGTCGGGCACGGGCATCAGTTCGGCCGGGCCGCGACGGCCGGCCTTCAGGCCGCGCACCTCCTGCAGCAGGTCCCAGTCGATACGGGCGTGCAGCGTGCCGTCGCTGCCGTGCAGATCCAGCTCGTGGATCTGGCCGAACGGCGTGCCCTCCCACGCCACGGCACTGATCTGCAGCGTGGCCGAGGCGCCGCTCTGGAAGCGCGCCGAGATGACCGCGTGGTCCTCGGCCGGTCGGTAGGCCGAGCCGTCGGGTCGCGGTGCACGCTGGACGAAGCGGTCGCTGTGGGCGCTGACCGCGGTGACCTCGCCCAGCAGCCAGCGCGCCATGTCCAGCCAGTGCGAGCCAAGGTCGCCGATGATGCCCGAGCCTGCCGCCGCCTCGTCGAAGCGCCAGGCGTACTCGCCGTCGCGCGCGTAGCCGGCGAAGTAGCGCATGCCCAGGTGGAACGGTGTGCCCACGAAACCGTTGTGCACCAGGCGATGCACGTACCGGTTGGTGGGCATGTACCGGTACGTGAACGGCACCATCGTGGTCGCACCCGATCGCTGCGCAGCCTCGGCCATGCGCAGCCCTTCGGCACCGTCCATGCCCACTGGCTTCTCGCACAGCACGGCCAGCCCCCGGTCGAGCGCGGCCAGGGTGATGTCGCAGTGCGTGTCGTTCGGCGACGCGACGATCACTGCGTCGATGTCGCCGCTGTCGATCATCGCCCGCCAGTCGCTGAACACGGTCGGCACACCCCACCGCGCGGCCAGCGCCGAGGCGCGGTCGGCGTCACGGCCGCACACGCCGGTGATCCGACCGACTGGGTGATCGGCCAACGCGGGGAGGTACATCGCGTCGGCCCACCAGCTCGTTCCCACGAGTCCGACGCGCACGGAGGGTGCCGGTGCCACGTGTCAGAAGTGCGGGATGGCCGGCGCCGCCGGGTTCGCCGGGTCGTTGGCCGGGTCGTGCTCGGGCAGCGTGCCGTCGAACCACGGGTCGCGCTTCCAGTCGGGAACCGGTGGCACGGTGGCCGCAGTGGGCACGAACTCGCTGCGCTCGACGAGCGCGTAGTGGTGCACGTAGCGGCGGCAGTTGGCGAACACCGCATCGGCGCGCACCCGCACCACCAGCAACGCTCCCGGGTACTCGGCCAGCAGCGGGTCGTCGGCGTCGACGGTGGCCACCCCCGTGACCCGCAGGCGGCTGCCGCCCTCCAGGTCGATGAACAGCAGCCCCACGTTCGGGTTCACGGCCAGGTTGCCGGTGGACAGGAACATGCCATTGCCGTCGTACGACGGGAAGGCCAGGGTGCGGCTGTCGAGCACGCGGACGAAGCCGGGCTCGCCACCCTTGTACGAGCACTGCGGTCTGCCCTCGGCATCGGCCGTGGCGAGGAAGAACATGTCGCGCGACTCGATGAACCCGCGGTGGCTGTCGCCGATCTCGTCGTTGGTCGCCTCGTCCAGGCGGTCGGCCAGACGGCGCGTGTCGAAGCGGTCCTGCAACGAGCGCTGACCCTGGTGGTACTGCTGCCCCATGGATTCCCCCCAGGCGCTTCCCTCCGCTGCCGACCGCCCCACGGTCGTCATCCAGCGCCGAGCCGAATCCTACGACGGTCAGCGGATGCCCGTGTCACACTCCAGGTGCAGCTCGTGCAACCCCGCCGACGTCACCATCACGGTGGTGTCGCTGCACACCGGGAAGCCGTTGGTGCTCGACGGGGCGACCTTCACGGTGTACTCGCCCACCGGCACGTTCACCGAGAACGAGCCGTCGACGCGGATGGTCACCGCACCCGTGTTCCGCTCGCCCTGCCAGAACTCGACCCTGCCCTGCACCGGCGTCGGGTCGCACCCCGTGCTGCCGCTGGACACCACCGGGCACGTGGGCCCGGCGAGCACGTCACCCTTCACCACGCCGGTCGGCCCGCTCGGGCCGGTCTGGCGCACCAGGGAGCAGCCGGCGAGCAGCAGCGCGACGATCGCTGCGGCAACGGCACGATGTCTCATCCGTGCAGTCTCGCCGATTCGGGTCGCCGACGCTCAGTAGCTGAACGTCGTGGCGCCGTCACCGATCCACTCCCACAGCTGCACGGTGCCGGCCAACTGGGCGGACGGCGGCAGGAGGTCCTTCTGGAGCTTCTTGGCGTTGAAGCACAGCGGGCACACCATGAAGGTGCCACCTGCCGCGACGTAGCGATCGAGCAGCGAGCCGAGCGGCGGGCAGCCGTCGCAGGCGACGCCCACCATCATCCCGTCCAGCACCAGGCGGACGGCCTCCTTGGTCAGGAACATCACCGTGGGGCGCCCGCTCTCGGCCGCGCCGACCGCAACGAGGAACGCCACCGTCACCTTCTCGGGATCTTCCAGACCGGTGGTGAGGCTGATTGCAGCTTTGTTCGACATGTCCGACTCCTTCGTTCGAGGACGATGGATCGATTGTGAAGGAGGCGCCGCGGCCGGTCACTTCAAATGTTGAAGCGACGGGTCTGCCGCACGGGACTACGGTCTCCTCATGGCGACCTACGGTCAGTTCTGCCCTGTGTCGAAGACCGCCGACGTGCTCTGTCAGCGGTGGGCGATCCTGGTGGTGCGCGAGTTGCTGCTCGGGTCCACCCGCTTCGGCGATCTGCAACGGGGCATCCCCGGCTGCCCTCCGGCCACCCTGTCGAAGCGATTGCGCGAGCTCGAGGCAGCCGGCGTGGTGCGCCGGGTCGACGCGCCGACGCCCGCGTCCTACGAGCTCACGCCCGCAGGGTGGGAGCTCTACCCCATCGTCGAGGCGTTCGGCCAGTGGGGACAACGATGGGTGCGCAGCACCTACGGCGCGGACGAGCTGGACCCCGACGTGCTGTTCTGGGACGTGCGCCGGTTCCTCGACCCGGCTGGGTTGGGGCAGCAGCCGCTGGTCGTCCAGTTCGACGTGCACGGCGGCGGGCGCCACCGCAAGTCGTACTGGGCGGTCGTCGAGCACGACGCGGTCGACCTGTGCCTGATCGATCCCGGTCGCGAGGTGCACGCCGTGGTCGATGCCGATCTGCGCGCGCTCACCCAGATCTGGATGGGCGACCTCGGCTTCGACGAAGGCCTGCGCAGCGGCGAGGTGGTGCTGCACGGCCCACGCGCCCTGACTCGGCGTATCCCGGCGTGGTTCGGCTGCCACCCGGTCCTGGCCCACGTCCCCGCGGCGTCGGCGGGCTCCGTCTGACCGCTTGAATTGGTGGGCGCAGAGGGACTCGAACCCCCGACCACTTCCTTGTAAGGGAAGCGCTCTACCAACTGAGCTATACGCCCCGAGAACGGGAACCAGAGCCTATCTGCGGGCCTCGAGCAGCGACTCGAGCAGTTCCGGCGTGGCCGCGGCGACCGGGGTGCGGCGGTCGTGATGCACCAGGTGCACCAGGTCGCGACCGCGCAGGTCCACCACCGACGCTCCCGCCTCGCGGCAGATGAGCAGACTGGCCAGGTAGTCCCACACGCCGTGCGCACCTTCGCCGGCGTCGACGCAATCGACGTAGCCGTCGAGCACGCCACAGGCCACCATGCACAGGTCCAGCGCCACGGCCCCGTACACGCGGCTCTGCGCGTAGCCGAGCGGCCGCGGCGGCAGGCCGTTCAGTCCGATGATGGACTGGCGCACGTCGGTGCAGCCGGAGGTGGCGACGGGCAGGCCGTTGCGGAACGCTCCCCCTCCGCGGGTGGCCCAGAACCGGTCGCCCGACGCCTGGTTCACCACGAGCGCCGTCGACGGACCGTCGCCGTCGACCACGCACATCGCGGTCGCGTACCACGGCAGGCCGCGGCTGGCGTTGGTGCTGCCGTCGATGGGGTCGATCACCACCACCTCGCCGGTGGTGCCCGGTTCGAACTCGCTCTCCTCCGACAGCACACCCAGGCCGGCGGCGCGCAGCAGCGGCAACGCGGCGTCGTTGGCCACCACGTCGAGCGCGTACTGGCCGTCGCGGACACCCGACGGGCCGAAGTCCCGCACACCGGCGAAGGCGGCTGCGACGGCGTCGGCCACCTCGTGCAGCAGGGCAAGTCGGACGGGGTTCATCGGCCTCGCACGGTAGCCTCCCCCCTCGTGGCAGTCATCGATGTCGCCGGGTTCGTCGCAGATCTGAAGGGCCATGCCGTCGATCACGGCTTCCACGTGCACGACGAGCGACACTTCGTCGAGACCTACTCGTTGCGCCAGCTGTGGGAGGTGGACCTGCACCCCGAGGAGGCGTGCAACGGCCCCATCGACCTGCACCTGTCGCTCGAGGTCGACCCGCGGGCGTTGCTCGGGTTCGAGGACGAGGTGTTGAAGCTGCCCGACCCCGAGGACGACCCGCCCACCGGGTTCACGTTCCCGCTGCTGTTCACGTGGACGCTGCCGCCGCTGCCCGACCCGCCCGACCTGTTGGTGCTCGCCACCGAGCTGGCCGGCGTGGGTGGCGTGGCGCTGCCCGTGGAGGTGTCGGCCATCGACAGCTTCGCCAGCGTCACCGACGCACCCGAGCGCAGCCTCAGCGTGGTCGCCCGCATCCCCATCGATCTCGCCGACGTGTACCTGGCGAACGACAAGGCCTTCTGCGACACACTCGACCGGTGCCGCGACGTCAGCCTGTTCCTGCTGGAACGTGCCGACGACTGGCTCGGCGACGACTGACCCGCGGCCTACACTCGCGGCATGCGAGTGAGCGAACTGATCGACATGTTGAAGGACCAGCCGCCGGACGCGGAGGTCGAACTGGCCGTGGTCGCTCCCGTGGGTGACGACGAGGACGACATCACCGTCGACCGGTACAGCGTCGAGGGCATGCTGCCCTGGCAGGACGAGGACGACGACGGCAACGAGGAAGAGGTCGTCATCTGGCTCGTGGGCGGCGAGGACGACGATGTCGAGGCCTTCCTCGACGCCATCGAGGAGCAGGCCCACGATCACGATCACGATCACGATCACGACCACGATCACGACCATCACCACCACTGAGTGATGGCCCGCCAGACCGGCCGGCGACGGGCGTGGATCGCCTTCGGGCTGGTCGCCGGCATCGGCGCGATCGCCGTGGGCGCGTGGGCGCTCGACCGCTGGAAGCCCTTCGCCGACGACCCCGTGGCCATCACCTGGCCCGAGAACGTCGCTCCGCTGGCCGAGTTCGTCGAGCACGAGACGGGCCTGCAGTTCTTGCGGCCAATCCACGTGGTGTACCTGGCCACCGACGACGCCTTCCAGGCCCGGGCGAACCCGCCTGTCGAGCCCACCGCCGACGACAAGACCGCCGCGGCCGCCGACGAAGCGCTCGGCCGTGCGTTGGGCCTGTGGGGTGACGACCTCGACTTCCTGGCGGCCACCACCGAGGCCGGCCCGAACGCCGGCAACGTGGGCTGGGACGACCGCACGCGCACCCTGCTGCTGCACTCGAAGGGCCCGGGCGCCGAGCTCGACGTCATCGATCGTTCGACGGTCATCATCCTGCTCACGGAGGAGCTCGACGACCAGCACTACGACATCGGCCGGCGACTCGCCGCCACCGAGACGGCGCAGGCCTTCCAGGCCCTGCGGGCGGTACACATCGGCCAGGCGGTCTGGGTGCGCGACCAGTGGGTCGACCACCTCGGCGCCGACGACAGCACGGCCTACTTCCAGGCCCGCCGCAAAGCCGACTCGGATCGGGCCACAACGAACGCCGACCTCCCGTTCGCGTTCCGCTCCCTCCGGGTCGCCGCGCAGAGCGTGGGCATCAGCTTCGTGAACGCCATGCACGAGGTGGGCCGCGACGACACGGCGACGCTCGCCGCGGTCCTGGGCACCGACACCCCCGTCGCCACCGACCAGGTGTCGCTGCCGGTGTCGAAGTACCAACGGCGCGACCACCTCGAGCCCGTCCAGGCGCCGGCCACGCCCACCGGCGGCACGTTCGTGCAGGAGCGACAGCTCGGCCCGTTCGGCCTGTTCCTGCTGATGGCTGCCGGCCTCCCTGCGCAGGAGGCGCTCACGGCTGCCGACGGTTGGGGCAACGACGCCGTCACCGTCTACGAGCTCGACGGCCGCATCTGCCTCGACGCCCGCATCGTGGCCGACAGCCGCACCGACGCCGACCGCATCGAGCGCGGCCTGCAGAACTGGGGCGCCACCCGGCCCGATGACGCCAAGGCGCTCGTCGCCCGCGACGGCACGTCGCTGCTGTTCTCGGTGTGCGACCCGGGCGACGCCGACCAGTCGATCGTGCCCGAGGCGAAGATCCAGCAGTGGTTCACCCGCGCCGACGTGCTCGGGCAGCAGGTCGACTACCTGGGTCTGCCCGACCTTGCCGAGTGCTCGGCCGTGCGCTTCTTCGAGGAGTTCACGGCGTCGGCGTGGTCCGGCAAGAACGCCGACTTCGACCAGTACAGCGAGCTCGACAACCTGACGGACGAGTGCGTGAAGTCGCGCTAGCGGTCAGAGCACGCCCAGCCCGTTCAACGCCTTCAGCAGGAACCAGGTGCCGAACACCAGGCTGACGACGATGACGATCATCCGGTTGTGGCGGGTGAGCCACGCCGACGCCGAGTCCAGCCATGCGGCCGACTTGGTGGGTGCCACGAAGGCGACGAGGATGATGCCCAGGTTCAGCGCCGAGGCGACGAGCACGAACAGCACGTAGGTGACGATGGCGTCGCTGCGGCCCAGGTTCGCCTCGCCGATGACCGAGATGGCCGACAGGGTGAACACCCAGAACTTCGGGGCGATCAGCAGGATGCCCGCCCCCACCAGGAACGCCTTCAGCGGCTTCATGCTGGCGGTCATGGTCAGCCACTTCGGCGGCGGCGCGTCGGGGTCTTCCTCGGTCAGCAACTGCTTCACGCCGGTGGCCAGCAGCAGCAGCGACACGGCCAGCAGGATGCCGCTGACGAACGCCGGGCTCGACGAGCCGGTCTCGTTGCTGCCCGAATCGCCGGCCGACAGCGTCGCGCCGAACACGGCGCCCTGCAGCAGACGCACCACGGTCATGCCGCCCACCCACGCCACCGCGGTGAAGCGACCCGAGGCGGACCGCAGCAACAGGATGGTGATGATGATCTGCACGGGGACGAGCGCGCTCCCGATGGCGAGCGGAGCGAGCGAGGACCAGACGGCGAGCATCGGGGTCATCCTCGCGCGTCGGTGTCGAAGCGGCGCGCTGCCTCGTCGGCGACGGACTGCAGTTCGGCAAGCCCGGGCTCGTCGCCGCGGCGGTTCATGTGCTCGATGACCGCCCGCAGCAGGCTGCGCGACACGTCGACCTGGGCGATGGGTCGCCCCGCGCCGATGCGCTGCAACGCGGTGGCCGCCGGTTCGATGACGCTGGCGAGCACCAGGCGCGTGCCCCGCTCGTGCATCAGCTCGGCGAGCTCGTCGAGCATCTCCACCGCCGGCACGTCGAGCTCGGTGGTCGCGGCCAGGTCCACCAGCAGCGTCTCGACCGGCTGGGGTGCGGCGCGCACCTCGGCGACGATGGCGTCGCGGAAGCCGACCACGTTGGCGAAGAACAACTCGTTGTCGGGCCGCACCATCAGCAGCCCGGGCACCTGCACGTTGTCGGTGTGCACCCGCACCGAGGTGAACTCCACCCGGTCGGGCACCCTGCCCAGCACGGTGAGCCGCGCCCGGCTGGTGCGCCACACCACCACGAACGCCGACACGGCCACCGAGAACACCAACGCCTGCAACGTCTCGACCGTCAGCACGGCCAGCAGGGCGATGACCGCGAGCACGAAGTCCACCCGGCGAACGGCGAACAGCCGCTTCAGCTCGGCCCACTTCACCATGCTCGACACCGCCACCACCACGATGGCGCCGAGTACGGCCTCGGGCAGTGGCCGGAAGAGCCCGGTGAAGAACAGGGCTACGACGGCGGTGAGCGCAGCGGCGATGACGCCCGACACCTGCGAGCGAGCGCCGGCGCGGTCGTTGGCCGCCGACTTCGACAGGCTCGAGCCGATGGAGAAGCCACGGAACAGGCCGGCACCGATGTTGGCGAAGCCGAGGCCCACGAACTCCTGGTCGGCGTCCACCTCCTGGCCGTGCTCCTTGGCGAAGGCCCGCACGGGGCCGATTGCCTCGGCGAAGCCGACCAGGGCGATGCCGATGGCGCCGGGGACGAGCAGCAGCCACTGGTGTGCGGTGATGTCGGGCCATTGCGGCGCGGCCAGGCCGCTGGGCAGGTCGCCGACGATCTCGACGCCGTGGTGCTCCAGCCCGAACGCCGCCGACACGGCGATGCCCAGTACCAGCGCCACCAGTGCCGCGGGGATGCGTTCCAAGAAGTGCTCGATGAGCAGCATCAGCACCACGGCCGACGCGCCGACCAGCAGGGTGAGGCCGTGCGTATGGCCCAGGTGCCGCAGCACACCCCACAGGCGCTCCCAGAAGTTGCCGTCCTCGGCCTCGATGCCCAGCAGCTTGGGCAGCTGCTTCACCATGATGAGCAGCGCCAGGCCGCTGATGAAGCCGACCATCACCGATTCCGAGAAGAACTGCGCCACCCGGCCCAGCTTCAGCAAACCCGCCAGCAACGAGAACACCCCGGCCAGGATGGCGAGCGCCGCCGTCAGGGTGATGAACGTGGCGGTGTTCGGTTCGGCGATGGTGCTGATGGTGCCGAACGACATGGACGCGATGGCCGACGACACCGCCACCACCAGCTGCTTCGACGAGCCGAAGATGGCGAACATGAGCAGCCCGATGGGTGCCGCGTAGAACGCCGCCTGGGGCGGGACACCGGCGATCTGTGCGTAGGCCATGCCCTCGGGCACCAGCAGCGCAACGACCGTGAGACCTGCGATGACGTCGAAGCGGAGCCACGATCGCTCGTACTTCGGAGCCCACTCGAGCACGGGGATTCGCATCCGGCGGATGGTAGCCCTACCGGATTCCTCGACCGGAATGACGCAAAACAAGGAATTGGCGAAATTTGCGACTACCGTCTACGGGTGAGTGCCACAAGGGTTGCTCACATCAACAGTTAGGCAACGCCAAATGCAAGGCACAGTGAAGTTCTTCAACAGCGACAAGGGCTACGGCTTCATCTCCCGCGAGGGCGGCGACGACGTGTTCGTCCACCACACCAACATCGCGGGCACCGGCTTCAAGACCCTCAACGAGGGCCAGGCAGTCGAGTTCGAAGTCGGCCCCGGCCGCAAGGGCGACGAAGCCCTGAACGTTCGCGCTCTCTGAGTTCGCAAGCGAACGGCGCCTCACCTTCGGGTGGGGCGCCGTTCGTGCTTTTCGGGTCGAGGTGATTTCCAGGGTGTGAGCGTCGTCCAGCAATGGCCGAGCAGGCAGCGATGCGACAGAAT
>CBHWEI010000048.1:0-17521 GCA_966112835.1 uncultured Acidimicrobiaceae bacterium
AGGGCCTCGGTCTCGACCTCGACGCGGTCGACCTCGTCGATGAGCAGCACCACCGGATCGGTGGCGGTGATGGCCTCGAGCAGCGGGCGGGTGAGCAGGAACTCGTCGCTGAAGATGTCGTCGTGCACCTCGGTCCACGAGTCGCTGTTCTTGTCGGCCTGGATGCGCAGCAGCTGCTTCTTGTAGTTCCACTCGTAGAGCGCCTTGCTCTCGTCGAGGCCCTCGTAGCACTGCAGACGGATGAGCCGCGAGCCGGTCATGTCGGCGATGCTCTTGGCGAGCTGGGTCTTGCCGGTACCGGCGGGACCCTCGACGAGCACGGGCTTGCCGAGACGGTCGGCCAGGAAGGCGACGCCGGCGATGCCTTCGTCGGCCAGGTAGTTGACGTCCTTCAGGCCCTGACGGACCTGCGCGACGCTCTCGAAGCGTTGAGCCATGTGGGGCACCCTATCCGTCGACTTGACCGCACGGTCAATCGGAATGGCCGTCGCCGTCCGGGCGCGACTCCTGCGACGTCAGCGGTCCTCGGTCGGCGTCGAGCCACGGAGCGGTGTGTTGCAGTCGAGCTGCCATGACCTGTCGGATCGAGTCGGGGACCATGTCGGGCGCCCCGAACGCCGAGAGGAACGCTTCCCCGGAAATCTGCAGCAGGTCGCAGTCGGTCAGCGTCCGGACCGAAGCGGTTCGGGGTGAGTTCTTGAGCAATCCGATCTCGCCGAACCAGTCGTCCGGCCCGATCCGGTTGACGACGCCGTCCACCATCACCGAGACCTCCAGTTCACCACCCAGCACGACGAAGAAGTGATTCGGCCGATCGCCTTCTCGAAGCACCCATCGATCGGCCTCGAACGCGCGAACCGTCGACCCACGCGCCACGCTCTCGAGCGCCGATTGCGACGCGCCGTCGAACAGCCCGATGGTGCGCAGACGCCCGACCACGGGCGCGAGCCGACGGCGATCGGCTTCGAGCGCCCGATTTCCGCGCAACAGCGGTGCAGTCGCCGCGACCGACGCCCCCACGACGAGCGCACCGAACCAGACCAGCGCCACTCCGACGCCGAGCGTGCTGAGCACGTATCCGGCCACCACCCCGGCGATCGACGCCGCTGACGCGATCGCATCGAAGAATCCGAGCACGGGCGCCAGCTCATCGATGGGCACCGATCGGCGCAACAGGGTGAGGATGAGCACCTCGTAGACGATCGATCCGAGACCGGCGATCACCAGCAACACCATTGCCGCGCCGACGGAGTGAACGAAACCCAGCGCGAACATCGTGACCGCCATGACGACGATGGACGCGAGGAACTGTTCGGTGGTGCGCCGACCCTGCCCGAGCCGCACGAGCACGGGGAGCACCAGGAGTCCGCCCACACCCTGTGCAGCACCGACGGCACCCAGCCCGGCTTCGCTCATGCCGAGGCGGTCGGTGACCAACAGCGGGTGCAGCACCAGTTCACCACCGAGCTGGAACGTCTGTGCAGCCACGAGCACTCCGAGCGCGACCAGCACGCGATGACGGCGAATCAGCGTCGACCCGGCCGCTAGGTCGCGACGCACCATTCGCACCACGGAGTGGGTGACCGTGGCACGCGCAGGCGTGTCCGGCACGACGCCGACGACGAGCACCACCGCAGCGACGAGGAACATGGTGCCGGTCAGCAGGGTTGCGGCCTCGACGCTCCACACCGCGGTTCCGGCGGCACCGAGGGCCGGACCGGCGAACAGTGCAGTGGAGGTGAGCATGCCCAGATAAGCGTTCACCGTCGGGTGGTCGTCCTCCGACGATCTCAGGTGCAGCAGCACCACAGCTGACGGCCGGTACAGCGCTGCGAGCACGGTGGCGACCGCCGACCAGACGAGCACCGTCCAGAGCGGCGCGTCGACGAGCATGAGCGCGGCGCCGACCGCGAGCACGGCCGCGCGTCCACCGTCGGCGACGAGCATCAGGCGCTGCCGAGACCACCGTGCTGCGACGACGCCGGCGATCGGCGCGCACACCGTCGCCACGGCCAGCCGAACCAGCACCACCGCCGTGATCCACGGAGCGCCCGAATGCTGACCGAGCACGTAGATGACGGGTAGGACCGCTGCCGTCTGTTCGGCCACCGTGGAGACCGAGGCGGTGACGAACAGCGAACGCAGTGCTGGCCCGGCAGGCACCCCGCGGACACCGTGCTCGGAGGCCGCGGGCCCGCGCCGACGTCTCATCGCGCGCGGCACTCCAACCGGGCACGATCGGTCACCAGCAACCGGCATCGATGCACTTCGCACATCCTCGCGTCGCCCCGAAGTGGGCGCAACCGGTTCGACCGCAGGATGACAGCGGCCGGCCCAGTGCCGGTCGGGGGCCGCGACCCCCTACTACCCTTCACCGTGTGAGCAGCCTGCTGAAGTCGAATTTGGCGGTTGCCACCGGCACCGCCGTGTCTCGCGTGACGGGTGTGGTTCGCGTGGCGGTGCTCGGCGCGGTGCTGGGGACGCCGGGGGCGGTGGCCGACGCGTACGACCTGGCCAACGGCACGCCGAACATGATCTACGAGCTGCTCATCGGTGGCGTACTGAGCAGCAGCCTGGTGCCGCTGTTCACCCGTCTGCACGACGACGAGGACGAAGAGGGCCAGAGCGCGGTCGTCACCGTCGCTGCCATCGTCATCACGGCGGTCACCGTCGCGGCGGTGCTGCTCGCGCCGCTCATCTTCCACCTCTACTCGCTGCTCGTGTCGGCCACCGTGAACGCCGACCAGTACCGCGACGTGGGCACCGTGCTGGCTCGCATCTTCCTGGTGCAGATCTTCTTCTACGGGCTCAACGCCCTTGCCACGGCGCTGCTCAACGCGCGTCGCCGGTTCTTCGCCGCGGCGTGGGTGCCGGTGCTGTCGAACGTGGTCATCATCGCCTCGCTGTTGATGGTGCCGAAGGTGATGGACGGCGCCGTGCCCACGCTGCAGGACGTGCTCGACAACAGCACGCTGCGTTGGGTGCTGGGCGGTGGCGCCACCATCGGCATCGCGGTCATGGCCGTCGCCCTGTTCCCGGCACTCGCTGCGGCGAAGGTGCGGCTGCGCTTCCGGCCCGACTTCAAGCACCCCGCCGTCGGCACGTTGAAGAGCCTGTCCGGTTGGGCACTCGGCTACGTCGTCGCCAACCAGGTGGCCGTGGTGGTCATCCGCAACCTGTTGCGCGGCGGCGACGGCTCGGTGTTCGCCTACTCGCGCGCCTACCTGTGGTTCGTGCTCCCCCACGGCCTGCTCGCCGTGTCGATCGCCACCACCTTCCTGCCCGAGATGAGCAGCGCCATCAACCGCAAGGACAAGGCCGGCCTCATCGACCGGACGTCGCTCGGCATCCGCCTCATCTCGCTCGTCACCATCCCCGCCGGGTTCGGCTTGTTCGTACTGCGCCGGCCCATCATCGGTGCGGCGTTCCAGCACGGCAAGGTGACGGCGGCCGACGCGCTGCTCACCTCACGAGCGCTCGGCGGGTTCGCTCTCGGCCTGGTGGGCTTCTCGGTGTACCTGTTCGTGCTCCGCGTGTTCTACGCGCACCAGGACGCCCGCACCCCGTTCGTCATCAACGTGGGCGAGAACCTCATCAACATCGTGCTGGCGTTCGTGCTGGTCGGCCGGTTCGGCCTGCTCGGCCTGGGCCTGTCGTTCGCAATCGCCTACCTGCTGAGCTCGCTGTGGGCGCTGCAGGTGGTGTCGTACAAGGTGCCCGGCTTCCCCGTGCGGGCGTTGCTCGCCGCCCTGTGGCGCATGACGCTGGCGTCGATCATCATGGCCGAGGCCGTGTGGCTGGTGGCCCGTTTCGTGGGCGACAACGACGGCGCGGGCGCCATCGTGCGCGTCGTGGCCGGCACCATCGCCGGCGCCGTCGTCTACGTGGCCATGCTGTTCGTGCTGAAGGCCCCCGAGCTCGACCAACTGAAGGCCCGCGTCGCCCGAACTTGAGATCGGGAGGAAGGGCGTCAGACGAGGATCATCAGGTCGTCGCGGTGGACGGCCTCGTGGGCGATGTTCTCGGGCAGGTCGGTGGTGCGCTTGCCCTTGATGGCACGCATCACCTCGCTGTCGACCAGTGCCATGCCGCGGGCGATGGTGACGCCCTGCAGGTCGCGGATCTCGACCACGTCGCCGGTGTCGAAGCTGCCCGTCACGTCGGCCACGCCGGCCGGCAGGAGCGACGTGCCGCGCTCGAGCAACGCCTTGCGCGCCCCGTCGTCGACGACGAGCACACCGGCGACGTTGGTGGCGAACCCGATCCACAGCTTGCGGGCCGGCAGGTTGCGATCGCTCGGCAGGAACGTGGTGCCGACCGGCTCGCCCTTCACCGCGTCGAGCAACACGTCGGGACGAGACGAGCTGGCGATGACCGCCCGTACGCCGGCCCACGACGCCATGCGTGCCGCCGACAGCTTCGACGCCATGCCGCCGCTGCCGCGGTTGCTGCCGCTCGCGGTGGCCTCGACCGACAACAGCGGGTCGTCGGCCGGCACCTCGCTGATGAGCGACGCCGACGTGTCGTGCCGCGGGTCGGCCGTGTACAGGCCGGGCATGTCGGTGAGCAGCACCAGCAGGTCGGCGGCGATGTTGTGCGCGACGAGCGTGGCGATGCGGTCGTTGTCGCCGAAGCGCAGCTCGTCGGCCGCGATGGCGTCGTTCTCGTTGACGATGGGGATGCAGCCCAGCTCCATCAGCCGCACCAGGGTCTGTCGGGCGTGCAGGTACTGGCGACGATCGACGAAGTCGTGCGGCACCAGCAGCACCTGCGCGGCCACCAGGCCGTGACGGCCGAGCGACCGGTTGTAGACCTCCATCAGCCGGCTCTGCCCCGCGGCCGAGATGGCCTGCAGCGTGGGCATGTCGGTGGGTCGCGCCGCCAGCCCCAGGGCCGACACGCCGGCCGAGACCGCACCCGAGCTGACGAGCACCACTTCGTGGCCGGCTGCCCGCAGCGCAGCGAGCTGGTCGCACATGGCGTCGAGGAACGCGATGTCGATGACGCCGAGTTGGTCGGTGATGCTCGACGTGCCGATCTTGGCGACGACGCGCATCAGACTTCCTCTTGGTACTCGAAACTGAAGCCGGCGATCCAGACGATGTCGCCGTCGCGTGCGCCGGCCTTCGCCAGCATCTTCGGCACGCCCAAGCGCTTCAACGCATAGTCGATGTAGGACAGGGCCTCGGGCGTGGTGACGTCGTTGAGCGCGACGACGCGCTCGACCTGACGGCCGATGAGGCGGTACTCGTGCTCGTCGAGCCGTTCGACGCGCGCACCGTCCTGCTCGGGCCGGATGATGACGATGCCCTCGTTCTCGGGCTGCTGCTGGCGAGCCTGGAACACCAACTGCGACAGGCGTGCGGCGAGGTCGCGCACGCCCTGCTGGGTGATGGACGAGATCATCTCGCCGTCCCAGTCGAAGATGGCCGAGTCGCTCTTGGTGCCCACCACGAGGCGGGGACGGTCGAGCAGCTCGGGCTGGTACTCGCGCAGCTCGTGCAGCAGGATGCGCTCCTGCTCCTGCGGGTCGGGCCCGTCGATGTTCTCGAGGTCGACCATGATGCACAGCACGCGGGCGCGCTCGATGTGCTTCAGGAACTGGTGGCCCAGGCCCTTGCCCTCGTGGGCGCCTTCGATGAGGCCGGGGATGTCGGCCACGACGAACTCGGTGAGGCCGGGCATGCGCACCACGCCGAGGTTCGGCTCGAGCGTGGTGAACGGGTAGTTGGCGATCTTCGGCTTGGCGGCGCTGATGACCGAGATGAGCGTGCTCTTGCCCACGTTGGGGAACCCGACGAGCGCGACGTCGGCCATGAGCTTCAGCTCGAGCTTCAGCCACTTCTCTTCGCCGTGCTCGCCCTGCTCGGCGAACGTTGGGGCGCGGCGACGGTTCGACGCGAACTTGGCGTTGCCGCGACCACCACGGCCACCGGCGGCGGCCAGCCAACGGTCGCCGTGATTGGCGAGGTCGGCGAGCAGTTCACCGGTGTACAGGTCGGTGACGACGGTCCCCTCGGGCACGTGCACCTCCAGGTCCTTGCCGCGCTTGCCGTGCATGTCCTTGCCCTGCCCGTGCACGCCGTTGTCGGCCTTGCGGTGCGGGTGGTCGCGGAAGGCGAGCAGCGACGCGACGTTGCGGTCGGCGACCAGCCAGATGTCGCCACCCTTGCCGCCGTCACCACCGTTCGGGCCGCCGAACGCGACCGGACCCTCGCGGCGGAACGACACACAGCCGGCGCCACCGTCGCCGGCTGTCACGTTCAGTTGTGCTTCGTCGACGAATCCGCTGCTCATAGGACCCCTTGAGGCTACCGGGCACATCGCTCGGCCTGTGGGTACGCTGGCGTTCCATGGCAGGAATGGACGAGCGCGCCGAGAAATGGGCCTCCACCATGACCGGCCACGAGGCCCCGGCGGGCATCCACCTGGCTCACGCCGACTCGTGGGCGGGCTCGGGCAGCAACCTGCTGCTCCCCCGCCATGTCCGCGAGGAGCGCGAACAGGCGGCACTCGCCACCCTGGCCACACGCAGTTCCGGCGCCGGCAACCGGGCCATCGACGAGGAACCCGACCCGTGGCGAACCTGCTTCGAGCGCGACCGCGACCGCATCCTGCATGCCAGCGCGTTCCGTCGCCTGGCCGGCAAGACCCAGGTGTTCGTGTTCCCCGACGACCACCAGCGCACCCGCCTCACCCACGCACTGGAAGTGGCCCAGGTGGCCGTCAGCGTGGCCCGCGCCCTGGGGCTGAACGTGGCGCTCACCGAAGCCATCGCCCTCGGTCACGACTGCGGGCACGGGCCCGGCGGCCACGCCAGCGAGGACGCGCTCAGCCCGTTCGTGCCCGGCGGCTTCGACCACGCCACCTGGGGTGCCGACGTCACCCTCACGTCGCTGAACCTGTGCAGCGAGACACTCGACGGCATCCGCAACCACTCGTGGAGCCGGCCGGCCCCCGGCACACCCGAGGGCGAAGTGGTCAGCTGGGCCGACCGCATCGCCTACGTGTGCCACGACTTCGAGGACGCGGTGGCGACCGGTGTGGTCACCGCCGAGCAGCTGCCGGCACTGGTGCGCGACCGCTGCGGCACGGTGCGCCGCGAGCAGCTGGGCGCCTTCATCTACGGGATGATCGACGCCGCCGAGCAGACCGGCCGCATCGGCATGACCGCGAACCAGGCCGAGGCACTCGCTGCGTTCCGCAAGTTCAACTACGAGAACATCTACCTGCGACCCGAGTCGCGCGACCAGGCGGGCGCGGTCATCAGCCTGCTCCGCGCCCTGGTCGAGCACTACGCGGCGCGACCGCACGACCTGCCCGACTCGAACGAGTTCGACGCGGGCAGCGCCGATGCGGTGCACGCCGCGGTGGCCTACGTGGGCGGCATGACCGACCGCTTCGCCTGCCGACAGGGCATCGCCCTCTTGGGTTGGTCGGTGGATCAGCTGCCCAAGGGCATCGACACGCCCGTCTGACGGACGTCAGTCGCGGATCTGCTGCGCCAGGTACTGCTGCTCGCCCACCTGGCGGATGAGCTCGATCTGGGCCTCGAGCCAGTCGGCATGCTCCTCCTCCGAGACCAGGATCTCCTCGAGCAGGGCGCGCGAGGCGTTGTCGCCGACAGCCACGCACACCGCGATGCCGTCGTTCAGCCGCTTCACCGCCGTGTACTCCAGCTGCAGGTCGACCTCGAACTGTTCCGGGACGGTTTCGCCGACGCGCACCGGGTTCAGCCGCTGCATGTTCGGCACGCCCTCGAGGAAGAGGATGCGATCGATGATGCGGTCGGCGTGCTTCATCTCGTCGATCGACTCGTGCCGGATGTACTCACCCAGCCGCTGGTAGCCCCAGTTCTCGCACATCTTGGCGTGGATGAAGTACTGGTTGATGGCCGTCAGTTCGGCCGTGAGGACGTCGTTGAGGATCTCGATGACCGAGTCGTTGCCACGCATGTCGCGCTCCTATGCCGATGCGCTGCCGGCGAAGGAGGTCACGTGCACCCGGGCAGCGGCTGGTGCATGTCGTTCGAGCAGTTCCAGAACGGCCGGCTCGCAACCGTGGCAGCGACTCGCGGCGCGGCACTCGGCCCGCACCTCGTCCAGCGTGGACGCACCCCGCTGGATGGCCTTCACGATGGTGCGTTCCCGCACCGCTTCACAGTGACAGATGAGTGCCATGCCGATCCTGGTGATCATGTGGAGAGCTGTTAGGGAGACCTTACAGAGTGCGAGAGGGATGCTGCAAGGCGGAGCACCCCTCTCGCAACCCGGGGTCAGCCGGCGGCGTCGGCCTTCGCCGCGGCGTCGGCCAGCAGGGCGACGTAGTCCTCCAGGCCCCAGGTCAGCGACAGTGCAGTGGGCGGCGACACGGCGGCGATGAACTCCTTGCCCACCACTTCCGCCACAGCACCGCGAGCCACCTGGTCCAGCAGTTGGGCCCGCGGCGACGCCAGGAACGCGGCCGACGCCTCGGCCGAGTCGGCGTACGACACCAGGATGTCGCTGGTCAGTTCGCCCAGCCGCTCAGGGCTGAGCGTGAAGTAGAACGACGACTCGTCGGTGGACAGGGTTTCGACGCTCGGTGCATTCACCAGGCCCAGGTCGAGCGTGAACGCGACGCGTGCGTCGGCGGGCTTGTAGACGTAGAACGCGTCCGCCGTGTCCCACACCATCGCCACCGACTTGCCCGCCAGTTCGGGGTGGCTCGCCGCCTGCTCCGCGACCGCGCCGTCGATGTCGGCCAGCAGCGTGTCTGCCTCGGCCGACTTGCCGAGCGCGTCGCCGACGATGCGGATGGTCTGGTCCCACGGGGTGGCCCACGGCTGGTCGGGGTAGGCGACGGTGGGAGCGATCTTGGACAGCAGCGCGTAGTCCGCATCGGTGATGCCCGAGTACACGGCGAGGATGAGGTCGGGCTTCGCCGCGGCGATGGCCTCGAACGGCGGCTCCTGCTGGTCCGGCAGCACCGCCGGCACGTCGGCGCCCTTCGCTGCGAGCGCCTCGGCGATCCACGGCAGCACGCCCTGCGCATCGCCGCCGTAGCTCTGGAACGGGATGGCCACCGGCACCACTCCGAGGGCGATCGCCGCATCGGCGCTCCCCCACCCCCAGGTGACGACACGCTGCGGAGCGGCGGGCACGACCGTCTCACCGAACGCATGGGTGACGGTCACCGGGAACGTGTCCGACGCCCCGGTGCCGGTCGTCCCGTCGGATCCCGGCGTGGTGGAACCGGTGGTCGTCGCGGTGGTCGAGCCGCCGTCGGAGCCGCCGCAGGCACTGGCCAGCAGGGCGCCGCCCATGACCAGCGCGGCCAGGAAGCGCCGCCGAGACCGGCCCGACATGGGCTCCGATCCGGTGGTTCGGTGGGGGGTGTGGGGGTTCATCTGGTTCCTCCGGAGGGGATCGAGGGGGTGGACACGGGGCGGGACCATAACCCGGCTTGCTCCGTTTGTAAAGTATGCCTAACATCTCTAGTGATGTTGACCTACTCGGCACGGCGGCGGGCCGTCACACTCACGATCACGGCCGTCGGCGTGCTCGCGGCCGTCGCCGCATCGCTGGTCGTCGGGGCCTCGAACATCCGACCCGGCGTGGTCCTCGACGCGCTCCTCCGCTACGACCGGACCGATCCCGACCACGTCGTGGTGCGCGCCATGCGCGTGCCCCGCACCCTGCTCGGCATGCTCGCCGGTGCTGCCCTGGGGACGGCCGGCACGGTCATGCAGGGCGTCGCTCGCAATCCGCTCGCCGACCCCGGCCTGCTGGGCGTGAACGCGGGCGCCGCGTTGTTCGTGGTCCTGGGCATCCACCTGGCCGGCATCGGCGGCGCCACCGCGGTGTGGCTCGCCATGCTCGGTGCCGCGCTCGCCTCGCTGGTCGTGCACCTGGCCGGTGCCACCGCCCGGGGCAGCGTGGCCCCGGTGCGGCTGGCGCTGACCGGAGCGGCCGTCACCGCGCTGCTCACGTCCATCACGTCGGCGGTGCTGCTCACCGACTCGGCCGCCCTGGACCAGTACCGGTTCTGGTCCGTCGGGTCGCTGTCGGGCCGCGACCTCTCGGTGGTGCGCCAGGTCGCGCCGTTCATCCTCGCCGGGCTCGTGCTGGCGGCGGCGAGCGCCTCGTCGCTCGACGCGATGGCGTTGGGCGACGACGTCGCGCGTGGCCTGGGCCACCACCCGACCCGGCAACGCGTGCTCGTCGGGTTCGCCATCGCATTGCTCGCCGGGGCGGCCACCGCAGGCGTCGGCCCGATCGCGTTCGTCGGTCTGGCGGTGCCGCACCTGGCCCGACGGTTGGCGGGGAGCGACCACCGCTGGCTCCTCGCTCACGCCGCCCTCCTCGCGCCGACACTGCTGCTGACCGCCGATGTCATCGGCCGACTGGTCACACCGCCCGGCGAACTGCAGGTCGGCATCGTCACGGCGGCCATCGGCGCACCGCTGTTCATCGCCCTGGTGCGACGCCGGCCGGTGACCGCATGAGCACGACCGGTACCTCCCGGCGGCGGCAACGCCGTCGCTCGAGGCTGGTGGCGGCAGCGCTGGGGCTCGCCGCAGCAGCCCTGCTGTGCCTCTCGCTGAGCACGGGCGACTTCACCGTGCCATTGGCCGATGTGGTCCGCTCCATCGTCGGTTCTGGTGCGGCCGACGCCGAGTTCGTCGTCCGAACGCTGCGCATGCCGCGGGCGCTGACCGCCGTGTTGGCGGGCGCCGCATTCGGCATGTCCGGCGCGCTGTTCCAGGCCGTGACGCGCAACCCGCTCGCCAGCCCCGACATCATCGGTGTCACGGCCGGCGCATCAGCCGCGGCCGTGGGGGCCATGCTCGTCCTCGCCCTCGGTTCGACCGGTGTCGCTGCAGCCGCAATGGCCGGTGCCGCCGCAGCCGCGGCGCTCATCGTCGTCCTGGTCCGCCGGTCGCGGCTGTCGGGAGAGCGCTTCGTCCTGGTGGGCATCGGCGTGGCCGCGCTGTGCACCGCGACCACCTCGTACCTGCTCACCCGAGCGCAGATCCGCGATGCGCAGCGCGCCACCGTGTGGCTGGTCGGCTCGCTGAACGGGCGTGCGTGGGCACAGGTGCACGTGCTGCTCGTCGTCCTTGCCGTGCTCGTCCCGGCGGCCGCGGCGACGATGCGTTCGCTGTACGCGCTACAACTGGGCGACGACCTGGCGACGGCGGTCGGCGTGCGGCCCGAACGGGCGCGGCTCGCCGTGGTCGCCGTCGCCGTGGCGATGGCCGGGGTGGCGACCGCAGCCACCGGGCCGATCGCCTTCGTCGCACTGGCCGCAGCCCCCATCGCCCGACAGCTCACCCGCTCGGCGCTCGACCTTCGCGCCGCGGCGCTCACGGGCGCGGTGCTGCTGCTGGCGGCCGACCTGCTGGCACGGAGCGCGCTGCCGTCGACCGAGCTGCCGGTGGGCGTCGTCACCGGCGCGCTGGGCGCCCCGTACCTGCTGCTCCTCCTCGCCCGAAGCCGACGCGTGCGCGTCGCCTGACACGAACGGACCCACATGACCCTCGCCACCGAACGACTGACGATGCGCTACGACACCACCGACGTGCTCCGCGAGGTCACGCTGGAGCTGCCGACGCGACGGATCACCTCCATCGTCGGCGCCAACGGGTGCGGCAAGTCCACCCTGCTGCGCGCACTCGGTCGGCTGCTGCACCCCACCGACGGGCGCGTGCTGCTCGACGGCCACAGCATCCACCACCTCCCGACGAAGGCCGTCGCCACCCGGGTGGGCATCCTGCCCCAGTCGTCGGTCGCGCCCGACGAGATCACCGTCATCGACCTCGTGGCGCGCGGGCGACACCCGCACCGCAGCCGGTTCCGACCGTGGTCGGCCGACGACGAGTCGATGGTGCTGTCGGCGCTCGCAGCCACCGGCACGCTGGACCTGGCCGACCGACCGGTGGACCGCCTGTCGGGCGGCCAGCGCCAGCGAGTGTGGCTGGCCCTCACCCTGGCCCAGGACACCGAGGTGCTGCTGCTGGACGAACCGACCACGTTCCTCGACGTCGCCCACCAGGTGGAGTTGCTGGACCTGTTGGTCGACCTGCAGCGCGAACGGGCGCGCACCATCGTGATGGTGCTGCACGACCTGAACCTGGCGGCGCGCTACTCGCACCACCTGGTGGCGCTGAGCGACGGCCGGGTCTCGGTGGCGGGGCCTCCCGAGCAGGTGGTGACGGCCGCCATGGTGCGCACGGTGTTCGGGCTGGAGAGCACGGTGATGACCGACCCCGTGGGGGGCGGACCGCTGGTCGTTCCCATCGGTCGGCACGGCGCCATCCGCGCGGCGGGCGATCGATGAGCGCCGATGGCTGGTGGACGGTCACCACGATGGCCGCAGCGCCGGCGGCCGCGATGCAGGCGTCGTTCCTGGGCTTTCGCGAGCGCGGCCTTCCACCCGTGGCCGCCGCGACCCACGTGGTGTCGGGGATGACGGCGGTGCTGGCGCGCACCGCCGGGCGTTCGCTCGCCGCGGACGGCGCGGCGCTCCTGATGCACCCCGACGCGGTTCGGCTGCACGTGGGCGACGGGTGGGCCGACGCGGTCGACGTCTCGACCGCACGACTGGCCGTCACCCACGATCACCCGCGGGCCGGCCAACCCGGCGTCGAAGTCGTCCCGACCGACCGACTCGCGCCGCTCGCGGCCCGTGCACTGGTCGCCACGGTGCGGCCGATCGTCGAAGCCGGCTCGCGGCTCGCCCGCGTGGGCCGCCCCGGACTGTGGAACGAGGTGGCCGATGCGTTCGGTCTGTCGTTGGCGCATCAGTTGGACGTGCCGCCGAGCGACGTCGCCCACGACCGCCTCCGGGCTGCGTTGCGCACGCGCCATGCGCCGTGGAATCGAGTGCCGACCCTCACCACCGCGCCGGCCACGTTCGGGCCGGTGACCGTCGGGCACCGGGGCGGCTGCTGCCTCGCGCACTCGGCGCCGTCGTCGCTGCCCCGCGACGAGCGGATGTGCTCGACCTGCTCGCTGCGCGATCGCTGCGACAGCCGCGACCGCCAGGTGCACTACCTCGAGGCCGTCGCCGTGCGACGCGACGGCCACTGAGGACGCCGTCAGCCCGGCAGCGGACCGTGCGCCATCGCTGCCGCCCGATCGGCGGCGATGCCGAACATGCCGAGCAGCACCTCGACCAGGTCGTCGACGCGTTCGGAGCCGATGCCGGGGTCCAGCCGGCGGAGCAGCATGAGGTGACGCATGGAGCCGACCGCGGCGATGAGGCGGATGTCCAGATCCTGTACCTGCAGTTCACCGGCCGCGATCGCCGCTTCGGCATCGGCCAGGGCCCGAAGGCTGTAGCCGTGCGGTGCGCTCTCGGGGCTGGGCGGCAGGCTGGTGATGACGGCGGCGATGTCGGGGTGGCTGTCGCGCATGCGGCCGTACAGGCGCATGCGGGCCGCGAACACGTCGACCATCGACGGCAGGTTCGCCGTGCGCTGCACCAGATGGTCCTCGAACTCGAGCAGTGCCTCGGTGGCGGCGGCGGCGAACACGGCGGGCTTGTCGGCGAAGTGGTTGTAGAACGAGCCGAGCGCAACGTCGGCCCGATCGCTGATGGCCTGCACGCTGATCTCGGGGCCGGACTCCACGAGCAATTCCCGCGCCGCACGGACGAGTGCGCCACGGGTGGCCGCCTTGCGACGGTCGTGACGGGTCTCGACGGCTGACTGCTCCACGCGTTCACAGTACCGCGAGAAGTGACCTTTGGCCATACCGTCACAACTGACGGTTCCTCCATCATGCAGAGAGCAACGCACTGCAGGCGGAGGACACCATGGGCACGATGCGGTTCATCACTCGGTTCGGACACGACACCGGGCGGGCCGGTCCCCCACGGCGTTGGGCTCGCCGCGCCGTCGTCGCATTGGCCGCCATCGGCGCCACGGTGTGTGCTCCGGTCACCGTCACGCACGCCGCGGGCCTCGGCTGGATCCCCATGGGTACCGGCCTGTACGACGCGAACAGTGACGGCGCGGGCATCGCCTACGCGACGCTCGTGGTGGGCGGCGTGACGTACGTCGGCGGGTCGTTCACCGACGCCGGGGGAGTCGCCGTGAACAACGTCGCGGTGTGGGACGGCACCACGTTCCACGCACTCGGCAACCCGGACACCGATGGTCCGAGCGACTCGGTGTGGTCGCTGGCGACGGACGGCACGCACATCTTCGCGGGCGGCCCCGCCGGCGTGATGAGTTGGAACCCCGGCGACGAGACATGGACCGACCTCGGCGTCCCGGCCGACGTCGCGGCATATGCACTGCTGTGGTACGACGACGGCGTCGACGACCCGTACCTGGTGCTCGGCGGCGACACACCGGGCGGCGTTTGCGAGCTGCTGTGGTACGACGCGGGGTACGACGAATGGTCGCCGGTCGCCAGCCTCGCTGCCGTCGACGTCAGCCCGTGCACCGTGTACGCGCTGGCACAGCTGGGCGACCAGCTCGTCATCGGCGGCCAGTTCGAGCAGGTCCTCGCGGCCGGGAACTTCGCCAGCCTCGTCATGTGGGACGGTGCAGGGAACAACTGGTCGCAACTCAGCGGCGTGTCCGACAGCGGCGTGCGCTCGGGCGAGGGAGTGGGCAGCGTGTACGCGCTCACCGTCGACCCGGCCACCGACACCCTGTTCATCGGCGGCACCTTCGACGATGCGGGCGGCACGGCCACCACGAACCTCGCCGCGTGGACTCCCGGCGAGTTCGTCGAGCTCGGTGGTGCATCGACACAGTTCGACCCCGTCAACGACGAAGTCGACGCCTTGGCGTATGCGAATGGCACGCTCGCCGTCGGTGGATGGTTCGCGCTGGACGGCACACCGGTGAACGTCGCTGCGGTCTCGCTGGCCACCGACGAGTGGATGCCGTTCCTCGGCGGGACCGACGACGTCGTCGAGACGATCGGCCTGAACGAGACGTTGGGCCAGGTGTACGTCGGCGGCGACTTCAGGTCGGCCTACTCGGACACCACCCCCACGCCGGTAGCGAACACTGCCGGCATCGCCATGCTCGGTGAGACCGGCGCTCCCCCGAGTGTGACGGGCGTGACCGTCACCGGGACACCCACGGTGGGCAACACGCTGACCGCTCACGTGACGACGACCGGCGACCCGGCACCGACGGTCACCCTGGAGTGGATCCGCTGCGACGCCTGGGTGGGTCTGAACACGCCCGCCGTCGACGCGCCGGCACGCCCCGAACGGCTGCTGCCCACCGGCTGCGTCGTCATCGACGGCGCCACGGCGACCACGTACACCCTGGTCGCCGCCGACGCCGGCAAGCACATCGGCGTCATCGCGTTCGCCGAGAACGACTTCGGTGCCGCGGCGAACCTGATCGTCCAGCAACCGCCCGTGGCGGCGGCACCGACCACGCCCACGACCACCATCAACCCCACGTTGCCGGCCACCGGTTCGCACGGCTCGCTGCCGACGACCGCACTGCTCCTGGTGACCACCGGCCTGGTGCTGCTGGTGCCGGCACGGCGCCGCTGGCTGCGCTGACCCTCAACAGGTGAACGTCGACGCGTGAACGTCGACAGGTGAACGTCGACGGGTCCCGAGAACGACGAAGGCCCGGTCACCCTCGAGGGGCGACCGGGCCTTCGTGCAGAACTGCGTTCGTCAGGCGACGGGCTCGATGTCGATGACCCGGCGGCCCTTGCGCTCGCCGAACTTGACCTGACCGTCGGTGAGGGCGAACAGGGTGTCGTCGCCACCGATGCCGACGTTGCGGCCGGGGTGGAAACGGGTGCCGCGCTGGCGGACGAGGATGGCGCCGGCCGTGACGGTGGTGCCACCGAAGGCCTTCACGCCGAGGCGCTGTGCGTTGCTGTCGCGGCCGTTACGAGTAGAGCCGCCGCCCTTGGTCTTCGACATGTTGGGTCAGCCCTTCTTGATGGAGGTGATCTCGACGACGTGGTACTTCTGACGGTGGCCGTAGCGGCGACGCTGGTTGGTGCGACGCTTGTACGTGAAACCATCGATCTTGGGGCCCTTGGCCCAACCGACCACCTTGGCGGTGACGGTGGCGCCCTTCAGCTGGTCGGGCGTGGCGAGCACATTGTCGCCGTCGACCACGAGGACGGGAGTGAGGGAAACCTCGGAACCCTGCTCGGCATCGAGCAATTCGACGTGGACCTGCTGGCCCTCGGCGACACGGGCCTGTTTCCCACCGGAAGCGATCACTGCATACATAGCCCTGCAAGCCTAGCGGTGCGCGACCTGCGGTTCCCACCCCGAAACGGGGCAATTCAGGCGAATCGCGGGCTGTCCAGCGGTGTCACCGCCCCGATCACTCCAGCATGGCGTGGTCGATGACCAGACCGCGGCCCTCGCAGTTCGGGCACTGGTCGGCGAAGTTCACCAGCAGGCCCTCCCCGATGCGCTTGCGGGTCATCTCGACCAGGCCCAGCTCGCTGATGTCGAACACCTGGGTGCGGGTCTTGTCGCGGGCCAGGGCGCCGCGGAACGCGTCGACCACCTTGCGGCGGTTGTCCTTGATCTCCATGTCGATGAAGTCGATGACCACGATGCCGCCGATGTCGCGCAGGCGCAGCTGCTTGGCGACCTCCTCCGCTGCCTCGAGGTTGTTGCGGAAGACCGTCTCCTCCAGGTTGGAGGTGCCGACGTTCTTGCCGGTGTTCACGTCGATGACCGTCAGCGCCTCGGTGTGCTCGATGATGAGCGAACCACCGCTCGGCAGCCACACCTTGCGGTCGAGCGCCTTGTGCAACTGCTCGTGGATGTGGAACCGCTCGTACATGGGCAGGCCCTCTTCGGCCGCGTCGTAGAACTCGACGCGGTCGGCCAGCTCGGGGTTGAACGCGGTGACGTAGTCCTTCACGTCGTCGTGCAGGCGCTGGTCGTCGATGACCACGCCGCGGTACTCGGCGTTGAACTCCTCGCGGATGACGCGCACGGCCAGCTCGGGCTCGCGGTACAGCAGCGTGGGGCCCTGGGCCTTCTTGGCCTTGGCCTCGATGGCGTTCCACTGTTCGAGCAGTCGGGTCATGTCGGCGCGCAGCTCGTGCTCGGTGGCGTGCTCGGCGGCGGTGCGCACGATGAGGCCGTGCTCGGCCGGCTTCACCCGGTCGAGGATGTTGCGCAGGCGCTTGCGCACGTCGTCGGGCAGGCGCTTGGAGATGCCGTAGGTCTTCGAGTGCGGGATGAGCACCACGAACCGACCGGGCAGCGAGACCTCCTGGGTGAGGCGTGCGCCCTTGGCACCGATGGGGTTCTTGGTGACCTGGCAGACGATGAGCTGCTTGGCGCGCAGCATCTGCTCGATGCGCGGCTCCTTGTTCTTCTCGACGATGTCCTCGGCGTCGTACTGCACGTCGCCGCGGTACAGCACCGCGTTCTTCGGCGTGCCGATGTCGACGAACGCGGCCTCCATGCCGGGCAGCACGTTCTGCACCTTGCCCACGTAGATGTTGCCGTGGATCTGGCTGACGTCGTCGGCCGGGCGGCTGACGTAGTGCTCGATGAGGTTGCGGCCTTC
>CBHWEI010000049.1:0-17335 GCA_966112835.1 uncultured Acidimicrobiaceae bacterium
AGCCGGCGAACGGGCCCATGCGGCTGGCGGTGCGGGCGCTGGTGGCGTAGGCGTGGCCGGTCATCAGCGAGGTGAGCGCCGCGGCCCAGGCCCGGCCCTCTTCACTGTCGTAGGGCAGCCCGAGCGCCATGAGCGTGGCGCCGAGGTTGGCGTAGCCGATGCCCAGCTGGCGGAACTTGCGGCTGGTGTCGCCGATGGGCTCGGTGGGGTAATCGGCCCGGCCGACCAGGATCTCCTGGGCGGTGAAGATGACCTCGACGGTGTGCATGTACGCCTCGACGTCGAAGTTGCCCTCCTCGTCCAGGTAGTGCAGCAGGTTGATGGAAGCCAGGTTGCAGGCCGAGTTGTCGAGGTGCATGTACTCGCTGCACGGGTTCGAACCGTTGATGCGGCCCGTGGCGTGCGCGGTGTGCCACTTGTTGATGGTGGTGTCGAACTGCAGGCCCGGGTCGGCGCACTCCCACGAGGCGGTGGCGATGTCGCGCCACAGGTCGCGGGCGCGGACCGTGCGCACCGTCGAGCCGTCGGTGACGGCCTTCAGGTCCCAGTCGGTGTCGTTGATGACGGCTTCCATGAAGTCGTCGGTGATGCGGACCGAGTTGTTGGCGTTCTGGTACTGGATGCTGAACGAGTCGCTGCCGTCGAGGTCCATGTCGAAGCCGGCGTCGCGCAGCACGCGGGCCTTCTTCTCCTCCTTGGCCTTGCACCACACGAACTCCTGCACGTCGGGGTGATCGACGTTGAGGATGACCATCTTCGCGGCGCGGCGGGTCTTGCCACCGCTCTTGATGGTGCCGGCCGAGGCGTCGGCGCCGCGCATGAAGCTGACCGGGCCGCTGGCCGTGCCGCCGCCGTTGAGCAGTTCGTAGCTGGAGCGGATGCGCGACAGGTTGACACCGGCGCCCGAGCCGCCCTTGAAGATGACGCCTTCCTCGCGGTACCAGTTGAGGATGGAGTCCATCTTGTCGTCGACCGACAGGATGAAGCAGGCGCTGGCCTGCTGCGGCACGCCCTTCACACCGATGTTGAACCACACCGGGCTGTTGAAGGCGGCGCGCTGGGTGACGAGGATGAACTTCAGCTCGTTGCGGAAGGCCTCGGTCTCGGACTCGTCGGCGAAGTAGCCGCCCTCGGTGCCCCACGTGGTGATGGTCTCGACCACCCGGTCGATGACCTGCTTCAGCGAGGTCTCGCGCTCCTCGGTGCCGAGGGTGCCGCGGAAGTACTTCTGGGCGACGATGTTGGTGGCGTTCAGCGACCACGTGGTGGGGAACTCGACACCGAGCTGCTCGAAGGCGACGGTGCCGTCCTTCCAGTTGCTGATGCGGGCGTCGCGGCGTTCCCAGACGACCTCGTCGTACGGATGCACGCCCGGCGTGGTGAAGTGCCGGCCGATACCGATGGCGAGACGATCAGGCGCCAGTGACATGTGAGAGCTCCTTGTTGACGGGAGGGACGGCTGCAACGCCCCGGGGGAGAAAGGTTGTTCGTTCGGCTGCGGGCGGCAGATCCGGACGACCACAACATGTGGTGGGTGGAGAACCCCATCGAACCCGCCGACCACAAGAGGTTGAAAGATTACAGCACTGTAGTTACACCCGTGTCAATGATTGTTCGACGATGTTCGCGAACCCGCAGGCCCTGGGTCCGAGATGCGGGATCGGTCGTGGACGACGGTGCAAGTTCACAGGTCCGGAGTCCTCGCCCCCACGGCGCCGCACCCCGTCGCGGACACGGAATCGTGCCCTCGGCGGAATCTGCACCGTCCATCCGCGACTTGCACCGTCGCCAGCTGACGGGCGGCACCTTAGGGGTGTCGGCCTGTGGGGAGGAAGGGGTACAACCGTGTGAATTTCGGTGTGCACCGGGTGTGGACGACCGGTGAATTCCCTGCATCCGGCGGGTGACAAGGCAGCGGTTGTCCACATATCCACAGGGTTTCTCCCCGCTCGCCCACAGGCGCCCACAGGCGCCCTCAGGCGCGCCGGTACGGGCGCACACGCTCCTCTACCCGGATCGACCTGGTGTCAGACCGCGACCACGTCGACCGGGATGCCGTTCAGCACCGACGTGCCGCTCAGCGGGTCCAACGCCTCATGGTCGGCCAGCACATTGCTGTTCACGCCGGCGCGCTCGGCCGCCACCCGCAACTGCGTGCCGGGCTGACCGTGGCCCCACCCGTGGGGCAGGCTCACCACACCCGGACGCACCGCGTCGGTGACCTCCACCGCGGCGTCGACGGTGCCCACCCGGCTGGTGACGCGAGCCACTCCCCCGTCGGCCAGGCCCAGGCGGTCGGCGTCGTCGGGGTGCACGTGCAGCGTGCAGCGCGGCTTGCCCTTCACCAGCACCTCGATGTTGTGCATCCACGAGTTGTTGCTGCGCAGGTGCCGGCGGCCGACCAGCACCAGCGGGTGCGCCTCCCACCCGGGGACGGCCGCGGCCAGGCGCTGCAGATCGGCCATCAGCACCGGATGGGCGAGCTCGACGGTGCCCGACGGGGTGCGCAGCACCTCGGGTAGGCGCGGCTGCAGCGGGCCGAAGTCCACACCGTGCGGGTTGTCGCGCAGCAGGGCCAGGCTCGCCCCACCGGGGTTCGACCCGAACGCCGCGCCGTACGGCCCGGTCTGCAGCATGAAGTCGAGCGTGCGCTCCGGGCCGGGTGCGTCGCCCAACGCGGTGAGGATCTGGTCGGCGTCGCGGCCGTGCACGGGCGACGACGGGTCGTTGACGCTCTGCTGCACCATGGCCGCCAGCACGAACCCGTCGGCTGCCGCCGGGTCGGCGTCGGCACCGTGGCCGCCGGCCAGCAGCTCGAGCTTGGCGAGGATCTCCCACTCGTCGGGCGCACCCTCGTCGAGGGGCAGCACCGCGTCGCTGAAGTTGGCGATGTTGCGCACCGCGAAGCCGAGCAGCGCCAGGTCGTAGTGCGAGCGCTGCAGCTGCGACGGCGGCGGGAGGATGACATCGGCGTGCCGCGTGGTCTCGTTCAGGTAGATGTCGACGCTGACCATGAACTCGAGCTGCGCGAGCGCGTCGTCGAGTTGTTCGCTGTTGGGCGTGCTGAGCACGGGGTTGCCCGCCACGGTGACGAGCGCGCGAATCGGGTCGGCCGCCGTGGTGATCTCCTCGGCCATCGCGGCCGCGGGGTACTCGCCCATCACCTCGGGCAGCTGCCGCACCTGGGTGTGACCACGGCCGACGGCGAAGCCCTTGCCCGTGCCGCCACGGCCCCGCGTGTTGCCGCTGCCGGCGACCGGCTTGGGGAACATGGCCCCGCCGCGGCGGTCCAGGTTGCCGCTGCACGTGTTCACCACGTCGATGAGCCACGAGGTGAGCGTGCCGAACTCGGTGGTGGTGGTGCCGATGCGGCCGTAGACGCTGCCGCTCGGCGCTGCGCACAGCTCGCGGGCCACACGGCGGATGTCGGTGGCGGACAACCCGGTGGCGTTCGCCACGGCCTCGGGGGTGAACGGCGCGAGCGCGGCCACCACCTCGTCGACGCCACTGACGTGCGCTGCGGCGTGATCGCCCACCTGCACCAGCCCTTCCTGCGCCATGGCGGTGACCATGGCCGCCAGGAACAGCGCGTCGGTGCCGGGGCGGATGGCCAGCCAGCGGTCGGCCTCCTCGGCGGTGCGGCTGCGCCGCGGGTCGACCACCACCAGCGTGCCGCCGCGGGCCCGGATGGCCTCGAGCCGACCCGGGAAGTCGGGTGCGGTGCACAGGCTGCCGTTCGAGGCGTACGGGTTGGCGCCCATCACCACCAGGTAGTCGGTGTGGTCCAGGTCGGGCACCGGCACCGTGACCGGTGAACCGAACACGTAACCGGCGGCCACCTGCCGCGGCATCTGGTCGACGGTCGACGCGCTGAAGCGACGCCGGGTTCCCAGGCCACGCAGCAGCGAACGGTTGTAGAGCAACGCGCCCAGGTTGTGGGCGCTCGGGTTGCCGAGGTACACGGCCACCGACTCGCGGCCGTGCTCGGCGATGACCGCAGGCAGGCGATCGGCCACCACGGCCCACGCTTCATCCCAGTCGACCTCCACGTGCACGCCGTCGCGCTTCACCATCGGCCGGCGCAGTCGGTCGGGGTCGTCGTGCAGCTGCTTCAGCGTGCTGCCCTTGGGGCACAGGAAGCCCTTGCTGAACACGTCCGCCTGGTCGCCGCGGATGCGCGTGACCTTGCCGGCCGTCACCGTGATCTCCAGGCCGCAGCCGGCCTCGCACAGCGGGCAGGTGCGGAAGGCGGTGCGCGTGTCGGCGGTCGCCGTGGTGCCGGTGGTGTCGGCTGTGGTCGCGGCGCGTTCGTGTTCGGTCCCCATGGGTGGCATTCTCTCATCAATGCGCCGACTGTTCCCCCACGCTGCCGACGACCTGACCCTGCGCGACTGCTACGACGTGCCCCGCCCCAAACCGGACGGCCGGCCGTGGGTGGCGCTGTGCATGGTGGCCAGCGTCGACGGGTCCACCGTGGTGGGCGGCACGTCGCGGCTGCTGTCCAACCCCGTCGACCAGGATCTGCTGCTCACGTTGCGCACCCTGGTCGACGTGGTGGTGGTGGGTGCGTCGACCGCCCGCAAGGAGAACTACGGGCCGCCGCGTTCGCCGAACCTGCGCCTCGCCGTGGTGTCGCGCACCGGCGAGTTCGACTTCGACGCACCGATCTGGCAGTCGGACCGTTCGCTGCTCATCCTGCCCGAGGACGGCCCCGACGTGCCGGTGCCCACCATCCGCGCCGGCGTCGGCGGCGTGGACCTCGCCCGTGCCCTGGCCCAGCTCGACGCGAACGTGGTGCAGGCCGAGGGCGGCGCCTCACTGAACGGACAGCTGGCCGCGGCCGGCCTGGTGGACGAACTGAACCTGACCATCGCCCCGCAACTGGCCGGCGGCCACGGCCCCCGCCTGCTCGACCGGGCACCCGATCTGGCGCAGCGGATGAAGCTGGCCCACGTGCTGGAGGACGACGGGTTCCTCTTCACCCGCTACGTGCGCGCCGACTGAGCGAGCACCGCAGCCGCGATCAGACCATCTGGGCAACGGCCAGCACGGCGGCGGCGTGCACCGCAGCCTGCTCGGCCGACAGCGTGGGGCCCAGCTCGACGATGAACGACATCGCGTTCGGCAACGAGCGCCGGGTCCACGTGGCAGCGACGCCCGTGTACACCGACCCGGGGCCACTGACCACCTCGTAGGGCAGGCCGGTGAGCTCGGCGTAGCGCTTCCGCAACGGCCCGTCGCGACCGCTGGAGGGCGACACGCGGTTCAGGTCCTGGTGGTACCACAGGGTGAGCGCGGGGTCGATGCGCGTGGTGAAGGCGATGTACGCCTGCGTCTCGGGCTCGCTGGCGGGCCCGCTGCCGCTGTACTGCCAGTCGCCGGGCTGGGCGATGGCGGTCCAGTCGTGGGGGAAGTTGCGGTTCAGGTCCACCCCGTTGGCGTTGCCGCGCACGTCGTCGGCGTACCCGTCGGGGTTCATCTGCGGCAGCAGCCACAGGTCGATGCCTGCCGGCAGCGGCATCTGGGCGAGGTCGTCGACGATGGCCAGGCCGGCGTTCTCGTTGCCGTGGATGACGCCGACGACCCGCACCACGGTGCCGCCGGGGGTGCCACGGTGCGATGCGGTGATGGGCCGACCGCCGGCCGAGGTGCCGATGACCTCCTCGCCCAGGAAGTCGGCCGGACGAGCCGGCCCGGCGACCGTGGTGCTGGTGCTCGACGTGGTGCTGGTGCTCGACGTGGTGCTGGTGCTGGTCGTGCTGGACGTGGTGCTGCTCGGCGCGCCGGACGTGCTCGACGGGCTGGACGAGGTGCTCGTCGCCTCGGCGCCGGCGGCGCGGTCGGTGACGCCATCGCTGCTGCACGCGACCAGACCGGTGAGCGCCGCTGCGACGAGCAGCGCGCCCCGGTACCTCACGAGCGCTGCAGCTTCTTCAGCAGCGACAACTCCCGCTGGAAGTCGGCCGCGGCGTCGAAGCCCTTGTAGACGCTGGCGAAGCGCAGGTAGGCGACCTCGTCGATGGAGCGCAGGCGGTCGAGCACCTCCAGGCCGATCTCGGTGGAGGCGATCTCGGGACCCTGCAACCGGGCGTACTCCTCGATGGCCTCGCCGAGCTGTTCGATCTGTTCGGCGGTGACCGGACGGCCCTTGCAGGCCGCGGTGAGGCCGGCGATGATCTTCGACCGATCGAACGGCTCGCGCTGCCCGCCGGTCTTCACGACGACCAGCGGCACCTCTTCGAAGCGCTCGTAGGTGGTGAAGCGCTGGGCGCAGGCCACGCACGACCGGCGGCGGCGGATCACCGCGCCGTCCTCGGCTTCGCGCGAATCGATCACCTTGGTGTCGTCGGCCTGGCACTTCGGGCATCGCATCGAGTCGAGGCTACTGCCTCACCCCCGCAACGGTCAGGGCGCGCCCCGGGGTCAGGGCAGCGACAGCGACTGGCCGACCTGAATGACGGTGCCGCCGTTCAGGCGAACCAGCAGGTCGACGTAGGTGGCCTGGTCGTGGCCGGCGTGGAACCGCTCGGCGATGGACCACAGGGTGTCGCCGGGCTGGACGACGTAGGCAGTTGCCGGGCGAACCGCAGCGGCGGAGGCAGGTTCGCCGCCGCGGTTCGCCAGGACGTTGCCCGCACTGAACCACACGCCGAGCACGACGGCCACGAACACGAGGCCGACCAGGAGGCGGCGACGCACGTAGACCTGCGCCTCGGGGCGGGGTTCGGCGAGACGGGACGGGAGGACCACGGTGTAGGGCTGGGCCCGGTGCAGTTGAGCGGCGCTGGTGGACATGCTCGTGATCCTTCTCGAAGGGTGTGACAGAGAAACCGACGGAAACCGATGACGCCGGAGGAACGACCCGATTGACCACCGATTGAACGACTGGATCGAACAGGTGTTTCCGAACGCTTGTTCGTAGTGTGGCAGAACAGTCGTTCGATCGTCAACCCCGGACCGAACATTTGTTGCACGAACGGATGTTTGACCTGATGGCCGAACGCGTGTACGGTGACGGCATGGCTGCACTCTCCGAAAAACTCACCGACCGCCAGCGAGGCATCCTCGAGGTCATCGAAAAGAGCATGCGCGACCGTGGCTACCCGCCCAGCGTCCGCGAGATCGGCGAGGCCGTGGGCCTCACCTCCCCTTCCACCGTGCACAGCCACCTGGCGTCGCTGCAGCGCATGGGCTTCCTGCACCGCGACCCCACCAAGCCGCGTGCCATCGAGGTGCGCTGGGATCCGTCGTCCGACGCCGCCATCGAGCGCCGTCCCGTGCGCCACGTCCCCCTCGTGGGCGACGTCGCCGCCGGCACCGACGTGCTGGCCCAGGAGAACGTCGAAGAGCTGTTCCCGCTGCCCGAGGACTTCACCGGCACCGGTGGCGACCTGTTCATGCTGCGCGTCCGCGGCGACTCGATGATCGAGGTCGGCATCATGGACGGCGACTTCGTGGTGGCCCGCAGCCAGACCACCGCCGAGAACGGCGACATCGTCATCGCCGGCATCCCCGGCGAGGAAGCCACGGTGAAGACGTATCAGCGCAAGGGCAACACGGTCACGCTGCTGCCCGCCAACCCGCGCCTGTCGCCCATGGTCTTCTCGTCCGACGAAGTGGCCGTGTTCGGCCGCGTCGTCACCGTCATGCGCCGCCTCTGAGCCCCTGTTGCGGAAACCCTGTCGCCGGCGTCAGAACGCCGGTGGCGGGCCAGGCGGTGTCGTCGGCGGCATCGTCGGTGGCATCGTCGGTGGCATCGTCGGCGGCGGTGCAGGAGGTGGCGGAGGCGGCAGTGCCGAGCCCGGCGCCATCGGCACCGGCGTCGCCGCGAAACCGGGCACCGGCGGCGGTGCCGGCGCGTACCCCGGGTTCGGCGGGAAGCCGGTCGGAGGCACACCGACCGGTGCGACGGCCGCCGGTGGCGCCTTGCTCACCAGGCCGATCACCAGCAGCACCAGGCCGATCAGCAGGCCCAGCCCGGCGATCGTCACCCCGGCGGCCAGGTAGATGGAACTGTCGCGCTCGGGGTCGCGGCCGATGGCGATGGCGAAGTCGGTGTCGTCGCTCTCCACCGTCAAGCGGTAGGTGCCGGCGGCCGTGATGTCGGCCGTGGCGAACGACGAGCCGACGAAGTCGCCCGTGTCGTACGAGTAGTCGTTGGCATCGCCCAGCGGCACCTGGCCGTCGGCGTCGTTCACCAGGGTGAGCTGCACCCGCGGCGGGTCGTCGTCGCCTCGCGAGTACGAGGCACCGCTCCCCTTGCAGTCGCCGCCGGTGTCGGCGACGGTGCCCTTGGTCTCGACGAACAGCGTGAACGTGTCGTCGGTGTCGAACTCGAGCGTGGTGGTGCACCCCACGGGTGCCCGGGCGAAGCCCTCCACCGTCGACGACTGCACGGCGGCAGCGGCGACGGCAAGGCCCACACCGGCCACCACGCCTGCAGCGGCCACGCCGACGCCGGCCAGCACCAGCCCCTTGCGTGCCATCAGCGCACCCCGAGCCGGGTGGCGATGAGCTCGATCCGCTCGTCGGGTTGCACCACGGCCACGCGCACGTTCTGCGCGCCGCCGGCGCCGTAGAAGTCGCCCGGGCTCACCAGTGCACCGCCCTCACGGGCCAACCGTTCGGCGAACGCCCATCCATCGTGTGCATCGAACCACAGATAGAAGCTGCCGGCGGGCATGGCGATGTCCAGGCCCGACCAGGCCGACAGCACCGACGCCACCCGTTCCAGCCGGGCGCGGTAGCGGTCGCGCTGGGCGACGACGTGCGCATCGTCGGCCAGTGCCACCGCGCCGGCCGCCTGCGCCGGGCCGGGCACCAACATGCCGACGTGCTTGCGCACTTCCTTGAGGTACGTCACCAGCTCCTCGTCGCCCACGTAGAAGCCGACGCGGAGGCCGGCCAGGTTCGAACGTTTCGACAATGAGTGCACCGCCACCACACCCTGCATGCCGGATTCGAGGATGGTGCGCGGCGGCCCGTCCCACGTGAACTCGACGTAGCACTCGTCGCTGAACACGGGCACGCCGTGGGAGCGCCCCCACGCCGCGGCGGCGTCGAGGTCGCTGAGCGCGCCGGTGGGGTTCGACGGGCTGTTCACCCACAGCATCAGCGCCCGTGCGGCGTCGGCGGGGTCGATGGCCGCGAGGTCGATCGACCCGTCGGGGTTGGCGGGCACGGCCACCGGACGGCAGCCGGCCAGGATGGCACCCATCTCATAGGTGGGGTAGGCGACGGCCGGGTACAGCACGGTGTCGCGCGACCGCGTGCGCAGCTTCAGGTACTGCGGCGTGGTGGCGACGAACTCCTTCGTGCCCACGCACGCGGCGATCTGCGCCAGCGTGGCCTCGACCCCGAAGCGTCGCTGCAGCCACCCCTGGATGGCGCGGCGCAGCGGCTCGGTGCCGATGGACGGCGGGTAGCCGCGCTCGCTGTTGCTCGACGACAGCGCGGCCACCACCTCGGGCGGCGGTGGGTCGCACGGCGTGCCGATGGACAGGTCGACCAGGCCACCCGGCATCGCGGCCCCCAGGGGCGCGAACTTGTCGAGACGGTCGTAGGGGTACGGCGGAGGGACGAAACCGGCAACGTCGTTCATGCGGTCCCCATCCTGCCCGACCGGGCGACCCTACGAAGAAGGGACCACGTACTCGGCCAGCCGGCCGGCCGATGCCTCGGACAGGCGCGCCCGCACGCGGATGCCTTCGTCGCCATGGTGGGTGGACACCACTTCGCCCTCGCGATGAATGGACGCGAGCACGTCGCCACGGTCGTACGGGATGAGCAACTCGACCACCTTGGCGATGGAGCGCAGCCGGTCGCCGAGCACCTGCAGGAAGCGGTCGATGCCCTCCCCCGTGACGGCGCTGACGGCCACCGAGCCCTGATGCCGGGCGACCAGTTCGGCGGCCACCTCGGGCTCGGCGTCGGCCTTGTTGAACACCAGCAGTTCGGGCACCGTCAACGCGTCGATCTCGCCGAGCACTTCGCGCACCGCGGCGATCTGGCCGTCGGGGTCGGGTGCGGCACAGTCGACCACGTGCACCAGGAAGTCGGCCGCGCTCGCCACCTCGAGCGTGCTCTTGAACGACTCGACCAGGCCGTGCGGCAGGCGGCGGACGAAACCGACCGTGTCGGTGAGCAACACCGGCTCGCCACCGGGCAGCGACAGGCGCCGGGTGGTGGGGTCGAGCGTGGCGAACAGACGGTCCTCCACCAGCACGCCCGCCTGCGTGAGGCGGTTCAACAGGGTGCTCTTGCCGGCGTTGGTGTAGCCGACGATGGTGACGGCGGCCAGCCCGCTGCGGCTGCGCCCCTTGCCCTGCAGGTGGCGGTTGGCGTGCAGGTCCTTCAGTTCCTTCTCGAGTCGGCTGATGCGGTTCTTGATGCGCCGCCGGTCGACCTCGAGCTTGGTCTCGCCACTACCGAACCTGCCGCCGATGCTGCCGCGCTGCTGCGACATGCGCGCCGTCGCGCCACGCCGCAGGCGGGGCAGGCGGTAGCGCAGCAGCGCCAGCTCCACCTGGGCCTTGCCCTCCAGGGTGTGCGCGTTCTGGGCGAAGATGTCGAGGATGACCGCAGTGCGGTCGAGCGCCGTACGGCCGAGCAGCTTCTCCAGGTTGTACTGCTGTGCCGGTGCGAGCTCGTTGTCGAACACCACCGTGTCGGCGTCGACCACCAGGCAGATGTCGCGCAGCTCCTCGGCCTTGCCCTTGCCGATGTACCAGGTGTGGTCGGGCGAGTCGCGGCGCTGCATGACGCGTGCCACCACATCGGCACCGGCCGTGTCGATGAGCAGTTCCAGTTCGTCGAGGCCTGCCTCGGTGTCGTCGTCGGTGTGGCCGGGCAGGGTGACTCCCACGATGACGATCTGCTCGCGCTTGGTGCGCTCGATGAGCGTTGCGCCGAGTGCCTCGTTGTAGGGAGTGTTCATGCGGGGCGGTTCTCCAACGGTTTCAGGCCGGCACCGGCATCAGGGGCGTGTCGCCGACGGTGACGGTGACAGTGGCGACGAACTGCGCCGGTCCGATGAGGGTGACCCGTCCGTGTGACGGGTGGTGCAGACGTACCTTTGCATCCCCACCGTCCATGTGCACGAGGATTTCCCCATCGGCGAGCACGGCGAGACCCCACTGGTGGGCCGCCCAGGCACTGGCACAGGCGCCGGTGCCACACGCCTCGGTGATGCCGGCCCCGCGCTCGTGCACCCGCATGGTGATGGCGTGCGGCTCGGGCCCGGCCTCGACGATCTCGAGGTTCACGTAGGGCACCACACTGCCCAGGGCCAGCAGGTCCACCGCGGCCACGTCCTCGACGCCCACCACGGTGTGCGGGTTGCCGAGCGTCAGATGGCTCACCGGGCGCATGGGATCGGCGCCGATGCGGTGCCAGTCGACCGGTTCGGCGATGTCGCCCACCTCGCCCATGTCCACCGCGGCGAGCACCACGGCCGGGTCGTCGGTGGCCCACAGCTGCACCTCGCGGTCGCCCGCGTCGGTGAGGATGCGTTGCGTGGACAGGTCGCCACGACGGGACGCCAGCGCTTGTGCGAAGCAGCGGATGCCGTTGCCGCTCATCTCGGCGCGCGAGCCGTCGGCGTTGTACAGGGTCATCCGCGCCGCGTACCCCTCGGCCGATTCGGCCACCAGCAGGCCGTCGGCACCCACGCCGCGACGCCGGTCGCACAACTGCCGGGCGAGCGCGGGCAGGTCGTCGACCTCGGGGTGGAACACCACCAGGAAGTCGTTGGCCAGGCCGTGGTGCTTGGTGAGGGTGAGGGTGCGAGTGCTCATGCGATCCGTTCGAGGACCGGCAGCACCTCGGCCACCGGATCGTGCTCGATGTGCACCCAGCGTACGCGGGGGTCGCGGCGGAACCATCGCTCCTGACGGACGGCGAACTGCCGGGTGCGCAGGATGATGGTGTCGACGGCCTCGTCGAGCGAGCACTCACCGTCGAGGTGGGCGATGAGCTCCTTGTAGCCCAGCGCCTGGCGGGCGGTCCGTGACAGTCCATCGGGCTCGGCCAGCAGCCCTTCCACCTCGGCCAGCAGCCCGGCGGCCATCATGCGGTGCACCCGCTCGGCGATGCGCTCGGCCAGCACCGGACGTTCCCAGCGCAGCCCGACCTGCACGAACGGCACCGATGGGTACTGGTCGATCCCCGGCCCGAACGAGCTGAACGGTGACCCGCTGCCCAGCGTCACCTCCAGCGCACGAACGATGCGCCGCGAGTTGGTGGGCTCCATGCGCGAGGCGGCCAGCGGATCGAGCCCCGCCAGCGTGCCGTGCAGCGCCTCGGGGCCCTCGGCGGCCAGCCGCTGCTCCAGTTCGGCACGCATGTCGGGCCACCGGCCGGGCAGGTCCATCGGGTCGGTGAGCGAACGCAGGTACAGCCCGGTGCCGGCCACCAGGAGCGGCCGCCCACGGCGCCGTTCGATGTCGTCGATCGCTGCGGTGGCCGCGGCGGCGAACTCGGCCACGGCGAACTCGGCCGACGGCTCGGCCAGGTCCACACCGTGGTGCGGCACCGCGGCGCGTTCGTCGGCGGTCGGTTTGGCCGTGCCGATGTCCATCCGCCGGTACACCTGCATGGCGTCGACGGCCACGATCTCGGTGCCCGGGTGCCGACGGGCGAACGCCATGGCCACGTCGCTCTTGCCCGACGCGGTCGGGCCCAGCACCACCAGCCGGTCACTCACCCGGCGAGCACGGGGATGCGCCGTTTGTGCGACGGCTCGGCGACGAGCTCGACGAAGCGGCCCATCAGGTGGTGCGGCGCGGCCGAGGTGACCTCGACCAGCGCGTACGAGCCGACCCGCAACGGCTGCGTGGCCGGGAAGTGCACCAGCTTGTTCTGCCGGGTGCGACCCGACAGCACACAGGGGTCCTTCTTGCTCGGGCCTTCCACGATGACCTCTTCGATGCGGCCGACGCGTGCCAGGTGCTTGGCCAGCGCGCTGCGCTCGACCACCACCCGCAGCCGTTGGAACCGTTCGGTCACCACGGCCGGGTCGATGAACCGATCGGCCATCTCGGCGGCCTCGGTGCCCGGCCGCGGCGAGAACTGGAACGTGTAGGCGTAGTCGTACTCGGCGGCCGCGGCCACCTCCAGCGTGCGCACCAAGACGTCCTCGGTCTCGCCCGGGAAGCCGACGATGATGTCGGTGCTGACGGCCAGGTCGGGCACGGCCGCGCGGGCCTGGGCCAGCCGCTCGAGGTAGCGCTCGGCGGTGTAGCCACGGTGCATCAACGCCAGCACCCGGTCGCTGCCCGACTGCAGCGGGTAGTGCAGGTGCTCGCACACCGTCGGCGTGGCAGCCATGGCGGCGAACGTGTCGGGGCGCATGTCCTTGGGGTGCGGGCTGGTGTAGCGCACCCGGCGGATGCCCGGCACCGAGCCGACATCACGCAGCAACTCGCCGAACAGCGGCCGCAGACGGGCCTCGTCGTCGCCCTGCTGACGGGCGGCCAACTGCAGGTCGCGTCCGTAGCTGTTCACGTTCTGGCCCAGCAGGGTGACCTCGGTGACACCGTTCGCGGCCAGGTCGCGCACTTCGGCGACCACGTCGTCGAACGGGCGGCTGATCTCGCGGCCGCGCACGGCCGGCACGATGCAGAACGCGCAGTGGTTGTCGCAGCCGATCTGGATGGTGACCCAGGCGTTGTACGAGGTCTCGCGCACGGCCGGCAGCGTGCTGGGGAACAGCGCGTGGTCGTCGAGCACCGCCTCGTCGAAGATCTCGGTGATGGGACCGTGCGTGCGGGCGTGGTCGACCAGTTCGGCCGCACGGTGCACGTTGTGGGTGCCGAGCACCACGTCGACCCACGGCGCCTTCTGGGCGACCAGGTCGCGGTCCTTCTGGGCCAGGCACCCGGCGACCACGATCTGGCGGTCGTCGCCCTGGTCCTTCCACTGCTTCAGCCAGCCAAGGCTGCCGTACAGCTTGTTGTCGGCGTTCTCACGAATGCAGCAGGTGTTCAGCACCACCACGTCGGCGTCGGACTCGGACTCGACGGGCACGAACCCGTCGGACTCGAGCAGGCCCGCGATGCGTTCCGAGTCGTGTTCGTTCATCTGGCACCCGAAGGTGCGCACGACATAGCCCCGAGCCATAGGCGTACGAGGTTACCGGCGGCTGCCGACGCTCAATCCGAACCCGGTGCCGCCCACTCGGGCGAGTACGGGTTGTACGCCACTTCCCACAGGTGACCGTCGGGGTCGGCGACGTAGCCGGAATAGCCACCCCACTCGGCCCGCACCGGCGCCTTCACCGGTTCGGCACCGGCGGCGACGAACTCGGCGACCACCCGGTCGACACCGGCCGGCGAGGCGAGGTTGATCGCCAGGGCGACGCCACGGAACTCACGGCGATGCCCGGAGCCGCCGGTGGGGGGCGCCTGCCGGGCATCGTCCGCGAGCGCCACGACGCCGCACAGGGCGAGGGTGTCGGCGCCGCGGGCGAAGAACAAGATGGAGTCCTCCGAGGCGTTGGACCGTTGCCAGCCCAACGCCTCGTAGAACGCGATCGACCGCCCGAGATCCGTGACGCCGAGCGTCACCAGGCTGAGGTGTGCCGGTACGGCCATGCCAGCGACCCTCAGTCGATGTCGATGGGCTCTTCGTCGGCGTCGCTGAACTCCTCGGCGTCGACGTCGCCGATGCCGGCCTGGACCTTCACCTTCTCGGAGATCTCGACCATCACTTCGGTGTTCTCGGTCAGGTAGTTCTTCGCGTTCTCGCGACCCTGGCCGAGCTGTTCACCCTCGTAGGTGAACCAGGCACCGGACTTCTTGACGATGCCCATCTCGACAGCCATGTCGAGCAGCGAGCCCTCGCGGCTGATGCCCTTGCCGTACATGATGTCGAACTCGGCCTGACGGAAGGGCGGAGCCACCTTGTTCTTGACCACCTTCACCCGGGTGCGGTTGCCCACGACCTCGGCGCCGTCCTTGATGGACTCGATGCGGCGGATGTCGAGGCGGACCGACGAGTAGAACTTCAGCGCACGGCCACCGGGGGTGGTCTCGGGCGAGCCGAACATGACGCCGATCTTCTCGCGCAGCTGGTTGATGAAGATCATGATGGTGTTGGTCTTGTTGAGGTTCGCCGTGAGCTTGCGCAGTGCCTGGCTCATGAGGCGGGCCTGCAGACCCACGTGCGAGTCGCCCATCTCGCCCTCGATCTCGGCGCGAGGGGTGAGGGCGGCGACCGAGTCGACCACGACCACGTCGAGCGCACCCGAGCGCACGAGCATGTCGGCGATCTCGAGCGCCTGCTCGCCCGTGTCGGGCTGGCTGATGAGCAGCTGGTCGATGTCGACCCCGATGGCCCGGGCGTACACCGGGTCCATGGCGTGCTCGGCGTCGATGTAAGCGCAGATGCCGCCGTTGCGCTGGGCCTCGGCCACCACGTGCATGGCGAGCGTCGACTTACCCGACGACTCCGGGCCGTAGATCTCGACGACGCGACCGCGCGGCAGGCCGCCGACGCCGAGGGCCACGTCGAGCGCCATGGCGCCGGTGGGGATGGCGGAGATGGCCATGGAGCCCTTCTCGCCCATCCGCATGATGGACCCCTTGCCGAACTGCTTGTCGATGGCCGCCAATGCGACGTCGAGTGCCTTTTCGCGATCGTTGCTCACTGTTGCTCCGTTTCCTGCCTGTGTTGCGTGGCGTGTCTGCCGTGGGAGGCCGGGTGGCCTCGATGCGGGTCACCGTACGGAGGGGGTGTGACAGGGTTTCCGGAAGGAGTGCTGCGCTGCCCCGAACCGCCCGACAACTCGGATGGTGCGTTCGAACGACATCACTGTAACTACGAACAACCGTTCGATCAAGTATCTCTACGGACTTTCGATGCTCGGCGCGCTCGCCGTCCCCGGTGCGCCATGGCCGGCGCTGACCGCGGCGTCGGCCTCGGCCAGCTCGCGCTCGTCGGGCGAGTGGGCGGCGAGGTCGAACGCGAGCCACAGCGTGTAGGTGAACGGGTGGTACACCAGCGGCAGCAGGAGGGCCGCGCCGAGCACGAGCAGCGTGAGGTGCAGCACGTTGTAGTCGGGCGCCGTGACGATGAACGCGGTGGTCATGATGATGGCCAGGCTGCCGAACGTGAACACCACGTTCAGCGCGATGGGGCCCAGTTCGAAGCCGTGCTCGCGGTGCCACTGGATACCGCACGAACGGCACCGCTCGTGCCGGCCGAGCCAGTGCTTGATGAACGTCTTGCGACTGCCGCAACGAGGACACGTCAACACCGCCGCGCGTCGGAACATGGTGGCGGTGGAGGGCATCGGACGACTCATACCCCCCATGGTATAGAACCTCGCGCGCTTTCCCGCCAGACTGTCGCCCGTGCGTCGAACACTCGCCGGCCTGCTGTTCGGCCTCGCCTATGCCTGCGCCAGCTTGATGCTGGCCGGCTTCCTGCTGCAGCGCACCGCGCTCGACCCCGACTACTCGGCCGAGCACGCCGACGTCATCCTCCAGAACACCGCGATCAAGGACGAGCTGGTGGGTGTCATCGCCGCCGATCTCGCCCAGCAGGCCGCCACCATCGCCCCCGGCGACCCGAACCTCACCGAGCAGGCGCTGCGCGACCGCGTCGCGCTGGTGGCCGGCACCAAGCCCGGCGCCGACCTGATGAAGGGCGTCATCCACGACGTGCACGCGCACCTCATCGGCGAGCAGGACGAGCCGGTCGTCATCTCGTCGCAGCAACTGGTCGACGCCACGCAGAACCAGGCCATGGCGATCGCCCAACCCATCGAGGTGCCGGTACCCACGTTGGGCGTGCTCGAGGTGGCCGCCAGCATCCTCGGCTGGCTGGTGCCCATCGCCGCGCTCGCCACGCTGGCCCTGCTGGTGCTCGGCCTCGCCGCCCACCCTGAACGCGCCGCGCTGTTCCGCAGCCTGGGGCTGGGGCTGCTGCTGCTCGGTCTGGTGGCGGCGTTGCTGGGCTACGTGGTGCCCAAGTTCGTGGTGCCCGCGCTGAGCGACAGCCCGTGGGCCGACATGCCGGCCGCACTGGCCGACGACTCGTTGCCCTTGCTGGTGGGTTTGGAACTGCTGCTGGTGGGCGTCGCCCTGGCGTTGCTGGTGGGGACGGGGATGATGCGCCGCCGCAAGCGGTGGAGCACTCCGGTGAGCACCTACCGGTACCAGGACGAGCGGCGCTGGTCGAGCTGACCGCGCCGCTCCCCCGGCTCAGCGCACCAGTTCGTCGACGAACTCCTGGAACACCGCGGCGTACTGCATGGCCTCGTCGTCGCTGTGCATCATGGAGATGAGCCACTGCTCGTCGAGGCCCGGCGGCAGCAGGATGCCGCGGTTGATGC
>CBHWEI010000050.1:0-17319 GCA_966112835.1 uncultured Acidimicrobiaceae bacterium
CCCCGCCTATCTGCGAACCCCTCCTGGTCGGCTGCGGCCAGGGGGGCGGGGGCATCGGTGTGGCCACTCACACCCCGGGTGTGCGTGAGCACCCGCACGGCGGTGTGGCACTCGGACGCGGGCCTGGCACTCGGACGGTGCGTTCCTCATCGCCGGCGGCGGAGGGCTCCGTCACCCAAGGTGAGGTCGCGGGCCCACATGCCCGCCACCATCAGCACCAGCAGTGCGGCACCCACCAACGCCGAGCTGGCCGCCAGCTCGTAGACGTTCACCGCGGCAACGAGCAACCAGCTGGCCACGCAGGCCAACGCCAACACGGCGGTCCGGCGCAGCCAGCGACGGCGCATCGCTGGCGTCCACACGGCGGCGGGTGCGGCGATGCCGGCAGCGGCCAGGGCGGTGTGGAACACCAGCAGCACCAGCGCCACGACCAGCGCCCACGGGGTGGTGGTGTCGTCGACACGGACGAGCCAGTCGATGCCGATGAGCAACACCACCAGCAGGCCCACGTGCCCGTCGGGCACGACGGTGCAGTACATGGTCAGCCCCACCACGATCAGTTCGATGAACGGCGTGGCGGTGCCCGCGACCCGGATGCACGCCAGCGCCACCAGGGGGCACACCAGCACCAGCACCCGCAGCACCAGGCCGACACCGCGAGCGCGAGTGGTGAGCCACCACGAATCGACCAACGCCTGCTCGCTCATCGCGACCTCCGCAGGCGGGTGCCGGCATGGTGCTGCAGGTCGCGCAGCACTGCGTCGAGGCTGCCGGGGCCACGCCACGGCACCACGGCGATGCCGGCCTCGCGCATGCGCCGCACCTCGCGCTCGCGCTTGAGCAGTTCGATGCGCCAGGCCAGCCCGACGTACGGGTCGCCCGGGTCCTGACGGACGATGTCGGTGGGCAGGCAATCCACCACCAGCAACGAGATGCCGGCATCGGCGATGACCAGCGCGCGGCGCAGCGCCGCGGCCGACATGAGCGGCGAGAGCATGACCACCAACGCGCCGTCTCCCAGGCCGCGTGGCACGCGCCCGTCGTCGCGCATCGCGCCGGTGGGCTGCATGTCGGACATCACCTCCAGCAGGCGGCGCAGATGGCGATAGCCGGTGGCCGGTGGCACGCGCTGCAGGCCACGGGCGCTCAGCACCACCATGGCCACCCGGTCGCCGGCGTGGATGTAGTGCTCGGCGATCGCACCGGCGGCCCGCACGGTGATGTCCATGCTGGACGCCCGCCCGTCGATGCCCTCGCTGTCGCCAACGTCGTCGAGCGCGTCGACGAGCAGCACCACGTGACGGTCGTGATCGGCCCAGGTGGCCGACACGTGCAACGTGCCGGCTCGGATGGACCGTGGCCAGTGGATGCGGCGCAGCCGGTCGCCCGGTTGGAACGGGCGGATGCCGGCGAACTCGTTGCCCGAGCCCTGCCGCGGCGAGCGGTTCACGCCGATGAGGCCCGGCACGTGCACCGGCGGCGCCGCCGCATCGAACCGCGATGTCTGCGGCAGGGTGAGCAACGACGCGCCCTGCGAGTCCGGCCGGGCCGTCCAGCGGAACGCGCCCCACGCGCTCGTGGCCACCACCACCGCCGGGCCGACGCGACGCCGGCCCCACCGGGTGGACCGCACCACCACGTCGAGCGCCTCGTCGCCGTCGTCGTGCAACGCGGCCACCACCTGGCCGTCGAGCGGTCGGCGATCCAGCCACTCGGGCCCCTCCAGCAGCACCGCCACGTCGTCGATGCGGCCCTCCGGGTCGTCGACGTCGACGTGCCATGTGGTCGCGTCGCCTTCCCGAAGCGTCCGGTGGCCGATGCGTTGTTGCACGGTGGGCGCCTGCGTCGGGCGGCGCACCACCGCCCACACGGTGGCGCCGAAGAACGGCGTCGCCAACACCAGCACGTCGGGCCGGCGTGCCAGCACGGCCGCGATGGCGAACGCGAGTGTCACCACCATGGCGCGCACGTGCGCGGCCGTGGGGCGCCAGCCGTCGGCAGGGCTCACGAGCCGGGCACCGTTCCCGGGGTGGGGGTGGGCACCGACGCCAGCACGTCGGCCGTCACGGTCGCGCCCGAGGCCTTCGTCAACCACAGCTCGGGCCGGATGCTCATGCGGTGCGGCAGCACTGCCGCGGCAACGGCCTTCACGTCCTCGGGCGTCACGAAGTCGCGCCCGTCGATGACCGCATGCGCGCGGGCGCACAGCAGCAGCGCGAGCGCACCACGCGGTGACGCGCCGATCTGCACGTGCGGGTGCGAGCGGGTGGCGACGGTGAGGTCGACGCAGTAGCGGCTGACGTCGGGGTCGACGTCGACGGTCTCGACCGCCGCCTGCATGGACGACAGCGTGGCCGCATCGACCACGGCCCGCAGCGCCTGCGCCTCTTCGCGGCGCTCGACGCGACGGTTGAGCACCTCCCACTCCTCGTCGGGCGTGGGATACCCGAAGCTAATGCGCATGAGGAAGCGGTCCAGCTGGGCTTCGGGCAGCGGGTAGGTGCCCTCGTACTCCACCGGGTTCGCGGTGGCAAGCACGTGGAACGGCGCCTCCAGCGCGAACGTCTGCCCCTCCACCGTGATCTGCCGCTCCTGCATGGCCTCCAGCAAGGCCGACTGCGTCTTCGGCGGGGTGCGGTTGATCTCGTCGGCGAGCAGCAACCCGGTGAACAGCGGTCCCTTGCGGAACACGAACTCACTCACCCGCTGGTCGTACACGAACGACCCCGTCAGGTCGGCCGGCAGCAGGTCCGGGGTGAACTGGGCGCGGGTGAACGTGAGGCCCAACGTCTGCGCGAACGAGCGCGCCGCGAGCGTCTTGCCCAGACCGGGCAGGTCCTCCAGCAGCACGTGCCCGCCGGCGAGCACACCGCACAACAGCAGCGTCAACGCCGAGCGCTTGCCGACGACGGCGCGGTTCACCTCGTCGAGCACCTCCTGTGCGAGAGCCGACGTGCGGGCGACATCGATGGTGGTGGGATGATCGGTCATCGGGGGGTGTCCTCGGGGTTCGGTGATGGCATCGGGCTCACAGCGCCTCGATGTCGGTGAGCAGTTCGTTCAGTTCGCGCGGCGACATCGACGCGCGTCGCGGTGCGTCGACCAGCGCGCGCAAGGCCGGCGTCAGCAACGCCGCCGCGGCCTGCGGGTCGGTCTCGCGGTCGACGCGGTGGTGGGCCTGCAGGCGGTCGTCGACCAGGTCGACCAACGTGTCGCCCAGGTCGGTGGCGCCCGACCACCAACTGCCCTGGGCCTTGCTGCGCAGCGACGACACGCGCGGGTCCGGGCGGTTCACCTCGCGGGGGCGGCGCGACGCACGGGTCCACTCCACGCCGTCCACCGAGTCGGCCAGGTCGGTCAACACGAACAACGCCGAGCCGATGGCCGCCACGATCCCGCCGATCACGAACACCGCGGGGCGCGCGTCGCTGGCCCACAGCGCGAGCGCGAGCAGCCCCCAGACACCGGCGAGCACGACGAGCCGGCGCCACGTCATGCCGCACCGCCCGCATCGGCCGCATCGGCCACGCCGACGCGCACCACCAGTGCCCGCTCCACCCGCTCGAGCGCGTCGAGCGCGTGCGTCCGGTGGGCGTCGCTCAGGTCGTGGCGCGAGAAGCGGGCCTCGCGGTAGAGCGCGGCGAGGTCGCGAATTGGCTCGGGGTCCACCGACGACCCGCCGATGACCCGCTCGACGTACTCGGTTGGGGTGTCGGCCGGCAGGCGCCCCAACCCGGCTGCGGCCGCATCGCGTTCCAACTGCATCCAGCAGGCGACGATCGCGTTCCGTGGCGTGCCGCCCAGCAGCGCCGTGCGCGCCGCGACGACGTCGACCGTGACCGCGCCGTCCTCCACCTCCGGCAGCACCCCGGACCCGGCTTCGCGCCGGCGGAGGCGCGCGGTACGGACGAAGCGCGGCATGCGCAACAGCCGCAGCATGGCCAGCGCCCCGACCAGTGCGGCCAGGGCCGCGACCACACCGATCGCCTTGCTGAGGGTGCCGATCCAGCCGGGCACGTCGCGACGGCCCTCGTCCTGCGGCTCCTGTGGGCGGATCTCCTGCGGCGGGTCGGTGGTGAGCGTGGGGACGTCGCCATCGGACGTGGGCGTGCGCCACACGTCGAGCGGCCCCGACGAGGCGGCGAGCACCAGCACCACCATGGCCACGATCGCCCCGATGACCGCGAGCCGCGTCCGCCGATCCATCGCCCGACCCTAGCGACGTGGCTGCTTCGGCGGCAGGCCTCGCACGAAGTCGCTGCTCCGCTGCACCCATGCCTGCAGTTGTCGGCGCGTGCGCAGACGCTGGTCGTCGACGCGCAGCCACCCGTCCATCGGACGGCCGCGCATGATCGCGACCGTCGCTCCCGTACGGTCCACCAGGCGATCGGCCGTCGCCGGGTCGACCCGAACCAGGATGCCGCCCTGGTTGCTCGCGGTGATCGCCATGTGGCCCGCGACCATGAACGCGACGCCACCGAACATGGCCGATTCGGTCACATCTCCCTGGTCGGCGAGCAACTCGCGGATGCGGTCGGCGAGCTGCACGTCGTACCCCATCGGCTCATCGTAGAACGCCGGTCCCGAAGCCCGCCCGCGAGGGGCTGTCGACCGCCGCTCGCCCGCCACCTACCATCGGCGCATGAGCGATCTCCCCACCTCCATGCGCCAACTGCGCTCCCTCGTCATGGCCGAGGCCGACGGCAGCGGCCGGCTGGCACTGTCCATCGTCGACACACCGGTGCCGGTGCCCGCCGACCACGAGGTGCTGGTCCGCATCGAGGCCGCACCCATCAACCCGAGCGACCTCGGTCTGCTGTTGGGCATGGCCGACGTCGGGCAAGCGGCGGCAGCGGACACCGCCGACGGGCGCGTGGTCACCGCGCCCATCCCTGCGGCCGTCATGCCGGGCCTGCGCGCCCGCGTGGGCGAGTCGATGCCGGTGGGCAACGAGTGCTGCGGCATCGTGGTCGCCGCCGGCGCCAACCCCGACGCGCAGGCGCTGCTGGGCAAGCGGGTGGCCATGGTGGGTGGCGCGACCTACGCCGAGTACCGCAACGTCGGCACGTTCATGTGCATGGTGCTGCCCGACGACATCGACCCCGCGCAGGGCGCGAGCTGCTTCGTGAACCCGCTCACCGCGCTGGGCATGGTCGAGACGATGCGCATGGAGGGCCACACCGGCCTGGTGCACACGGCCGCCGCCAGCAACCTGGGCCAGATGCTGAACCGCATCTGCCTGAGCGACGACGTGCCGCTGGTGAACATCGTCCGCCGGCCCGAGCAGGCCGACCTGCTGCGCGCCCAGGGCGCCGTGCACGTGTGCGACTCGAGCCTGCCGACGTTCATGGACGACCTGACCGCCGCGCTGGTCGCCACCGGCGCCACCATCGCGTTCGACGCGACCGGCGGTGGCCGGCTGGCCGGCCAGATCCTGGCCGCCATGGAGACGGCCATCAACGCCTCGGCCACCACCTACAACCGGTACGGCAGCGACGTGCACAAGCAGGTGTACATCTACGGCGGGCTGGACCGCAGCCCCACCGAGTTCCAGCGCAACTTCGGCATGTCGTGGGGCATCGGCGGCTGGTTGCTCACCCCGTTCCTGGGCAAGCTGGGCCTGGAGGGCATGGTCCGCCTGCGCGAACGCGTGGTGGCCGAACTGACCACCACCTTCGCCAGCCACTACACGCACGAGGTGTCGCTCGACGAGGCCATCGACCCGGCCAACATCGCCGTCTACGCCCGCCAGGCCACCGGCCAGAAATTCCTCGTCCGCCCCTAGACCACGCGCTCATTGACGGCCAGCCGTACGGCATCGACAATCGACACCACGTCGAGAGGAGCGAGCTGATGGCTGATCCGGTCGAGGAGATCATCGGGGACTATCGCGCGTTCGTCGCGTTGCAGCGCGACCGGCTGGCCGAGCGCGGCATCGACATCGCTCCGTACTCGATGTCACACCTCGCCTACCGGCTTCCCGAGTGGGACCAGTACGTCCGGGTGCGAGGGCAGCTGGAACGTCACGCCGTGGCCAACAGTGAGAACGTGTGGAACGGCCGGCCGATCTCGTTGATCGTGCTCGCCGAACCGCTCCAGGTCCTCGACGGCGCCGAAGTGCCTCTCATCGAGCTCATCCCGCCCGTGCACCAGCGCGTCTACAAGATGGGGTTGGAGCACCTCGGCGTCGTGGTCGGCGACACCACGTTCGACCGGTTCGTCGACGAGCACAAACCGGTGCTGACCGGCCAGCAGTTCCAGGGCCCCTCGAGCAACCCCGATCCCGTGTACATCCTGTTCGAGGACTTCACCCATGTGAAGTTCTATCGACGGTCGCTGAAGGACTCGGTCGAGCTCGACGCCGGCCCGTTCCCGAGCGGGTTCCGCCACGTGAAGGACTGGGTGCCACAGGCACTGGTCACCGCGACCGGCCCGAACCCACTGCCGCGCTGAGCCCCGTCACGCAGAACTTAAGTTCGGTGGGAAGGGCGCCACGCAGAACTCAAGTTCGGGAGGAGGCGTCAGGGGTCGCTGGGTGAGAGCGCGAGGAACGCCGCCAGCAGCAGCGCGAAGGATGCGAGCGTGAAGACCACGAGCAGCGCGGCGAGGAACGAACCGCTCACCACGCCTGGACGGCGGCGAGCGATGGTGGCATCGTCGCCGACTGCCCAGCGCGTGCTCAGCGCCGGGACCACGAAGGCCGCGCCCACGGCCGCGAAGGCGACGCCGTAGACGCCCAGTGCCCACCCGAAGATCAACCCGGCGATCAACACGACGATGCCGCCGAAGAGGTGCAGGGCCAGACTCGGCGCGTTCCGTGTCGGACGGGCCGACAGGTAGACGGCGAGCGCCCGTGTGCGCAGGAATGCCCACAGCGAGAACGCTGTCACGTAACCGACGAACACGAGGAACAACCCCTGCCCCGGCCCGCTCGACCCCCAGAAGGCCAACACCATCGCCGTCCAGGCGAGTACGTAGTGCACGGCTCCGCTGGCGGCCGAGAACTCGATGGGCGAGAGCCGGCGCAGGACCGGCTCGTCGATCGTCGCGTGGACCGTCACGCCGGCAGCGTGCACGATGCCGGCCCCGATGTCCAGCGCCGGCGCGAGGGCGTCACGCAGCACCCGAGTTCGGGAGGTAGGGCGTCACGCAGAACTCAAGTTCGGGAGGAAGGGGCCAGCTCGGGGATGAGGGCAGCCCAGGCGCGGAACTCGTCGCGCAGGCGGGCGCGGGTGGGCACATCGACGAAGGCGACGTCGAGCGCGTGCAGGTTGCACGCCCACAGCTCGGGCAGGGTAATGCCCAACGACTGGATGCAGTTGAGGTACTCCTCCGACAGCGTGATGTCGGAGATGGTGAAGTCGTCGGTGTTGATGGTCACCGGCACGCCCATGCGCAGCAGGGTGGGCAGCGGGTGCTCGGCCAGGGTCGCCACGGTGGAGGCCTGCATGTTGCTGGTGGGGCACAGGTCCAGCGTCACGCCGCGCTCGATGAGTGTGGCCACCACGTCGGGCGCTGCCACCGACCACGGCCCGTGTGAGATGCGATCGGGGAACAGGGTGAGCGCCCGCCGCACCAGCGACCCGTCGTCGACCAGTTCGCCGACGTGGACGGTGATGCCCAGCCCGCCGTCGCGGGCGACGCGGAACGCCTCGGCGTGCGGGGTGGGGTCGGGGTCGGCCGCCTCGTAGCCGGCGAAGTCCCAGCCGGTCACGCCGTGGTCGCGGAAGCGAACCGCGGCCTCGGCCACCTCCACGTTGCGCTCCGGGCTGTGCGCCCGGAAGCCGACCACGCACAGCCGGGCCTCCACACCGCACCGCACTGCGGCTTCACGGGTCGCGTCGGCCACCACCTCGATGACGTCGTCGATGGACAGGCCCTGATCGCAGTGCAACGCCGGCGCCCACTTGATCTCCATGAACTTCACCCGGTCGGCGGCCTTGTCCTCCACCAGTTCGCGGGCCACGCGCGCCAGCGCGTCGGGGTACTGCAGCAACCGCAGCGGCAGATCAAAGGCACGCAGCAACTCGGCCTGCGACGGCGCCTGCACCGGTGCGGTGAGCACCTGGAACATTCCCTCGTACGTGGTGGGCGCGTCGACCTGGTGCAGCGCGGCGAGTTCCAGCGCGGCGATGGGCTTGACGCAGCCGTCGAGGTGCAGGTGCAGCTCGGCCTTGGGCATGTCCTGCACCAGGCGACGAACGGAGGCGGTGACCGCGACGGGAGCCATGCCCGCAGTCTGGCAGGCGGTCAGGTGGCGACAGCCGCCGAGTGGCGGTTCACGTACAGCACGCCGGACACCACGAGCAACGCCACCAGCACGACCACCCAGAACCCGATGCCCACGATGAACAGCACCGTCAGGCCCAGTCCCACGATGGCGATGCGGGCGATGTCGGGGTTGGCCACCACCAGCGAGCCGAGCTTCGACGGCGAGCCGTCGGCGGCCGGCTTCAGGAACTTGGCGATGAGGCCCGTGGCGATGCCGACGATGGCCATCACCATGAGCATCTTCGCCAGCGATGACGTGAGTTCCTCGGTGATGTTCACCGCGGCGGCCTTCGCGCCCGCCTTGTCGATGGCCTTGTCGATGGCCGACACCACCTGATCGATGGCGATGCGCATGACCAGCGCACCGATGCCGATGCCCAGCAGCAGCTGCGAGGTGATGCGGCGACGGTCGAGCGACAACCACAGGGCCAGACCGATGAAGGCGAACGCCAGCAGTGCGAGCAGCACGGTGCCCTTCTCGAAGATGGCCAGCGCACGCTGCGCGGTGCTGAGCGTGGCCGAGGCCTTCTCGACCTGGGCGGCGTTCAGGATGGTGATCTGGCCGAAGTCGTCGGGCACCTGCACGCCGAAGATCTTGGCCAGCAGTGCCACGGCGGCCGAGCTGTTGGCGGCGTTGATGACGGCCGACAGGTCGAACCCGCCGGGCAGCACGCCCTCGTCCTGCAGTGCGCCGATGGTGGCCACCAGCAGCGGCACCGTGTCCAGGCGAACCTCGCCGTCGACCTTCACGAAGAACGCGTCCAGGCCCAGGCCGTCGCCCTCGAGCACGCTGATGACCGCCTGGTGCGCCTTGCGGACCGCGGCCTCGAGCAGCGCCCGACCACGCGGGCTGCCCACCACGTCGGCCACCTTGTCGTGGATGACCCGGGTGACCGCGGCTTCGATGATGAGGCCCAGACGGTCCAGCCCGTCGGGCAGCACGTCCTCGACGATGGTGGAGATGTCGACCAGGCTGACGATCTCGGCGGTGATGCGCGTGGACAGGGCGTCGACCACGGCCGGGTCCTGCGCCGCGGCGTCGACGGCGGCGACCACCCGGTCGGCGCTCAACACGGTGCGCTTGGCCCAGATGCCGGCCGTCGCCACCAGGAACAACGCGACGGCCAGGACCACCGCCACGCCGGCGGTGATCCGACGGCCGAGCCGCTTCCCACGAGTCGGCGACGGGGTGTCGGTGGTGGCGGCTACGGTCGGCTCGTCGGACATGGACGACACGGTACGCCTTCGGCCGACCACGAAAGGTCACCCGACGCGGGTGATCACAGCGGTGACCAAGGGTGGAATACTCAGCCCCGCCATTCACTCGGAACGCCGCCGTGGCCCACCACGGCACTCAGGAAGGACAGCCCCATGGCCATCGGACCGGTCGAATTCATCATCATCCAGTTCCCTGGGAACCAGTTCAAGGGTGAGATCATCCCCGCCCTCGCCGATCTCATCGAGTCGAAGACGGTGCGCCTCATCGACGTCGTGTTCATCAGCAAGGACACCGAGGGCAACATCGTGTGGGACGAGTACGACGCGGGTGAAGAGGGCGACGGCTTCGGCTTCGCCCACCTCGACGGCGTCGCCGGCCTGCTCAACGAGGACGACATCCTCACCGCCGCCGAGGTGATGGACGACAACAGCACCGCTGCGCTGCTGGTGTGGGAGGACCTGTGGGCCCTGCCGTTCGCCGAAGCCGTGCGCAACGCCGGTGGCGAGCTCATCGTCGGTGGCCGCATCCCGCACGAGCTGGCCCAGCTGGCCGCCGACACGATGCCCAGCTGACCGCCGGCCCTCGTACCTCGACACACCTCTTCATCCTCATCACCCTCTGACACCGAACTCTTCACACAAGGAGCACACGAACATGCGACGTGGAATGCGTATGGGACGCCCCACCCTCATCGGCACGATGGCCCGCACGGCCGTCGTGGCCGGCACGGCCAGCGCCGTGGTCGGCCACTCTCAGCAGAAGCAGGCTGCCGGCGCCCAGCAGGCCGCCGACGCCGCCGCCTACCAGCAGATGCAGCAGCAGGCCGCCATCGACGCCCAGGTCCAGGCCCAGGTCGCCGCGCAGATGGCCGCTCAGCAGCAGGCTGCAGCCGCCCCGCCGCCGGCCGCTGCACCCGCTGCCCCCGCCGCGGGTGGCGACGACACCATCGCCCAGCTCACGAAGCTGGCCGAGCTGAAGAACGCGGGCATCCTCACCGAGGAAGAGTTCGCGGCTCAGAAGGCGAAGATCCTGGGCATGTAGTGTCCGCCGGGTGCCCAGCTGGGCGCCCGTATGACACCGCTCGACCTGCACTCCCGCGAGTTCCTGGAGGACCCGGCACCCACGCTCGCGTGGCTGCGCGAGCACGACCCGGTACATCGCAGCCCGTACGGCTACTGGCTGCTCACCCGCTACGACGACGTCACGGCCGCACTGCGCGACCCACGCCTGTCGAGCGAATGGACGAAGAAGGGTTCGCTGCCCGGTGTCGCACCGCGACACCGGGCAGTGCCCGATCTGGACGACCCCTTCGTGCGCGCCCAGCAGGTGGTGCTGCACTCGTTCAACATGAAGGACCCGCCGGCACACACCCGCATCCGCCAGCTGGTGCAGCAGGCGTTCAGCCGGGCGGCGGTGGACCAGCAACGCCCGCGAGTGCTGCAGCTGGTCGACGAGCTGGTCGACCACGGCATGGCCGACGGCACGCTCGACCTGGTCACCCGGCTGGCGTTCCCGCTCACCATCACCATCGCGTCCGAGATGATCGGCATCCCCACCGACGCCCGCGACCGCTTCCGTGCGTCGTTCGAGGACACCGAACGCCTGGGCGACCCGACCGCGAGCGAGGACCAGCGCGACGCCGGTCGCGCTGCGCTCGTGTGGCAGCTCGACACCATCCGCGAGGTGGTCGAGCAGCGTCGCCGCGCCCCGCAGGCCGACCTGGTGTCGGCGTTGGTGCAGGCGGAGGAACAGGGCGAGACGCTCACCGACGACGAGATCCAGGCGGCGCTCCTCACCCTGTACACGGCCGCCGGCACCACCACCGAGCGGATGATCTCCAGCGGCATGCTGTTGTTGCTGCGCCACCCCGACCAGTGGCAGCAGCTGTGCGAACGACCCGAACTGGTGCCCGGCGCCGTCACCGAGATCCTGCGCTACCACCACCCCAACCAGCAGACCACCACCCCGCGGCTGGCGCTCGACGACGTGGAGGTGCGCGGCACCGTGGTGCCCGCCGGCCACACCGTGCGCGTGGCCCTCGGCGCGGCGAACCGCGACCCGTCGCGCTGGCCCGAACCCGAGCGTTTCGACATCAGCCGGCCCGAAGTGGTGTCGCTGGGGTTCGGGCAGGGCGTGCACTACTGCATCGGTGCGCCGCTCGCCCGCATGCAGACCACGGTGGCCCTCGAGCGCCTGCGCGAACGGTGCCCGCACCTCCGGCTCACGGCTGAAACGGTTCGACACGACCCCCGGCGCATGGACCGGTACGAGCGGATCGAGGTACGGCTCGTCCCCTGACCAGGGACGGAAGCTTCACGGTTCCATCAAGCCGACCCCCGCGCGTGCCGATAGAGACTCGTATGGCCGCACCCGGGAACACGTTCGAGGCACCGCCGCGGACCGCACGCGTCCCCGATCTGCCCCCGCCGTTCAGCCCCGTTCTGCCCCAGCCGAAGCTGATCAAACAGCACGACGTGGCCACCATGCCGCCGGGTGTGCAGCTGACCACGGTGAACGCCATCACCGCCGCCGCTCCCGGCGGACCGCCCAAGGCGGCACCCACCATGGCGCCGAGCGAGTTGTACGCGGGCGTGCCGGGCGCGCCCAAGGTGAAGTCGAAGGTGACGTCCACCAATGGCCGCAAGCCGAAGGGCAAGGCCGGCAGCTCGCGCCGCGGCGCCGGCTCTGGGGTGGCCCACCGGCTGCTCGGCATGATGCTGCTGATGGGCCTGGTGGTGGGCGGCCTGTTCACCTACCGCCAGTACCGCGACGCCGAGAACCCCCACCCCGACGCCTGGGATCCGACCGTGCTCGAGTTGGTGCAGTTCGTCGAGACCACACGCGGCCTGGCGTTCGAGCACCCGGTGTACGTCGACTTCCTCGACGAGCCCACGTTCATGACCAACTTCGCCGACTCGGAGGACGCACCCCTGGGCGGCCCGTCCGAGCAGCGCGCCTACGAGAACGAGGTGCTCGACGCGCTCGGCCTGACGAACGGCAGCGATGTGGTGGCCACGCAGGCCACCGTGGCCGCGGCGAGCGCGATGGCGTCGTACACGCCGGCCACCGACCGCATCGCCGTGCGCGGCACCGAGCTGACGCCCGCCGTGCGCGTCGCGCTCGCCCACCAGCTGACCCACGCGCTGCAGGCCCAGCACTTCGAGCTGCGCGAACGCAGCGACGAGGCCGGCATGCGCGCCACTGCCGAAGCCGACGCCATGCGGGTGGAGCTGCAGTACCGGGCGACGCTCACCCCCGAGGAGCAAACGGCTGCCGCACAGCCGCCGCCCGTCGACGCCGACGCCGCCACACTGGCCGCGGTGCCGTGGACCCTGGCCGAGCTGCAGTACGCGCCCTACGTGCTGGGACCGCGACTGGTGAACGCCGTGTTCGACGCCAAGGGCAACGCCGGTGTGGACGAACTGATGAGCCAGCCGCCCAGCGACGAGCAGTTGATCAGCCCGTGGTCGTGGCGGCCGGGCGACACGCCGGCGACCGCCGACATCGTCGCGGCCGCACCCGAGGGCGCCGTCGTGGTTGCGGAGAACCAGCCGCTGTCGCTGCTGCAGATGCTGGTGTCGATGGACGCCTGGCTGTCGTGGACGAAGGCGCGCAGCGCGCTCGACCACTGGATCGGCGGCACCTACACCAGCTACCGCGACACACCCACCTCGCCCCTGTGCCTGGCCGTGAACACCGCGTTCGAGATGTCGGCCGAGCAGTTCGCCGACGCCGTCATCTGGTGGACCGCGGCCATGGGCTCGCCCGCCACGCCGGTGGTCGACGGACAGCGGGTGTCGTTCACCGTGTGCGCACGCGGCGCGAGCGGCGCGCTGCCGCCGCAACCGACGGTGTCGACCACCACGGCCATCCTGGTCGAGGCGAACGCAGTGCCGCCCGAGGCCGACACGCCGGCCAAGGTGCAGACCTTGCTGTGCGCGGCACGCACGGTGATCGACGACCCCGCGCTGGCGCCTGCGTTCAAGAGCGGCCCGCCGGTGGTCGACGCGAACGCCACGCTGCAGCAGCGGTTCATGCTCGCGGCTGCCGCCTGCGGTTCCTGAACGTGCCACAGTGCACGGCGTGGACCTGACCGCGCTGGGCGCTGCCGAACTGTCCGAACGCATCCACGCACGCGAGGTGTCGTGCCGTGAGGTGATGGCCGCGTTCCTCGATCGCATCGACGAACGCAACCCGGCGGTGAACGCCATCGTCAGCCGCCGCGACCGCGACGTGTTGATGGCCGAGGCGACCACCTGCGACGACGAGATCGCCGCCGACTTCTCACGCGGCTGGATGCACGGCCTTCCCCAGGCCATCAAGGACCTGGCCGAGACCCGCGGGCTGCGCACCACGTCGGGCTCGCCGCTGCTGGCCGACTTCGTGCCCGACTTCGACGCGCTCGTCGTCAGCCGAATGAAGGGCGCCGGCAGCATCGTCGTCGGCAAGACGAACGTGCCCGAGTTCGGTCTGGGCTCACACACGTTCAACCCCGTGTTCGGTGCCACCCGCAACGCGTACGACCCCACCCGGTCGGCCGGTGGCAGCAGCGGCGGCGCGGCCGTGGCGCTGGCCACGCGCATGCTGCCCGTCGCCGACGGCAGCGACTACATGGGCTCGTTGCGCAACCCGGCGGCGTGGAACCACGTGTTCGGCTTCCGCCCCAGCCAGGGGCGCGTCCCGTCGTTCCCCGCCCGCGACGCCTACCTGGCCCAACTGGGCACCGAGGGGCCGATGGGCCGCAGCGTGCTCGACGTGGCGATGCTGCTGGGCACGCAGGCCGGCTACGACCGACGCGACCCGCTGTCGCTGTCGGGGCATCTGGCCGAGTTCGCCACGGTGGCCGACGCGCGGGCCACGCTCGATGTCGACCCCGAGGGCACGCGCATCGGCTGGTTGGGCGACCTGGGTGGCCATCTGGCGTTCGAGCCCGGCATCCTCGACCGCTGCGAGGACGGGCTCCGCCGCCTGGAGGAACTGGGTTGCACCGTCGAACCGGTGGCGCTGCCCATGGCGCCCGATCGCGTGTGGGACGCCTGGCTGGTGTGGCGGCACCTGCTCGTGTCGGCAGGCCTGGGCCCGTTGGCCGCCGACACGGCGCGCCGCGAGCTGCTGAAGTCCGAAGCGCTGTGGGAGATCGACCGCGGCCTGGCCCTGACCACCCCCGAGATCGCCCGCGCCGCAGCCGTCCGCACCGAGTACCACGCCGCCATGGCGGCGCTGACGCTGCGTTTCGACGTGCTCGTGCTGCCCACCGCGCAGGTGTGGCCGTTCCCCATCGACGACCGCTGGCCGCAGCACATCGGCGACCGCGCCATGGACACCTACCACCGCTGGATGGAGGTCACCACGTACGCGACGTTCGCCGGCTTCCCCGCCGCCAGCGTGCCGGTGGGCTTCGACGAACGCGGACTGCCCATGGGCATGCAGCTCATCGGTGGGCCGCGGGCCGACGTCGACGTGCTGTGCCTGGCCCACGCGTACGAACGCACCATGGCCGACTGGGCCGTCGGCGACCGCGCGGTGGGCGCCGCCTGACGCCCTACGCTGCGGCCATGAGCACCGGAGCAATGTCCCCCGACGAACGCGACGCCTTCCTGGCCGGCGTGCACGTCGGCATCCTGGCCATCGACGAGCCGGGCCGTGGCCCGCTGGCGATGCCCATCTGGTACCGCTACGAGGGTGGTGTCGTCGAGATCTCGATGGACGGCAGTTCGTTGAAGGCCCGCCTGCTGCGCGCCGCGGGCCGCGCCACCATGACCGTGCAGGACGAGAACCCGCCCTACAAGTACGTCAGCGTCGAAGGCCCCGTCACCGTCGAGTCGCGCAGCGAGAGCGCCCAGTCCATGGCCACCCGCTACCTCGGCCCCGAGCTCGGCGCGTGGTACGCCGAGCAGAACCCGCCCGGCGACGACACCGTCATCGCCGTGCTGCGGCCCGAGCACTGGCGCACGTTCGACTTCGCCAAGGTGCTCTGACCCCGGGACGTTTCCGAGCGAGGGTTCCGATTTCGGTCGGGGGACCCCAGGAAGGTGTCCACGGGCGTCGCCACCTGCGACACTGGTGCGGATGGTCGGGGACACACTGGGTGAGGACCACTGGTTGCTCGAGGTGGTCGAGGCGATGCCTGACGGCGTCGTCATCGTCAACGTCCAGGGCGAGATGCTGCTCGTGAACCGCGAGATGGAGCGCCTGCTCGGTTACACCCGCGACGAGATGCTGGGCAAGCCGGTCGAGATGCTGCTGTCCGACGACATCCGCATGCGCCACGTCGATCACCGCAACGGCTTCAACCACAACCCGCACCGCCGGGCCATGGGCGCCGGGCTCGACCTGTCGGCCCAGCGCGCCGATGGCACGGTGTTCCCGGTCGAGATCTCGCTCGCGCCCGCCGACGTGGCCGGCGAGAAGGTGGTCATCGCCACCATCCGCGACGTCACCGCCAACCGTCAGGCCGACGCCGATCTCGCCGCCGCTCGCGAGCGCGTGCTGCTGGCCGAGGACCACGAGCGCATCGCCCGCGACCTGCACGACACCGTCATCCAGCGGCTGTTCGCCTCGGGGCTGTCGTTGCAGAGCGTGCTGCCCACCGTGCCCGAGACGGCGAAGGTGAAGATCGAGCGCATCCTCGACGACCAGGACGACGCCATCCGCGAGCTGCGCACGGCCATCTTCGGCCTGGCCAGCAAGCGCAGCGCCGGCCGCACCGTGCGCGTGGTGGTGAACGATCTGGTCGACGAGTCGGCCAGGGTGCTCGGCTTCCGCCCCACGCTGCACTTCTCGGGCGTGCTCGACACGGTCGACGAGCCCACCACGGCCGAGGTCGCCGCCGTCGTGCGCGAAGCGCTCAGCAACGTGGCCCGCCACGCCCGGGCGCGCAAGGTGGAGGTCACCCTGAAGAACGCCGAGGGCGAGCTGTCCCTGGTGGTCGGCGACGACGGCGAGGGCATCCCCGGCAGTCACCGCCTGGGCAGCGGCCTGTTGAACATGCACGACCGCGCCGAGCGGCTGGGCGGCAGCTGCAGCGTCACCTCGGTGGAGGGCGCGGGCACCACCGTCCGGTGGCAGATCCCGACCCTCGACTGAGCCGGACGACCGAACCGGCCGAACCGGGCGGCTGAACCCGGCGGGTGAACGTCAGGTGTTGTTGGGCTGGTTGCGGCCGGCGCCGGCCTTCACGGCGAACACGGCGGCCTCGGTACGACGGCTCATGCCCAGCTTCATGAGCATGTTCGACACGTAGTTCTTCACCGTCTTCTCGGCCAGGTGCAGCTCGCTGCCGATCTGGCGGTTGGTCGCACCCTCGGCGATGAGGTCCAGGATCTTGCGCTCCTGCGGCGTCAGCTTCGCCAGCCGCTCGTCCTCTTCGCTGGGGTGGCGCAACCGGTGCAGCACCTTGCTGGTGACCGTGGGGTCGAGCAGCGACTCGCCCCGGGCCACGCGGCGGATGGCCGCCACCAGGTCGTTGCCACGGATCTGCTTCAGCACGTAACCCGACGCGCCGGCCATGATGGCCTCGAACAGGGCGTCGTCGTCGCTGAACGACGTGAGCATCAGGCAGGCGAGCCCGGGAATCTGGCTGCGCACCTCGCGGCACACCTCCACACCGCTGCCGTCGGGCAGGCGCACGTCGAGCACGGCGACATCGGGGCGGACGGCGGGGATGCGCTGAATGGCTTCCGCAGCGGTCGACGCTTCGCCGACCACCGTCAGACCAGGTTCGGCTTCGATGAGCTCGCGCACTCCACGACGGACGATCTCGTGATCGTCGAGCAGGAACACGGAGATGGGTTTCGGGGACTCATCCATGACGACCCAGGCAATCACAC
>CBHWEI010000051.1:0-17302 GCA_966112835.1 uncultured Acidimicrobiaceae bacterium
GCGCGCCGCCACCGGCGACCAACTGGCCGACGAGCTCCGCCGCCGCGGCTGGCGCACCGTCGAACGCTGACCCGGCGCGGTCCAACGCTGTCAGCTCAGCGGGCCACCCCGGCCCGGTCACCTGCCTGCCTGCTGGTCGGGTCTGTTCTGTGTCACAAGGCTTCTCTGTCACACCCTCGAGCGGTGTCCACGAGGTCAGAGATGTGACACAGACGGAGTGCGGGAGTCGTGGCCGGTCGAACTGGTTGCGTTCGTTCCCGGAAACCGGGAACAGACGCAACCAGAACGAGATTTGGGAGGAATCGCAACCAGAACCCCGGGCGCGCCGGGTCGGGGTCAGTCCTCGATGACGTCGAGGCCTTGCTCGCGGAGGCGGGCGAGGTTGTCGAGCATGCCCTGCAGCACCTCGGGCGGGTGGCCCTGCCAGTCCGGCACCTCGCCCACCACGCGCAGGGGATGGCGGGTGCGGTACGACTGCGTGATGTTGCCGGGGAAGCGCTTGTTGGTGACGTTGGGGTCGTCCTCGAACGGGCCCGAGGGCTCGACGACGTAGATGTACCCGCGCTCGTCGATGCCGGCCAGCGCCGTCGCCAGTTCTGCTCCCCACACGGCGGTCTCGACGAGTGCCGAGAAGTACACGTGGTTCATCACCCGGCCCTCTTGGAAGTTCGAGGTGCGGCCGGCCACCAACTCGTCGCCGATCGTCATGGCGAACCGGGTGCCGTGGAAGAACGGACCGGTCACGTGGTCGTACTGGTCGTAGGTGACGGGTACCCATTCGGCGTCGGTCATCGAGGTCCTTTTGATCGTTCTTCGGGGGGACGTAGTTCGCGGAACTGGAACAGCAGCAGCAGGTCGTAGAGGGCCTTCAGTGAACCACCGATGATGAGCGGCCAGCCGAAGGTGGACTTGCCCAGCATCCACCCGGCAGCGATGGGCGGCAGCGCCGACGCCAGGCTGCGCGGCACGTTGGTGACGCTGGCCGCCGCGGGCCGCTCCTCGGGCGTGACCACCGCCATCACGTACGACGTGCGCGCCGGCACGTCCATCTGCGAAAGCGCCGACCGGCACAGCAAGGTGGTCACCGCCAGCCACGCGTTGGGCATGAAGGCGGTGAGGATGAGGAACCCGTTCGCCGGCAGGTGCGTGTACACCATGGTGCGCACCAGGCCGATGCGTTCGGCGATGCGCACCGCGACCAGCGCCGAGAAGGCCGACAGCACGCCGGCCCAGAAGAAGATGGCGCCGCTGACCGCGAGCGACAGCCCGAAGCGGCGCTGCAGCCACAGCACCACGAGTGCGGTGATGACGAACCCACCGCCCAGCGCGTCCAGGCTGAACAGCGCGGCCAGCTTGTAGACGGTGCGCTTCGACTCGCCGAGTGCCCGCGACGGCGCCGGGCCGGAGCGTTCGATGGCAGGGCTGAGGTGGCGATAGCGGGTCAGTACCACCGCACCAAGCAACGCATACGCCAAGAACGTGCAGCGCAGCGTGGTGGTGTCGGCCAGGTCCAGCCGACGCGCCAGCCACTCGGGCACGCCGGCCAGGGCGGCACCGACGGCGGCGATGAGCGTGCCGATGAGGCTGTAGCGGGCGAACAGGGCGGTGCGCTGCGAGTCGGGCACGGTCGACGGCAGCAGCGCCTGCTCGGTGGGCAGGAACACGCTCACGTCGCCGCCGCTCGGGTTCAGCGTGCCGATGAGCCCCACCATGGCCAGCGGCCAGAAGGCCGTGAACGCGGCGAACCCGATGCCGGTGGCGATCATCAGCAACGAGACCAGCTGCAGCAACCGTCGCCGCGGGTAGGCGTGGGCGCGCAGCCCGACGGCCAGGGTGAGTGCGGCCGATCCGAGCAGGGTGAGCGTGACGACCACGCCGATGCGCACGGTGCTGAGGCCCACCGCGGTGAGGTACGCCGCGAGCACGACGCTGACGGTGCCGTCGCCCAGCGCCCGCACGGCGCGGGTCTCGAGCAGCACCGCGGCGTCGGAGGACGCCCCCTCGGGCAGCAGCCGCATGTTGCGTACCGTACCGTTGTCGGAATGGGAACCACCGAAGCGACCATGCGAGCGATCACCCAGTACGAGTACGGATCGGTCGACACCTGGCAGTTGCGCGAGATCGCACGCCCGACGGTGTCGGGCAAGGAGGTGCTCGTGCAGGTGCGGGCTGCCGGCCTGGACCTGGGCACCTGGCACCTGATGGTCGGCGAACCACGCATTGCGCGTGCGGCCATCGGCCTGCGCCGTCCGAAGAACCCTGTGCCCGGCAGCGACGTCGCCGGGGTGGTGGCCGCGATCGGCGACGAGGTGACCACGGTGAAGGTGGGCGACCGCGTCTACGGCGGCGGTCGTGGCTCGTTCGCCGAGTACACGGTGGTGCACCAGGACTCGCTGGCGTACACGCCGCCGTCGCTCACCGACGAACAGGCGGCCGCGGTGCCGGTGTCGGCCGCGACGGCGCTGCAGGCGTTGCACAGGGTGGGCAAGGTGCAGGCTGGCCAGTCGGTGGCCGTGGTCGGTGCCGGTGGTGGCGTGGGCACGTATGCCGTGCAGTTGGCCAAGGCGGCGGGTGCGACGGTCACCGGCGTGTGCAGCACCGCCAAGGTGGACGTCGTCCGTTCGCTCGGCGCCGACGACGTGGTCGACTACACGAAGGCCGATTTCGCCGACGGCTCGCGCCAGTTCGACCTCATCATCGACACCGGCGGCAACCGGTCGCTGCGCCACCTGCGCCGCGCCCTGACGCCCAAAGGGACGCTCGTCATCGTCGGCGGGGAGAACGGCGGCAAGTGGATCGGCTCGCTCGGTCGTTCGCTGCGCGCCGTGGTCATGTCGCCGTTCGTCGGTCAGAAGATGTCGATGTTCCTGGCCACCCTGCGCACGCCCGACCTGGAGCAGCTGGGCGAACTGCTCGAGTCGGGCGCCGTGGTGCCCAGCATCGACTCGGTGTTCCCGTTGGAAGAGGCGGCCGAGGCGATGCGCCGGCTCGAGTCGGGTGCGGTGCGCGGCAAGGTCGTCCTCACGGTCTGAGTACGCTCGCCGCATGACCGACATCGTCGTCCGCAAGGTGAAGTTCGACTTCCCCGACGAGCTCGACGATGTGTTCCCCGGCGACGACATCGTCGGCGAGTGCTACCTGGCGGCGTTCTCGCTGACCATGCCGGTGCTCGAGCCGTACCTCATCCGCACGTACCGCTCGATGGCCGGCCGGATCACCGACCCGGGCCTGGCGCACGACGTGCACATGTTCATCGGCCAGGAGGCCCAGCACCACCGCAACCACTCGCGGGTGAACGCCATCATCCACGCCCGCCTCGGCGACTCGGTGGCCGCGGAGCTGCAGCGCCTGGAGGACGCGTTGGACGCCGACTACCGGCGATTCAATGCCGAGAAGCCGGCCCGCTTCAACGCCGTCTACGCGGAAGGGTTCGAGGCCATGACGTGTGCCATGGCGCTCACCATGTTCGAGCGTGCCGCCAACGGCCAGGGCAGCCAGCGCTTCGGTGCGTGGCAGCAGCTGTGGGCGTGGCACGCAGCCGAGGAGATGGAGCACCGCACCGTCGCGTTCGACGTGTACGAGAAGACGTTCGGCGGCTACCTGTACCGCGTGCAGGGCTCACTCCGCGCCCAGTGGCACTTCGGCCGCACCGTCGCCCGCCTGCAGCGCGTGCTGCTCGCCGCGAACGGCCAGCCGGCCAAGTGGCACGTGCCGTCGTGGTGGGACAAGGAGGGCCGGCGCAAGTACTTCCGCACCTTCCGCCCCAGCTACAACCCGGCGACGCTGGACCCGGGCCCACTCGCGGCCACGGTGCTGGCAATGTACGCACCGGGCGAACCGGACTGACCGAGGGCCAGGAGGACGACACATGGGTTTGATCGCACGAGGTGGCGGCGAGAGCGTGCGCCCCAACAACCCCCGAGTGGGTGGTGGCCCGCCCGAGGGCGAGCCCGGCAAGACCGTGACGGTGATGATCACCGACGTCATGCCGCCGCTGGTCATCATGGCCACCGTGCAGCCCGACGGCTGGTTCGCCGACGAGGTCTACGACCAGATCGCTGCCGCCCGCGCCGCCAACACCTGATCCGTCGGTTCGGGGCCGACCCTGGGTGGCGGACCTTCGCCCCTGACGGGTGGCTCGGATCGGGCGGACGATGGAGACATGAAACGAGTCGTCATCGTCGGCGCCGGCGGGCGCGACTTCCACACCTTCAACGTCGTGTTCCGGCACGACCCGAAGGTCGAGGTGGTGGCCTTCACCGCGGCCCAGATCCCCAACATCGACCATCGCACCTACCCGCGCGACCTGGCGGGTTCGTCGTACCCGACGGGCATCCCCATCGTGCCCGAGGCCCAGCTCGAGCAGCTCATCCACGACCACCAGGTGGACGAGGTGGTGTTCGCCTACAGCGATGTCGCCTACCCCGACCTCATGCACCTGGCCGCGCGTGTGCTGGCCGCCGGCGCCGACTTCCGCCTGGTGGGCATGAAGGCCTCGGTCATCCGTTCGGACAAGCCGGTACTGGCCGTGTGCGCCACGCGCACCGGCTGCGGCAAGAGCCAGACCAGCCGCGCCATCGCCCACATCCTGCAGTCGCACGGGCTGCGCGTCGCGCTGGTGCGCCACCCCATGCCCTACGGCGACCTGCACGACATGCGAGTGCAGCGGTTCCGCACGCTCGACGACATCGATTCCAGCCATCCCACCATCGAGGAGCGCGAAGAGTACGAGCTGCCCGTGCGCGAAGGCATCGCCGTGTACGCGGGTGTGGACTACGGCGAGATCCTCGCCCTGGCCGAGGACGACGCCGACGTCATCCTGTGGGACGGTGGCAACAACGACCTGCCCTTCTACGAGCCCGACCTGATGGTCGTCGTGGCCGACGCGCTGCGGCCCGGCCACGAGCGCGGCTACCACCCGGGCGAGGCGAACGTGCTGCTGGCCGACGTGCTGGTGGTGAACAAGGTGGACACCGCGGCCCCGGCCGACGTGGACCGAGTGGTCGGTTCATTGACGCAGCTGAACCCCACGGCCACCCTGCTGCTCGCCCGGTCGCCCGCGACGCTCGACGACGGGCCGTCGATCGACGGCAAGCGGGTGCTGGTGGTGGAGGACGGGCCGACCATCACCCACGGCGGCATGCCGTTCGGTGCCGGCACCGTGGCCGCACGGGCCGGCGGCGCGGCCACGCTGGTGGACCCGCGGCCGTATGCCGTGGGCTCGCTGTGCGCGGTGTACCAGAAGTACCCGCACATCGGCGCGGTGCTGCCGGCCATGGGCTACGGCGACGAGCAGTTGCGCGAACTGGCCGACACCATCGCCGCGACGCCCTGCGACGTGGTGGTGTCGGGCACGCCCATCGACCTGGGCGCCACGTTCCGGGCCGCGGGGCTGGCCGTGCCTGCGGTGCGGCACGTCGCCTACGACCTGGACCAGGCCACCAAGGATCGGCTGCACGAGCTGCTCGTGCCGTGGATCGAACGCTGGACTGCCTGAGCGCACCTAGGGCCCGACGACGGTGCCGGCCCGGCGCTGCAGCAGCGCGGCTGCCTCGGTGAGCGAGCCGATCGCGGCGAACCCGCCGGTGCGCTCCACGAACCGGCAGGCCGCCTCGGCCTTGGGCCCCATCGAGCCGGCGGGGAGGTGGAGCGCCCGGAGCTGGGCGACGGTCACGTCACGCAGCACGCTCGCGTTCGGCCCGCCGAGGTCGGTCGACACGCCGGGCACGTCGGTCAGCAGCAGCAGTGCATCGGCGTGCAGCATCTCGGCCAGCAGTGCCGCGGTGAGGTCCTTGTCGATGACCGCCTCCACGCCGTGCAGCATCCCGTCCGCGTCGCACCGGACCGGCACGCCGCCACCACCGGCGCACACCACCACCACTCCGCGGTCCACCAGCAGTTGCACCACGTTCGCCTCGACGATGGCCCGCGGCTCGGGCGACGGTACCACCCGCCGCCACGTCGCCCCGTCGGGGGCGATGGTCCAGCCACGCTCGTCGGCGATGCGCCGCGCATCGGCCGCGCCGTACACCGGGCCGACGAACTTGGTGGGCGTCGCGAACGCGGGATCGTCGCCGTCGACGACGCACTGCGTCAGTAGCGCGGCCACCTCACGGCCGGGAAGCGCGTTGCGCAACCCCTGGGCCAGCCAGTAGCCGATGAGCCCCTGCGTCTCGGCGCCCAGCGGGTCGAGTGGGAACGGTCTGGTCAGCTGCGCGTCGGCAGCGGACTCGATGGCCAACACGCCCACCTGTGGACCATTGCCGTGGGTGAGCACCAGTTGATGGTCGCGAGCCAGCGGCACCAGCGAGGCGACCGCGGCCAGCACGTTGCGCCGCTGCGGTTCGGCGTCGGGGCGTTCGCCGCGATGCAGCAGTGCGTTGCCTCCGAGGGCGACGACGATGCGCATGGTCACCCCGCCTCCGCGCGTTCGGCGCTGCCGCCGAACATCCACCGGTCGAGCAGCACGAACTTCGCGATCCACAACACACCGAACGAGGCGATGTTCGCCAGCGACACGGCGAGCGCGGTGTGCCAGCGATGGTCGGCCCAGGCAACGGCGACGGTGCTGATGGCCAACCCCAGGAACGCGTATGACCAGAACGGCACGATCTCGCGGGCCACGCTGTGCGCGCCCTGCTTGCGCCACACCCACCGCCGGTTCACCAGGTAGGCGGGCACTGCCGAGAGCCCGACGGCGACGATGTTCGCGGCCACGGCCGGCATGCCGACGAACAGGGCCAACTGCAGCAACGACTGGGTGATGACGACGCTCATCACCGAGACGGCGCTGTACTTGACCAACTTCGCCAGGGTGGTGTCCACATCGTCAACGTACGGCCGGGTGCCACGCCGACGACAGGGCCGTAGGTCAGGCACGGGAATGAGCTTGCCCTCACAAGTGTTGAGGGCTGCATGACCATTCCTGCCTCCCACGCCGATCTGCTCGACTCCACCGCCCTCGCCCACGTGGCCACCATCGGCCCCGACGGCCTGCCGCAGAACAATCCGGTGTGGTTCGGGTGGGACGGCACCCACGTGCTGTTCAGCCAGACGACCGGCCGCCAGAAGTACCGCAACCTGCAGGCGAACCCGGCCGTGGCGCTGTCGATCGTCGACAGCGCCAATGCGTACCGTTACCTCGAGATCCGCGGCACCGTGGTCGAGGTCGTCGACGACCCCGACAACGCGTTCATCAACTCGATGGCCAAGAAGTACCTCGATCAGGACGTGTACCCGTGGCACCAGCCCACCGACCACCGTGTCGTGGTGAAGGTGCTGCCGCAGAAGACCACCCAGATGGGCTGACCCTTCCAGGGTCGGAATTCCGTCCGACGCTCCGTTGTGCGCCTGGAACACTGGGCGGCATGACGGAGCGTCGTCGCGTCCAGCTGTTGGTGCCCAGCGCCGATGCCGCGCGCCTGGTCGTCGACGCCGATGGGCGAGTGCCGGCGGTCGACCTGGAGTTCGATGGCGAAGCCGGCCTCACCACTGCCGCTGCGTTGCACGCGGCCCTGGCGGAACTGGGCGACGGTGGCGCGGTCGCCGTCGACTACCTCATCGACCAGACCGATCAGGAGGACGACGTGGCGCCGGTGGCGGTGGTCGCCGAGGTCGAGTGGCCCGGCGCGCCGGGCCCATGGCGATGGGTGCCGGTGGCCGACGCCGTCGTCGACGCGATTGCCCCGTTGCAGCCGTACGTGGACGCTCGCCTGGCCGAGTGGGCCGGCGCGCCCGTGCCCGCCCACCGTTCACCGTGGGTGCGGCGGGGTTGGCTGGCCGAGCTGCGCGAGTGGATCGACAGCGAGCTCGACGAGGCATTCGGCGTGCGGGCCACCGCGGTGGTGCCGTTCCGTTCGTGGGGCATTTCCAGCGTGCACCGCGTCGAGTCAACCGCCGGCACGTTCTGGGCGAAGGCCGTGTTCGACGGCTTCGCTGCCGAACCGGCCATCACGGACCTGCTGGGCCGCCTGGTGCCGGGCTCTGTGCCGCGCGTGGTGGCGACCGACACCGAACGGGGCTGGCTGTTGACGGCGCACCTGCCGGGCAGCACCGTGGGCCTGCGTCCGGAGCGCACCGACGACGCCATCCGCGCGCTCGTCCACGTGCAGCGGCAGTTGGCGGAGCACCTCGACGACCTGCGCGCCGCGGGTGCGGCGGATCGGCCGTTGCACACGCTTGCCGACGACCTGCGCGATGTGCTCGGCGACGAGCCGGGTGACGTTGCCGACGCGGCCGCGCTGGTCGAGGCCGTGCGCGCCGCGGTTCGTCAGGTCGATGCGCTCGGCCTGCCCGACACGATCGCGCACGGCGACTTCCACCCCGCCAACGTGATGGTCGACGGCGACACCGTGGTGGTGTTCGACTGGTCCGACGCGGCTCGGTCGAACCCGCTCGTCGACGTCGGCGCGTGGGTCGCGTGGTTCCGCGACGAGCCCGCCACCGTCGACACGCTGTGGCGCACGTGGTGGGCCTCGTGGGGGCTCTCCGACGCGGCGCTGGCGCCCACCCGACCAGCACTCGATGCGGTGGTCGCGGCGTATCACGTGGTCAGCTACCGCCGCATCGGGCGTGGCCTGGAGACGCTCCGCGCGGGTGAAGCCACGTACGGTGCAGACCGCTTCCTGGCCGACCTCCGCGCCGCTGTTTCTGCACTCTGACCTGGGGTTTCTCGGCCGTTGCCGCTCCGTTTCGAGGGCCTCGCGCGTCTGGCTAAGGTCGGGCAAGTGCCGCGGAGTGGGCGTTCGTGGGCGGACGTGCCGCTCCCTCCGAGGACCGACCGAACCAAGGAGAACCAGATGATGCACTCATCCCGCAGCGGTGCCGCGCGCCGCCATCGTCGGTGGTGGGCGGGGGCCGCAGCCGCGACCGTCGCCATCGCCGGGCTCGGCGCCGTCACCCCGACCGCGCAGGCCGCCACGCCCGTCACCATCCAGCTCGTCACCGTGAACGACTTCCACGGTCGCATCGAGCGCAACGGTGCGTCGGCCGGTGCGGCCGCACTCGCCACCGCGGTGAAGAGCATCCGCGCCACGAACCCCAACACGGTGTTCGCCGCAGCCGGCGACCTCATCGGTGCATCGACGTTCACGTCCTTCATCGCCAACGACAAGCCCACCATCGACTCGCTGAACGCTGCGGGCCTGGAGGTCAGCGCGGTCGGTAACCACGAGTTCGACCAGGGTTGGAACGACCTCATGAACCGCGTGCTCCCGCTGGCGAACTGGGAGTACATCGGCGCCAACGTGCACACCACCGACGGCACGCCGAACCTGCCCGAGTACTGGACCCAGACGCTCCAGGGCGTCACCATCGGCTTCGTCGGTGCGGTCACCGACGAGCTGCCGTCGCTGGTCAGCCCGGCGGGCATCGCCAACCTGTCCATCACCGACCCCGTCACCGAAGCCAACCGCGTCGCCGATCAGCTCAGCGACGGCAACCCGGCCAACGGCGAAGCCGACGTCGTGGTGCTGCTGGTGCACGAAGGTGCTGCCACCACCGATCTCGCCTCGGCCATCGATCCCGCGTCGAAGTTCGGCAAGATCGTCCTGGGCGCCGACGCCAACATCGACGCCATCGTGTCGGGTCACACGCACCTCGCCTACAACCACGTCATCAACGGCCGCCCGGTCATCTCCAGCGGTCAGTACGGCGAGAAGTTCAGCAACATGACCATCCAGGTCGACCCCGACACGAAGCAGATCCTGTCGATGGTGAACGTCGTCGAGAACGCTCCCGGCACGTTCGCCGACGACCCGGCGGTCGCCGCCATCGTCTCGGCCGCCACGGCCGCAGCTGGCCCGCTCGGTTCGGTGAAGGTGGGCGACGTGACGGCCGACTTCCGTCGTGCGAAGCAGCCGAACCTCAGCGAGAACCGCGGTGGTGAGAGCACCATCGGCAACTTCGTCGCCGACGTGCAGCTGTGGTCGGCCAACCAGACCGGTTCGGCGCAGATCGCGTTCATGAACCCCGGTGGCATCCGCAACGACCTGCTCTTCGCTCCCGACGGCGTCATCACCTACGCCGAGGCCGCCGGCATCCAGCCGTTCGCCAACACGCTCATCACCATGGACCTCACCGGTGCCCAGGTGAAGACGGTGCTCGAGCAGCAGTGGCAGCCCGCCGCAGCCGTGCGACCCATCCTGCACCTCGGTGTGAACAAGGAACTGAAGTTCACCTACGACCCCACGGCGGCCGCCGGTCAGCACATCACCGGCATCTGGCTCAGCGGTGTGCCGGTCGACCCGGCCGGCACCTACCGCGTGGTCGTCAACTCGTTCCTCGCCGCCGGCGGTGACAACTTCTTCGAGCTGGCCAACGGCACGAACAAGACCGACACCGGCAAGATCGACCTGCAGTCCATGGTCGACTACTTCGCCGCCAACAAGGTGGCATCGCCCGATTACGTGCAGCGCGGCATCGGCATCGATCCCATCACGCCGAACGCCGTCGGACAGGCCCTGACGGTGAACGTGTCGTCGCTCGACATGAGCAACCCCGCCGAGCCCAAGGCCGGCACGGCGAACGGCACGCTCGCCGGTGTCTCCATCGGCAGCACGGCCGTCGACCCCACGCCGGTGGTCACCACCGACGAGGTCGGGCGCGGTTCGTTCACCTACATGGTGCCGCCCACCGTCTACGGCTGGCAGGACTTCACCGTCACCGTGCCGTCCACCGGCACCACCGCCACCCAGGCCATCTTCCTGAAGGCCACCAGCACCACCAAGGTGGACCCGGACCGCACCACCATCAAGGCCGGTCGTGCGCTGGAGCTGGAAGTGAAGCTGCGGTCGCCCATCGCGGTGGCAGGCGACTTCACGGTGCTGCTCGACGGTGCGCCGTTGAAGACCTTCACGTGGACGCCGCGCAAGGGCGAGCAAGAGGTGAAGGTGGTCATCCCGGCCGCCACCACCAAGGGCACCCACGTCGTGACCGTCACCTACGGCGGCTCGACGACGGTGCTCAGCTCGACCACGTCGTTCAACCTCGCGGTCCGCTAGCAGCTGACTGAACCGACGTACCGAGGTGAGGTCGGCGACGACCTCGCCTCGGTACAGTCGCGCCATGCCCACGCCCACGCACGAGGCCCGCTTCCCGGCGATGGGCAGTGAGACGCATCTGGTGGTGGTGGGCGGCGACGCCGGGCTGGTCGACGTCGGCCGCGCACGTATCGCCCAGCTCGAGGAGCGCTGGAGTCGGTTCCTGGCGGACAGCGAGATCAGTCGCCTGAACGCCGCCGCGGGCTCTCCGCTGGACGTGAGCGACGACACCATCGCCCTCGTCACCCGGGCGATCGAGGGGTGGCGGTTCACCGGTGGCACGTACGACCCGACGGTGCTGGGCGCCATGCTGCGCGCCGGCTACGACCGCACGTTCGACGAGGTGGCCGCGAGCGCGGCGTCGGTGATGAACGACCTGTTCCTCGCGTGCACCGACATCGAGGTCGACGGCAACACTGTCACGCTGCCGGCCGGCACCGGGTTCGACCCGGGCGGTGTGGGCAAGGGGCTGGCGGCCGACCTGGTCGCGGTGGAGCTGCGTGAGGCCGGTGCCGATGGCGTGTGCGTGAACATGGGCGGCGACGTGCGCGTCAGCGGCGTGTCACCGGCCGGCGGCGACTGGGGTGTGGCCGTGCAGCACGTGCACCAGGACGCCCCGCTGGTGGTGGTGCACGTGGGCGAAGGCGCGGTCGCCACGTCCACCACGTTGAAGCGGCAGTGGACGGTCGACGGCCAGCGCCGTCACCACCTCATCGACCCCCGCACCGGCGAGCCCGCCGACACCGACCTGGACCACGTCACCGTGGTGGCCGGCTCGGCATGGGCGGCGGAAGTGCTGGCGAAGGCGGTGCTCATCCGCGGTGCGGCACACCCCTTCGATCTGGTCGACGGTGTGGCCGCGGCACTGGTGGTGACCACGGCGGGCGAGGTGCTCGCATCCGACGGGTTCGCGCAGTTCTGCACCGACGTGCCGACGCGAATTCAGTCTGACCCAACTCCTTGACGGCTCATACCTTCCTCCAATGTTGCGGGCGCATCGTGTGCTCCATGGAAAGCAACACCGCACACGACGCCGAACTCGCCGCCCGCCTCGCTCGCCTCGATGCTCGTCGCCAGTCGGCCGGTGCGGCCACTTCCCGCCAGGGCGCAGCGGCTCCCTCCCCCTCGGCCGCTCGCCCTGGCGCTGTTCGCACCAAGCGCCGTCACCCGGCCCGCCGCTCCCGCATCGGCGTCACCATCGGCAGCGTCGCCGCCATGGTCGGCCTCACCGGCTACATGGCGATGGCCGAGCAGTCGGCGTCGGCAGCGGCCGTCACCACCGACGCCACGGTCGCCACCGTCGCCACCGTCGCCACCGTCGCCACGTCGGCCACCACGGCCACGTCGGCCACCACCGCGACCACCGCCACGGCAGCGACGACCGCCACCACGGCAGCACAGGTCACCACCACCTCGGCCGGCAGCTGAGCTCTTGTGCCCGTCGGCACAAGAGAACCATCGGCTGTCTGACAGACAGCAGGAGGCTGCCGACGCACCCTAGGGACATGAACCGCGCCATCATCCCCGAGGAGGCCGATCCCATGACCCGCACCGCATGGCCCGCACGTCAGGCCGACGACACCCGCACACCGCAGCCCTACGAGTTGGGCGCGCTGGTGGGTGTGGAGATGCTCCGCATGGCCTGGATGGCCCACCACATGGGCATCGAGTTCGATGTCCTGGCCGACTGGGACGACGAGGTGTGCCCGCCGTTCCCGCAGGCGCCGACCATCCCGGCCCACGTGTGGCCGCTGCCCGTCGACCAGGTCGACGAGAACTGGCTGGTGCAGTACCACCACGGCCTGGCCGACACGCTCGACCGGGCGACCGGTTGGGTGCGCACCGCCCCCATCGTGGTCGAGGCGCACGACAAGGCACTGCGCGCCATCACCGCCGCCGGCTGACCTCCACCAAGGCGTGCTACCGGCCGCTCTGCCAGAGTGGCGGCCATGACGAACCCCTTCGACGCCGTCACCTTCCGGCACGGCCCGGCCATGCCCAACCGCTTCATGCTGGCGCCGCTCACCAACCAGCAGAGCCACGTCGACGGCACGTTGTCCGACGACGAGCACCGCTGGCTGACCATGCGGGCCCAGGGCGGCTTCGGGCTGACGATGACGTGCGCGGCCCACGTGCAGGCGGTGGGGCAGGGGTTCCCCGGTCAGCTGGGCATCTTCGGTGACGAGCACCTGGAAGGCCTCACCCGGCTGGCCGCCGACCTGAACGCCACCGGCACCGTCAGCTACGCCCAGCTTCACCACGCCGGCAACCGCTCCCCGGCCGAGGTCATCGGCAGCCAGCCCGTGTGCCCGAGCGACGACCCCGACACGGGCGCGCGTGCACTCACCACGGCCGAGGTCGAGCAGCTGCGCGACGACTTCGTCGCCGCCGCAGTGCGCGCGCAGAAGGCCGGCTTCCACGGGGTGGAGCTGCACGGCGCCCACGGCTACATCCTCTGCCAGTTCCTGTCGTCCGACATCAACCACCGCACCGACCAGTACGGCGGCTCGCTCGAGAACCGCAGCCGCCTGCTGTTCGAGGTGATCGATGGCGTCCGTGCGGCCTGTGGCGACGACCTGGCGCTGGCCGTTCGCCTGTCGCCCGAGCGCTTCGGCATGAAGACCGCCGAGATCGTCGACGTGTACGCGCGCATCGTCGACGAGGGCCCGGTCGACCTGATGGACATGAGCCTGTGGGACGTGAACCGCGTCACCGACCAGCCCGGCTACGACGACCGCACGCTGATGGAGATCTTCGCCGAGCTACCGCGCGGCGACGTGCGCCTGGGCGTGGCCGGCAAGATCCACACTCCGGCCGACGTGCAGTCGGTGCTCGATCACGGCGTCGACGTGCCGGTGCTGGGCCGGGTGGCCATCCTGCATCACGACTACCCGCAGCGCCTGCAGGCCGACCCCGCGTTCGAGCCGCGTCGGGCACCCGTGAGCGCCGAGGTCCTCGCCGCCGAGGGCGTGTCGCCGTCGTTCATCGAGTACCTGCGCGGCACGTTCCGCTTCGTCACCGACTGACGGGTCGCCAGGGTCGCGTAGATTCGCGGGCATGAGTGAGTCGCCGTCCGTCATCGTTGGCATCGACAACGGTGGGACCAAGAACAACGTCACCGTGCTCGACGGGCAGGGCCGGTTCCTCATCGACCACATGATCGAGCTGCCCAGCCGCGTGAACGAGGGCACCGTGCCGGCCATCGCGGCGATGGCCGAGGTGTTCCACCACGGCCTCGAGATCACCGAGACCAAGTTGGCCGACGTGGTGGCCGTCGGGCTCGACACGCCCGGCCCGGCCTCGGCCACGGGCGTCATCTCGTCGAAGGGTGCCACCAACTTCTCGCTGCCCGAGTGGTGGGGGTTCGACGTGCGTGCCGCGTTGGAGGAACGGCTGGGTCTGCCGGTCGTCTACACGAACGACGGCAACGCTGCCGCGATGTACGCGCACTACGCCCACTTCGGCTTCGCTGCCGCGCACCGCTCGTCGGTCGCGGCCATCGTCGGCACGGGGCTGGGTGGGGGCGTCATCGAACACGGCAACGTGGTCGGCGGCGCGGTCGGCATGGCGGGCGAACTGGGCCACGTCCACATCCCCATGGCCGGTCTGTTGCGCGAAGGCCAGCCCGTGCCGCACTGCAACTGCGGGTTCGATGCCGACGTCGAGAGCGTCGCCTCGCTCACCGGCATCCGCAACAATCTGCTGCCGTACTGGCTGACGCAGTACCCGTCGCACGAACTGGCGTCGATGCCCATCGGCGACGCGGCCAAGGCGCTGCGCGGCTTCGCCGAGCGCGGCGACGAGATGGCGTTGAAGGTGTTCGAGCAGCAGGCCATGGCGTTGGGCCACCTGTTCACCATCGCGGCCAACTTCACCGATCCGCACGCCTACTTCGTGGGCGGCGGCGTGGTGGAGAGCAAGCCGCACTTCCGCGACTGGTTCCTCGCCGCCGTGGCCCAGCACACGATGCTGCGCGACGAGCAGCGCGAGGTGGCCGAGTTCGCGCTGGTGCCCGACCTGGACATGGCCGGCGCCCGCGGCGCCGCCGTCGCCCCCCGCAACGCCTTCCCCGCGTAACTCGGTCGCCCCCTTCCTCACGAACTTAAGTTCTGCGTGACACGTCGCGGAAGGGGCGGTCGGTGTCGGCGGAGGGCTCGCGGGGGAGGCCAAGGATGTTCTCGCCGACGATGTTGCGCTGGATCTGGTCGGTGCCGCCGGCGATGGACTGGGCGACGGTGGACACGAGCACCTCGGCCACGGTCGCGTCGTGCGGCGACGGGCCGTCGCTGAGCATCGCCTGCGGCCCCGCGATGAGGGCGTGCACACGAGCCGCACGACGTGCCACCTCGCTGGCGGCGAGCTTGCCCAGCGAGCCCTCGGGGCCGGGCGCCCGCCCGAGCGCCCGGGCCGCGCTCGCCCGTGCGGCAGTCCACTCGTTGGCGCGCACGAACGACAGCAGGCGGGCGATCTCCTGGCGCACGACGGGGTCGTCCTTGCGACCGCGGGCGGCGGCCAGTTCGACCACGAGGTCGGCCCGGCCGGCCCGCTGCGGGTACCACACGTAGGTGCGGAAGTGCTCGTCGGCCTCGGCCATCGCCTCGGTGACCGCCCGCCCGGGTGGTGCACCGTCGGGCACGTCGAAGCGCGGCCGGCGCATGGTGGCGAACGTGCGCTCGTGGTGCAGGGTGGTGCGCGCCACGCGCCAGCCGTCGCCCGGCTCGCCGACGATGTTCGCCGCGGGGATGCGCGCGTCGGTGAGGAACACCTCGTTGAACGACGCGTGCCGGTTCATCTGCACGATGGGCCGCACTTCCACGCCGGGTTGGCGCATGGGCAGCACGAAGTACGAGATGCCCTGGTGCTTGGGCACGTCCCAGGAGGTGCGGGCGACCAGGATGCCGAAGTCGGCGTGGTGCGCGCTGGTGTTCCACACCTTCTGGCCGTTCACCACCCACTCGTCACCGTCGAGCACGGCGGTGGCGGTCAGCCCGGCCAGGTCGCTGCCCGCGCCGGGCTCGCTGAACAACTGGCACCACTGGTACTCGCCGGTGAGCGTGGGCCGCAGGAAGCGCCGCTTCACGTCGTCGCTGCCGTGCTCGAGCAGCGTTGGTGCCGCGAGAGTCATGCCCGAGCCCAGCGGCACGCCGACGGCACCCGGGGCGCGCAGTTCGTCGGCCACCACACGGTCGGCCGCTGCCGGGAGCCCGCGGCCGAACCACTCGGTGGGCCAACTGGGCACGGCCCAACCGGAGTCGACGAGCAGCGTCCGCCACTGCACCAACGACAACGCCGGATCCCAGTGGTCCGCGATCCAATCGCGCGCCGCACGTCGAGTGTCGTCGAGCACGCGCGGCACCGTAGTCGTAGGCCGAACGGTGACGGGGAGCCGGACGGTTTTCGAAGGGAGATGCCGCGGTTGGTGAGGTTTTCCAAACGGACGGTCTGGCTCGGCCAAGAAACGGAAGCGGCAAAACCTTGCCGCTCGGCCGGTCGTGTCATCACCGTTCACGCAGTTCGCAACACCCCACCAACACGAAAAGGACGGACACCATGAACCGCAAGCACTCCACCAACCGCAAGGTCGTCATCGTCAGCGCCCTCTCCGGCGTGGTGCTCTTCGGCGCCGCCGGCTTCGCCGCTGCCGCCAAGGGCGACTCGCACCCGGCCCGGGTGCCCACCACCGTCACCGCCAACTCGGTGGACGACGCCACCAGCACCAGCAACGCACCGGCCGTCACCGTCACCAGCATCGACGACAAGGGCGCCGATGTCACCACCGCCAACAGCATCGACGACCACGGCACCGACGCCACGACGGCCAACAGCATCGACGACAACGGTGCCGACGACGCGACCGAGACGAGCGTCGACGACGCCACGAGCACGAGCGTGGACGACAACGGTGTCGACGCCACGAGCACCAGCGTCGACGACAACGGCGCGGACGACGCGACGAGCACGAGCGTCGACGACCACGGCCACGGCGGCAACGGCGGTCACGGTTCGGACGACTGAGCCGCACGCTCCCACGGTCCTCTCACCTTCCTCGGATGGGCGTTTCAACTTGGACGCGGATGATGTGTCCACCTCACCAACGAGGTGCGCCACCCCCCGAATGAATGGAACCCCCGCCATGATCCCCTCCAACTCCAAGCGCATCCGACGTGGATTCGTGTGGCTCGCCGCCGGCGCCGCCACCCTCGGCATCGGTGTCGGTGCGGCAGGCCTCGCCTCCGCCGCATCGAGCACCGATGGCTCCACCA
>CBHWEI010000052.1:0-17231 GCA_966112835.1 uncultured Acidimicrobiaceae bacterium
CGGGCGGTCACGACCCGCACGGCGGCCGACTCGCGCCGCTCGATCTCGAGCGGCTCGCCGTCGAGGTCGCCGCGGTGGCGGACCGGGTCGAGGCGTTCGCCGTGACGGCGCAGTTCAGTGTGCGCAACCCCGAGCACGAGCTGGCCGCGGCACAGGTCATCCGTGAGGTCACCGGCAAGCCGGTGACGCTCAGCCATCACCTCTCGGCGAAGCTGAACGGACCGAAGCGTGCGGTCACCGCGGTGCTGAATGCTCGGCTCATCTCCATCATCGACGGCCTGGTGCACACCACCCAGGACGCACTGGAGGCCCGGGGGGTGCACGCGCCGCTGATGGTGGTGCGTGGCGACGGGTCGCTCGTGTCGGCGGCGTTCGTGCTCGAGCGCCCCATCGAGACCATTCTCAGCGGTCCGGCCGCCAGCCTCGTCGGCGCGGCACACCTCACCGACCTCGCCGACGCCATCATCAGCGACATCGGCGGCACCACCACCGACATCGCGGTGCTGCGCGAGGGCATCCCCGCGGTCAGCCCCGAGGGTGCGACCGTGGGCGGGCACCGCACCATGGTGGCGGCCGTGGCCATGCACACGCACGGCCTGGGTGGCGACAGCCGGGTGCGCCACGACGACCGCAGCGTGGGCGCGAACCTGGTCATCGGTCCGCGCAAGGTGGTGCCGCTGTGCCAACTGGCCGTCGAGCAGCCGCAGCTGGTGCACGGCATGCTGGACCAGCAGCTCACCTACCTGTCGCCGGGCGAGCTCGACGGCGTGGTGCTCATCGCCGAGCGCTACGGCGAGCGGCTCGCGGCGCTGGAGGGTGTCGAGCGGCAGGTGCTCGAGAACATGGGTGGCCGCGTGGCCGTGGCCTCGAAGGCGCTCACCACGCTGCAGCTGCGTCGCGTGATGGAGCGGCTGGTGCAGCGCGGTGTGCTGCAGATCGCCGCGTTCACACCCACCGACGCAGCGCACGTGCTGGGCATCCAGGCCACGTACGACGCCTCGGCCGCGCACAAGGCCGCCGAGCTCTTCGCCAAGGGTCGCGACCGCATGGGCAAGTCCATCGCCCCCGACGCCCACACCATCGCCACCGCCACCATCGACGCGCTGGTGCGCCGCAGCGCCGAAGCGGTGCTGGCCGCGGCGTTCGTGAACGACGGTCTTCCGTCCGAGACCGTGGCCGCGCCGGTGGTGCAGGCGGTGCTCGACCGGAAGCTCGACGTGGTGCGCCTGTCGATGGGCCTCGGCGCGCCGCTCGTGGGCCTCGGAGCGTCGGCGCCGGCGTACTACCCGCGGGTCGCGGCGTTGCTGGGTGCCGAGTCGCGCATCCCTCCGCACGCCGACGTGGCCAACGCCGTGGGCGCGGTGGTGGGGCGGGTTCGCCTCAGCCGTGAGTGCGTGGTGTCGTCACCGTCGCACGGCCAGTTCCTGGTGCACGCGGGCGAGGCGCCGCGGATCTTCACCGACCTGCTGCTGGCGCGTTCGTTCGCGCTCGAACACCTGACGGCGGCACTGCACCACGACATGGTGGCGGCGGGTGCGCCCGTGTTCGAGACGCGTGAACAGTGGTTCGAGCAGACCGTGCCGGTCGACGGCATGGAGTTGTTCGTGGAGGGCCGGCTGACGCTGGTGGCCAGCGGCCGCCCCGAATTGGCTCAGTAGCTCTTCTTGCCGTACGGCTTCTTGTCGCCGTACTGCTTCTTCTCGTACGGCTTCTTGCCCTCGTAGCCGGTGGGGCGCGAGCCACGGTGGCCCTCGCTGGGGCCACGGTTCGACTGGCCGTTGTCGACGTAACGGCGCACGCTGGCGGCCTTGCCACGGATGACCGTGTGCTTCAGCTGGTCGATGACGTTGTCGAGGCGGGTCTCGGGCACGCCGACTACCGAGTACGTGTCGGTGATGCGGATGGGACCGATCTCGCGGCCGGTGAGGCCCGTCTCGTTGGCGATGGCGCCCACCAGGTCGTTGGGGCGGATGCCGGCCTTGCGGCCCACACCGACGTAGATGAACGCCGTGCCGGCCTGCGCCGCGCCGCCCGACTCGCGGGTGCGCTGCTCACGCGGCTCGAACTTGCGCTCGGGACGCATCTGCACGTCGGGGATCTCGTGCTCGTCGACGGTGTTGCCGGCGGCCTCGTGGTACAGGCGGATGGCGGCCAGCGCGATGGAGCGCGGGTCGGCCTCGCTGCGCAGGGCGTGCAGCACGGGGTGGAAGTCGTCGAGGTCGTCGGCCGCGAGCGACTCGCGGATGGCGGCCACTGTCTGCTCGAGCTGCGCGGTGCGCAGGTCGGCAATGGACGGAACCTTCTCGATGGCGATGGTCTGCTTGGTGAGGTGCTCGATGTTCTTCAGCAGGCGCTGCTCGCGCGGCTCGGCGAGCGTGATGGCCACGCCCTCGCGGCCGGCGCGGCCCACGCGACCGATGCGGTGCACGTAGCTCTCGGGCGCCGACGGCACGTCGTAGTTCACCACGTGGGTGAGCGTGTCCACGTCGAGGCCGCGGGCCGCCACGTCGGTGGCGACGAGCAGTTCGGCAGTTCCGTCGCGCAGGCGGTTCATCACGCGGTCGCGCTGTGCCTGGTCCATGCCGCCGTGCAGGGCCTCGGCCCGGTAGCCGCGGATGTTCATGGTCTCGGTGAGCTGGTCCACCTCGGTGCGGGTGCGGCAGAACACCAGGGCGCCGCCGGGCGACTCGATGTCGAGCACGCGGCCGAGCGCGGCGGGCTTGTGCTGGCGGGGGACGATGTACGCGATCTGGCGCACCTTGCCCTTGCTGGCCTTCGTGTCGCCGCGCACGACGTTGATGCGCACGGGATCGTTCAGGTGGCGCTTGGCGATGGCGTTGATGCGCGGCGGCATGGTGGCCGAGAACATCACCGTCTGGTGCTCGCTGGGGATGGCGTCGAGGATGCTCTCGATGTCGTCGGCGAAGCCCATGTCGAGCATCTCGTCGGCTTCGTCGAGCACGACCATCTTGATGTTGTCGAGCGGCAGCGAGCCACGGCCGATGTGGTCGAGCACGCGGCCGGGGGTGCCCACGACGATGTGCACGCCGCGGTCGAGCGACTGCAGCTGGCGGAAGATGGGGGTGCCGCCGTAGACAGGCACGCACTTGGCGCCAAGGTCCTTGCCGTAGCGGAAGAACGCCTCGCTGACCTGCATGGCCAGCTCGCGGGTGGGGGTGAGAATGAGCGCCAGCGGCTTGTTCGTGGCCTGGCCCTGGATGAGCGCGAGGGCGGGAAGCGCGAACGCCGCGGTCTTGCCGGTGCCGGTGGCTGCCTGGCCGACGAGATCCTTGCCGTCGATGAGGTGGGGGATGGTCTCGCGCTGGATGGGCGTGGGCTCTTCGTAGCCCAGGTTCTCGAGTGCTTCGAGCAGTTCGGCGCGCAATCCGAGTGCGGCGAAGCCGGCTTCCTCGGGCGCCGCAACGACCTCGAGGTCGCTGTCGGTGTGGTCTTCCATGATGCTGCTCTCACTTCCAAAAAACGGTAACGCTCCACCCTACGGCGTAAAACCGCCCAGCACTCGGGACAGCGCGTCGGCGAGCAGGTCGGCGTGCGTGACATCGAACACCATGGGCGGCTTGATCTTCAGCACGTTGTCGGCCGGTCCGTCCGTGCTGACCAGCACTCGGCAACCGTCTCGAACGTCGCGCATCGCGTTCGCCACGTCGGCGGCCAGCGCCGTCGCGGGCTGCTTCGTGACCCGGTCGAGCACCAGGTCCACTCCCAGGTACAGGCCGGTGCCGCGCACGTCGCCGATGCACTCGTGCTGGTCGGCCAGGGCGCGAAGGCGGGCCAGCAGGTGGTCACCGGTGCGCAGCGCGTTGGCCTGGAGGCCCTCATGCTCGAGCACGTCGAGGACGGCCATGCCCGCGGCGGCGCTCACCGGATTGCCGCCGAACGTGTTGAACCACTCCATGCCGTTGGCGAACGCGGCGGCGAGCTCGGGGGTGGTGACCACGGCGCCCAGCGGGTGGCCGTTGCCGATGGGCTTGCCCAGGGTGACGATGTCGGGCACCACGCCCTGCGCCTGGAACGCCCACATGTGTGTGCCGACGCGGCCGAAGCCCACCTGCACCTCGTCGGCGATGCACACCGCCCCGTTGGCGCGGACCAGCCGATGGGCCTCGGCCAGGTACCCGTCGGGGAACACCACCTGGCCGCCGCAGCCGCTGATGCTCTCGGCGATGAACGCCGCGGCCGGCGGCATGTCGGCGATGCACGCCGCAGCGGCGATCCCGTCGTGGCCGTGCACGCCTCGGTACGGGTCGGGCAGGGTGGCGATGTGCGTGTGGGACGGCTTGCCGCTGCCGCCGCGACGGTTGAACTTGTAGGCGCTGATGTCGATGCACGCCTGGGTGTTGCCGTGGTAGCCCCAGTCGACGGCGATGACGTCGCGCCGCCCGGTGACGGTGCGGGCGATGCGCAGTGCCAACTCGTTGGCCTCGCTGCCCGAGTTCACCAGGTACACCACCGACAGCGGGTCGGGGAACAGCGCGGCCAGTCGCTCGCTGTAGTCCAGGATGGTGCGGTGCAGGTAGCGCGTGTTGGTGTTCAGCACCGCGGCCTGGCGGGCGATCGCGTCGACCACGTGCGGGTGCGAGTGGCCCACGTGCGCCACGTTGTTCACCGCGTCGAGGTGGGCGCGACCGGTGTGGTCGATGAGCCACGTGCCCTCGCCGCGCACGATGCTGAGCGGACGCCGGTAGCTGAGCGACAGCGACGGGCCCAGGTCGGCCCGCCGGCGCGGTGCCAGTGCGTCGGGTTCGTCGCGTTCGTCGTCGTGCCAGGTGTCGGGCCCCAGCCGCAGCAGCAGTTCGGCGTCGGGGGCGATGCTGCGCCACACGGCCATGCGGCTGGGCTCGCCGGCGCCCTCGAAGTTGCCGTCGGGCCCGGCCTCGGGATCGGCCATCAGATCGGTGATGATCTGCACGTGCACGTGCGGCGCCCAGCCGCCGTTCACCGTGTGGTCGCCGATGAACGCCACCACGTCGCCGGCCACGACGTGCTGCCCGGGCCGCACGGTGGTGAGTCCGCGGCGTGACAGGTGGCCGTACAGCACCCAGAACGGGCCGGCGTCGCCGGCCTGGTGGCGGATGATCACTGTCGGGCCGTAGTCGTACGGCATGTCGTTGTCGACCACCGTCTCGACCACGCCCGGCAACATGGCCCGCAGCGGCGTCTCGGCCTCGATGAAGATGTCGACGCCCAGGTGGGTCGAGCGCATCTCGGGGGCGTCGGTCACGAACTGGTCGCCCTGGTAGCACGAGCGATCCTCGTCGTAGCGGCCCAGTGCGACCACGGCGTCGTGCTCGGCCATGCGTTGCTGCAGCCAGTCCCACGACTCGACCGGATCGGTGATGGCGGTGAGCGGCGCGCCGTCGGCCAGGCTCACCACGATGCGACCGGCGGTGCGCAGCGGGAACGGCAGGACGTCGACCGGCGTGCACTGGTCGGACCGCAGCCAGGCGACGACCGCGTCGTGGTTGGGCACAGGGGTGAGGCCGGCGGCCTCGCGCGCGACGAAGTGCAGGAACTGCGGTCGCATGGCCATGAGGCGGCGGAGCAGCCGCAGCGCCGGCTCGCGCGAGATGAGCAGGTACGGGTTGTCGGGGAACTCGCGGCTGCGGTGCGACGAGATGGCGATGCTCATGGCCAGCCGCGTGGCGGCCAGGTCGAACACCACTGCCAGTTCGTCGTCGGTGAGCGCGAACTCGGCGGTGTATCCGGCGATGACGTCGTGGCCGGCGGCGACCACGTCGGGCACGTCGAGCAGCGCGTAGGCCAGGGTGACCGCGAGTTCGTTCACCTGGCGGGCGAACACCATGTCGCCGAAGTCGATCAGGCCGCTCGCCAGGCCGTCGACCACCAGCACGTTGTGGTCGTTCGCGTCCTGGTGCACCACGGCGCGGCGAAGGCGGGGGAGCAGCGGCACCACCCGCTGGCGGTGATGGCGGAACGCTGCCGCCACGGTGGCTCGGTCGTCGGCGTCGGCGATGTCGGCCACCCACGGCTCCACCGCGAGCGCGTCGTCCAGGTTCCACAGGAAGCCGTCGCGGTGTGCGCCCGGGTGGCCGAAGCCCTGCAGGGCGCGGCTGACCCGGCCCATCAGCGCGCCGAGCGATCGCCGCAGGGCGGGCGTCGACGGCACGGTGGCGTACGGCACGCCGGGCAGGTGCGTGACCACGCGGACCAGGTGGTCGTGCCAGGTGGTGACGCCGGGGGCGACCACGTGGGGCACCGGCAGGTCGGGGTCCACCCGGCGCAGGTGGTCGAGCGCGGCCTGTTGCAGGTGCAGCGCCATTGGGTCCTCGGCGGCGTGGGCCACCTTCAACACGTACGAGCCGTCGTCGGTGTCGATGCGCACGTTCTGGTCGCGCTCCGACGTCAGCTCGTCGAGCGTGCCGTGCAGCCCGTACTGCGCGCCGGCGATCTGCAGCAGTTGCTCGTCGGTGAACACCGGCGGCGGGGCGTCGAAGACGGAGGTCATCGCCCACCCTCGCGATCGGTCCGCAGGATGCTCATGACGATGGTGTCGTGGAAGTCGCCGTCCCACCAGAGGGCGTCGCGCAGCACGCCCTCCTGACGGAACCCGACCCGTTCGTAGACCGCCCGCGCACGCGGGTTGAAGTCGAACACCTCCAGGCCGATGCGGTGGATGGTCGGTTCGTCGATGGTGTCGAAGACGTGGTCGACGAGCAGCCGTGTGGCCTCGGTGCCGAACCCCTTGTCGCGCCAGCTAGGGCTCAGCGCGATGCGGAACGAGCACGACCGGTTGTCGGCGTCCACCTCGTTGATGGCCACTTCCCCGGCCCAGTCGCCGGTGGCGCGGTCCACCACGGCCAGGTCCAGCCGGTCGGCCTGGTGGACCCGGGTGGCGCACCATTCGTCGATGCGCTCGCGGGTGAAGGTGGCGTGCGTGCCGGTGAGCCGGTTGGCCTCGGGGTCGTGCAGGTCGTGCCACAGATGGTCGGCGTCGGCGGCGACGAGCGGCCGCAGCAGCACCCGCTGCCCCACGAGCGTCGGTTTGTCGGCGAACGAGGTCACTACGTCGACGCTAGTCGTCGGTCGGTAAGGTCGACCTGCCGAGGGGGTACGAGTGGGATCCAACGAAGTCGTCATCACGGGTACGGGGCTGTTCACGCCGCCGCACGCCATCAGCAACGCCGAACTGGCCGCATCGCTGAGCATCGCCGTGAACCGCTGGAACGACGAGCACGCCGACGAGATCGAGCGCGGCGACCTGGTGGCGCGCACGCTGCCCGATGCCGAGTTCATCGAGAAGGCGTCGGGCATCAAGAGCCGCTACGTGATGGACAAGGAGGGCGTGCTCGACCCCGACCGCCTGCGGCCGCACCTGCCCACGCGCAGCGAGGACGAGCACAGCCTGCAGGTCGAGATGGCGCTGCCCGCCGTGCACGAGGCGCTCGCCCAGGCGGGCCGTCGCCCCGACGAGGTCGACTGCGTCATCGTCGGCTGTTCGAACATCCAGCGCGCCTATCCCGCCGTCGCCATCGAGCTGCAGGCCGCGCTCGGCGCAGGTGGCTGGGGCTACGACATGAACGTGGCCTGTTCGTCGGCCACGTTCAGCATGCAGGCCGGTGTCGACGCGCTGAAGAACGGCTCCGCGAACTGCGTCGTCGTGGTGCACCCCGAGATCACCTCGGGCCACAACAACTTCGCGCTGCGCGACCACCACTTCATCTTCGGCGACGCCTGCACCGCGGTGGTGCTCGAGCGCGCCGACGACGCGGTGGCCGCCGAGCAGTGGCGGGTGCTCGGGCTGAAGCTCTCGACGGTGTTCTCCAACGCCATCCGCAACGACTTCGGCTTCCTGAACCCCAGCGAGGACGACCCGCGCGACCCGTTCGAGTTGGTGTTCCGCCAGCAGGGGCAGCGGGTGTTCAAGGACGTCGTGCCGATGGTGGTCGACCACATCAACACCCAGCTCGACATGGTGGGCCTGGAGGCCGCGGCGATCCGCCGCTTCTGGTTGCACCAGGCGAACCTGAAGATGAACCAGCTCATCGCCAAGCACCTGCTGGGCCGTCTGCCCGACGAGCACGAGGCACCGGTCATCCTCGACACCTACGCCAACACGTCCTCGGCCGGCTGCATCATCGCCTTCCACCTGCACCGCGCCGACATCCAGCCCGGCGACATCGGCGTGCTGTGCAGCTTCGGCGCCGGCTACAGCATCGGCAGCCTCGTCATCCAGAAGGCCTGACCGACCCGCAGACCGCCCGCCCGGCTTCTGGTTGCGATCCTTCCCAAATCCGCTTCTGGTTGTGTTTGCTCCCGGATTCCGGGAACCAACGCAACCAGTTCGAGCCGCCAAGACTCCCCAGGGAATTTTCGCCCACCGCCGGTGAACGGCCCGGCACTGCGCGACTCAGCCGGGTCGGCGGATCATGACGGTGGGCGGGGGACTGTGGGGGCTGGCGTGGGTGTACACGGCGTCCGGGTCCACCTGGTAGCCGAGGCGCTCGTACCACGCCACCAGGCCGGGGCTGTAGGCGCTGACGGCCAGCAGCACCCCGGCCGCGCCACGGCGGGCGGCTTCGGACTCGACCTCGCGCACGAGCATCGGTGCGATTCCGGCACCGCGGGCCGACAGCACGACAGCCAGTTTCATCAGTTCGACGAGATCGCCCTCGGCCGCCCACAGCACGGTGCCCACCGGGGCGCCGTCGAGCTCGGCGACGAAGCCACCGCCGGCGGTGATCAGGTCGGTGACCTCGTCCACCGTCAGGCGATGGCCGCTGCTGCGCGGGTCCACCGTGCCGTCCCAGGCGCCGAGCACCGTGCGGTGCACCGCGGCGGCGTCGCTCGGTTCCGCCCGCCGGACCCGGACCGCCGACGCGGCCGGCTGCGGCGTGGTCATGCCTTGATGCGGGCGTTGGTGGGGTCGTAGAAGGGGCGCAGGCTCACCTTGGCGGGGTACTCGGCACCGTTGATCTCGACCGTCCACTCGCCGCCCGATACGTCGCCGGTGACCATGGCCAGGCCGACGGCGCCGCCGAGGGTGTGGCCGTACGACGCGGCGCGCACGTAGCCCACCTCCACACCGTCGCGGCGCAGGATCTCGGCGTGGTACATGAGCGGCTCGGGGTCCAGGCACAGCACGCTGACGAGCCGTGACGTCGGGGTGACGCCGCGCTTGGGCTGCAGCGCGTCGCGGCCGACGAAGTCGTGGTCCCAGTCGATGGCGAAGTTGAAGCCGGCCATGAGCGGGTCGTCGGTGTTGTCGATGTCGTGGCCGTAGTCGCGGTAGCCCTTCTCCATGCGCAGGCTGGCCAACGCCTTCAGGCCGGCGTGCACGAGGCCGAACTCGGCGCCCGCGGCGACGATGCGTTCGTACACGTGCACCGCCTGCTCGGTGGGCACGTACAGCTCGTAGCCGAGCTCGCCCAGGTAGGTGATGCGGATGCACAGCACGCGGGCGAAGCCGATGTCGATGGTGCGCGCCGTGCGGAACGGGAACGCCTCGTTCGACAGGTCGGCGGTGGTGAGGGTCTGCAGCAGGTCGCGCGACCGCGGGCCCTGCACGTTCAGCTGTGCGTAGGCGCCGGTGACGTCGGTGACGAACGCGTGCGCATCGCCGATGTGGCGGTTCAGGTGCGCCTGCACGTGACGATGGGCGGTGTCGGTGGCGACCACCAGGAACTCGTCATCTGCCCGCTTCGTCACGGTCAGGTCGGCCTGCAGCTTGCCCAACTCGTCGAGCCACTGGGTGTAGGTGATGGTGCCGGCATCGCCGTCCACCGAGTTGGCCGACACGTGGTTCAGCACCCGCCCGGCGTCGCGGCCCTGCACGGTGAACTTCGACATGAAGCTCATGTCCATGAGGATGACGCCCTCGCGACAGGCGCGGTGCTCGTCGGCCCACTGTTGCCAGAACGACGGACGCCCCCAGGTGAGCGGGCCGGCGTCGGGGGTGGCGTCCGGACCGACGAACCAGTCGGCACCCTCCCAACCGCTGACGTCCTTGAAGTACGCACCCTGTGCCTGGAGTTGCGCATGGATGGGCGAGCGCTTCGCGTCGCGTGCCGTGGTCATGCTCTTGTTCGGGTAGTGGCACTGGTACACCATGCCCAGCGACTCGACCGTGCGGGTGCGCCGGTACTCGGGGTTGGCCTGATACGCCTGCAGGCGGGCCGGGTCCATGCCGGTGACGTCCATGTCGGGATTGCCGTTCACGATCCAGTGGGCCACCAGCCGCCCCAGTCCACCGCCGGTGAGGATGCCGATGGAGTTCAGACCCGCGGCGATGAAGTAGTTCTTCACCTCGGGTGACTCGCCCACGATGGGGCGCAGGTCGGGCGTGAAGCTCTCGGGGCCGCAGAAGAACGTGCGGATGCCGGTGTCGAAGCTGACCGGGACGCGGCTCATGGCCGCCTCCACGTACGGGCCCATGCGGTCCCAGTCGGGCTGGATGCTGGTGAACGACGAGTCCTGGGGGATGCCCTCCACCTTCCACGGCGCGCACTTCGCCTCGAACAGGCCGATCATCAGCCCGCCCACCTCTTCGCGGTAGTAGCCGTAGTTGCCCGGGTCCTCGATGACCGGCCACGACGGGTCGAGACCCGGCATCTCCTCGGTGATCAGGTAGTAGTGCTCGGCGGCCTGCAGGGGGATGGTGACGCCCGACATGGCACCCAGCTGGCGGGCCCACATGCCGGCGGCGTTCACGACGTACTCGCACTCGATCGTGCCCTGGTCGGTGACGACGGCCTTCACCGCGCCGTCCTTCACCACCACGTCGGTGACGGTGACGCCCTGGGCGATGGTGACGCCCTTCTGGCGGGCGCCCTTGGCCATGCTCATGGTGCAGTCCACCGGGTTCACCCGGCCGTCGCCCTCCACGTAGAACCCGGCCAACAGGTCGTCGGTGTGGGCCAGCGGGAACATGTCGGCCACTTCCTTCGGCGACAGCTCCTGCACGTCCACACCCACGTGCCGGTTGAACGCCGACACGCGGCGGTACTCCTCCAGCCGGCCGGGGTCGGCGGCGAGCTCGATGAAGCCGACGGGCTTGAAGCCGGTCGCCAGGCCGGTCTCGGCCTCGAGGTTGGTGTACAGGTCGCGGGTGTACTTGCGCAGCTCGGTGGACGTCTCGGACGTGCTGCCGAACGTGACCATCAACCCGGCCGCGTGCCAGGTGGTGCCGGAGGTGAGCTGATCGCGCTCCACGAGCACCGTGTCGGTCCAGCCCATGTGGCCGAGGTGGTAGGCGATGGACGTGCCGATGACCCCGCCGCCGATGACGACGACTCGGGCACGGGACGGCAACGAACTGGGACTGCTCATGGATCCTCCGAGGAAACGGACCACCCATTGAACCATGTACGTTGCGCCGATGACCCCCGCCATGACCGACGACGAACTGCTCGCAACCGCCTGCCCCATCATCTACACGGCGGGTTCGTCGTTCTACTTCGGCGACAGCGCCATGGCCCGCGCCGAGCAGTTGGGCCTGGACCGGTTCGGCTTCTACGCCCTGGGCCGTGGAGGGGTGCTGGGCGACGTCGAGCCGGCTGTCGTGTCGTCGGCCTTCGGCTACTTCAACCCGTCGTTGGTGGCGGCGTTGTGGAACGCCAACCGCGCCAAGGTGTCGCCCCGCGTGGCCGGCGCCGCGTTCATGGAGAGCTGTGGCGAGCACGGCCGGGTGAAGCTGTCGGGCATCGCCGACCTCGATGCGTTCGTGGCCGCTGGCGAGAAGGTCCTGGCCGCCACCGACGGTGACGCGTTCGCCCTGTTCGCCGCAACGGCGGCCGAGCCGTTGGCCGACGATGCGCCGGCGCACGCGATGCAGCTCGTCACCATCCTGCGCGAGTACCGCGGCTGTGCCCACCTGGTGGCCATCCGTGCGCTCGGCCTGGACACCAAGACCGCGCACTTCTTCACCCGTCCGAACGACGGCGCGATGTTCGGCTGGGCGCCCGAGGACGCGCCGGTCATCGACGACGCGGTCCGCGAGAAGATGGGCCGGGTCGAGGCGCTCACCGACGACATCGTGCGGCCTGCGTACGCGGTGCTCGACGCCGACGAGCGCGAGGTGTTCGTGCGCGTGCTGCGCGACATCGGCGCCGCGCTCGCCGCCTGAGCCGCGTCAGCCCGGTGCGTTGTCGGCGACCGTCACGGTGACGGGCAGCGTCGCACCGCTCTTCAAGGTGAGCGTGATGGTGAAGGTGGTGCCCGCGGTCAGGGGCGCCTTCAGATCGGTGAGCATGATGTGCTTGCCGCCCGGCTCGAACGCGACGGGCACGTTCGCATCGAGTGCGACCGAGTCGACCGGGGCCATGGTCATCTGACCGTCGGTCGCCATCTCGGGCATGTTCGGCATGGGCGACGTGCCACTGCCGCCCATGGTCTCGTGCAACTCCGCCGCATCGGCGATGTCGGCCGGCACCGCGGCGCCGACGATGGCATCGGCTGTGGGGCTGACCACGCTCACGTAGACCACCCCGTTGGTCGCGCCGGGGGGCGTGGTGCGGGCCCACGCCCCCGACGCGGTGAGGGCGGTGACGGGAGAGGCACCGCCGTCGGAGCCACACGCTGCGAACAGCGTCGCGGCGACTGCGAGGAACAGGAGTCGCCGCGTCATCGCTGACCGAACGTGCTGCGCAGCTTGGGGATGGTTCGGATGACGAAGCGGTCGAGAAGGAGGATGGCGGCCGCCGAGACACCCCACACGGGGAACACGATGGCCAGCCCGCCGATGATCAACCACAGGCCCCAACCCATCCTCACGTTGCGGGGGCGGCGGGGGAGCCCGGCCGTGCCAGGTCGCCGACGCTTCCAGTACATCACGAACGCACTGACCACCGACCAGATGGCGAGGACGCACAGGGCGGTCATGAAGATGCGCGTGGCCAGGCCCCACTGGGTGCCCATGTGCCAACTGACCACGCTGTCCATCGCGTACGACACCGAGCCGTAGCCGTAGGCGTTCATCTCGTCGAGCTTGCTGCCGCTGAACTGATCGATGAACACGTCGCGCGCCTCGCCGGTCTTGCGCGGCCACGAGTTGCTCAGCGTGAAGCTGCCGTAGATGGGGTTGCCGACGTCGTCGAGCGTGCTGTTGTCGGGGAAGAAGACGCTGTAGCCAGGCTTCATGCCCTCCTGCTGGGCGATGGCGACGACATTGTCGAGGGACAGCGGCGCGGGCAGCTCGCCGTTCGGTTCCGTTGCGTAGCTCGCCGGGATGGCGACGTCACCCGTGTTCCAGGGGATCTTGTTGCCCAGCCGGTCCAGGTCGCCGCGAGTGCCCAGCGTGCTGGCTGGTGCATCGACCCACACGTTGGGGCTGATCTCGTTGGCCAGTGCAGTGAAGTTGGATCCCCAGTAGGTGCTCCACGCCATTCCCGAGAACAGTGTGATGAGCAGCACCACGCACAGCGCCACGCCGCCGACGGCGTGCATGTCGCGCCACTTGGCGCGGCCCTTCTTGCCGAACCGCAGGCCGAACAGCGTTCGGCCGTTCTTCGTCGCGCCGGCGTTGCGCGACTTCCGCGGCCACCACAGGTAGATGCCGCTCGCGGCGAGCACCATCACCCACACACCCATCACTTCCAGGAGCAGGTCGCCGATGACGTAGTCACGCATCACCGGGCCGTCGTCCCACAGCGCGCTCACGGTGGGCAGCGAGATCATCCGCTGGTTGTTGTTGAGGAAGCCGTGCAGGCGGTTCGACAGGCCGACGATGCCGCCGCCCGGGTCGGTCTGGCCGAGCACCTCGCCGGTGTACGGGTTCACGAAGGCGACGTGATCGTTGTCCAGCCCGAACAAGGTCGAGTGGGTGCTGTCCGTCGGCAGGGTCATCGACACGACGGCGTTGTCGGGGAACGCTGTCTCGACGTTCTGATCCTGCTGGTCGAACGAGATCCACTCGCCCGTGTCCTTCACCGTCCGCAGGTCGCCCTGGGTGAGGTCGTGGATGGGCTGCGTGTAGAGGATGACCAGCCCGGTCAGCGCCATCAGCAGGATGAACGGGAGGGCGACCATGCCGCTGTAGAAGTGGACGCGCCACAGGGTGCGCCAACGACGGCTGGCGCGATCGGCTGCCTCGGCCGACGTGACCACCGGCCGTGCCGGATCTCCGCTCGCATAGGTGACTGCGGACATCGAGTGAACCCTCCCGTGTTGACGTTCGCTGTTGGGTCTCCTGTCGTCACTCGACACCGTTCAGTTCCCGAATTCTCCTGACCTACTGTTCACGGCATGAAGGAACTCGTGTACCACCGTCTCTTCCTGCCCTCCATCAGCAAGCACGCCGACTTGCCGTGCACCACGAATGCAGGCAGCGGCGTGACGCGCACGTTCGCCGAGCACTACGAGCGCGTCGGCCGCCTGATCGGTGGATTGCAGTCGTTGGGCGTCGGTCGCGGCGACCGGTTCGCGATCATGACGTTGAACTCGCCCGAGTACCTCGAGCTGTACCACGCGTCGTTTCTGGGCGGTGGCGTGGTGAACCCGTTGAACCTGCGCTTCGCTCCGAAGGAGCTGGCCTACGTGCTGCGCGACTCGGGCACCAAGGTGTGCTTCGTCGATGGCTTCTTCGCCGGTCTCATCGACAAGGTGAAGGAAGAGGCAGGGCTCGAGCACGTGGTGCTGATCGGTGCGGGCGACGTGCCGCACACGGTCGCCTACGACGACCTGCTCGCGTCGTCGCCGCACGTCATCCCCGACGAAGGTGAAGAGACCGACCCGGTGGTGCTCATGTACACCGGTGGCACCACGGGCCTGCCCAAGGGCGTCCTGCTGGACCAGCGCGCCGAGATGCTGAACGCCTACCACGTGCTCATGCGCCTGCCCATGAACCGCGAGACGGTGAGCCACATCCAGACGCCCATGTTCCACGCGGCCAGCATGTTCAGCGTGCTCGGTGGCCCGGCGCTCGGTGCGCACACGGTCATCCAGCCCATGTTCGATCCGGTTGCGGTCATGAACTCCGTCGAGAAGTACTCGCCGACGGTCACGGTGATGGTGCCGACGATGATCGGCCTCACCATGGCGCACCCCGACTTCCGCCCGTCGGGTCTGGCCAGCTTCACCGACCTGGTCTACGGCGCGTCGCCCATGCCGCAGGCGCTGCTCGAGAAGCTGCTCGCGCTGTACCCCGACATGAACATCTGGCAGGGCTACGGCATGACCGAGAGCAGCAGCGTCATCTGCATGCTCGGCCCCGACGAGCACCGCGCCGGCGGCAAGTACCTGCGTTCGGCCGGGTCGCCGTTCCTGGGCGTGGTGCTGAGCATCCAGGACGAGGAGGGCAACGAGGTGCCCCAGGGCGAGCCGGGCGAGGTGTGCGTCCGCTCGGGCAACTACATGATCGAGTACTGGAACAAGCCCGAGGCCACGGCCGACGCGTTCCGCGGCGGTTGGTACCACACCGGCGACGCCGGCTACGTGGACGAGCATGGCTACCTGTACCTGGTCGACCGGGTGAAGGACATGATCGTCACCGGTGGCGAGAACGTGTACTCCACCGAGGTCGAGAACGCGATCGCCAGCCATCCCGCGGTCGCTCAAGTGGCGGTCATCGGCATCCCCAGCGAGAAGTGGGGCGAGGCGGTGCACGCCATCGTGGTGCTGAAGCCCGACGCAACCGCGACCGAGCACGAGATCATCGACCACTGCCGCGAATGGATCGCCGGCTACAAGGTGCCCAAGAGCGTCGAGTTCCGCGCTGAGCCGCTGCCGTTGTCGGGTGCCATGAAGGTGCTGAAGAAGGACCTGCGCGAGCCCTACTGGGAAGGCCACACCCGCAAGGTGAACTGAGCGGCGTCAGATCACCGGCTGCGACTCGCGCCGGGTGACGTGCTGGGCCAGGACGGTGCGGTTGCGGCCGTCGGCCTTCGCCTGCATCAGCGCGATGTCGGCCAGCGTGATCATGTCGGTGAAGTCCTTCGCGTCGCCGCTGTCGGCGATGCCGGCCGACACCGTGAACGACGGGTTGCGCCCGTCCACCAGTGACGCCTCCAGCTCCAGGCGCACGCGGTCGAAGACCAGTTCGGCCGCGTGCGTGTCGGCGTTCGGGCACACCACGATGAACTCCTCGCCGCCGTAGCGGCACACGAGGTCGCCGTCGCGGACGGTGTGGCGCAGCACCCGGGCGAACATGCGCAGCGCCCGGTCGCCGGCGTCGTGACCGAACGTGTCGTTGAGCACCTTGAAGTGGTCGAGGTCGGCGATCACCACCGCCAGCTTCTCGCCGTGCTGGATGAGCGTGCGCACCTCGTTCTCCAGGCTGCGCCGGTTCAGCAGACCGGTCAGCGGGTCGGTGCTGGCCTGCAGCTGGCTCTGCGCCATCGCCGTCACCAGGCTGATGCGCGAGCCCGCCATCTCGGCGACGGTCGTGATGCCCGCGACCTCGCGGTCCACGAACGGTTGCCCGGCGGGGCGGACCAGGTGGACCACGCCGGTGGTCGCGCCGGCGACGCTCACCGGCACGCACAGCGCCGAGATGTCCTCGCCGCGGTGGCGCAGCTGCGGGCAGGCGTCGAGCAGGCGGCTGTCCTCGTAGCGGATGGCGTGGCCGGAACGCACCGCCGGGCAGCCGTGCGGGGTCGACACCTCGCAGCGGCAGCGCGTGGAGCAGCCGTCGGGGTCGTTGCCGCCGAGGCGCTGCATGTGGGCGCGGCTCGAGTCGGCCAGCAGCACCTCGCCACAGGCGTCGGGGCTGAGCAGGCCGATGGCCTCCACCGCCACGTCGACCGCGGCCGTGGTGTCGGTGGTCATGTCCAGGGCGCGCACCAGGCGCGCTTCGAACTGGCGACGTTCGCTCTCCTCGCTCAACAGGCGCTGACGGACCATCGCCTGCTTGCGTTCCTTGATGAGGAAGTAGCGCAGGGGGAGCGCGGTGAACAGCAGGAGCACCACGGACGACAGCACGGCGTACGCCATGGCGCGGCTGGGCCCGGTGTGGAAGTTCCGGTTCACCACGGCCCAGCAGCCCAGGGTGGCGCCGGTGACCCAGACGACGTCGGCCAGCATCATCGGCCAACTGCCGCTCATCGGGTCGAAGCGCGAGCGTGTGGGCGTCGTGTGCTGCTGTTGTTGGTGAGACGCGGGGGTGGGGTCCACGAGCCGCAGTGTCGGCCGTCCGACACACGACTCAAGGGGACCCGCGCATTTTCTCGGGTTTCCTCTTGACAAGTCGAACGTATGTTCGTATACTGGTTCTATGGACGAGATCCTCGAAGCCCTCGACACGGCAGCAGATGCCGCTG
>CBHWEI010000053.1:0-17182 GCA_966112835.1 uncultured Acidimicrobiaceae bacterium
GGACAGCAGTCACTGCAGTCGGACTGGTCGCCGTCGCGTCGCTGAGCGCTTGCGCCAGCGATGACTACGGCACTCCGGGTACGGGGGTCGACACGACCAACGTCTCCGGTGGTTCGGTCACGACGACGCTCACCACCGACATGTCGTCGGTCCCCGCGACGTCAGGCGGCTGAGCGGCGCGACGAACGCACCGGGTATACGGAAGTGGCCCCCCATCCCAGGATGGGGGGCCACTTCCGCGTGTCGGATGGGGTGGTCAAGTGAAGATGCTCACGCCGCCGGGACCGACGAGCAATCCCACGATCACCAGCACGATTCCCCACAGGGCCTCGCCACGTACGAACGCGACGATGCCACTCACGACGAGGACCACTGCGAGGATCCACAAGAGAAGCGTCATTTCATCACCTCCTTCATCGACCACCGATCTACCCCGGTGGACGCCGCGTCAAACGGTGCGACGGTGATGACAGCGGATGGTGGTGCCCTCGTGGCCGTCGACCACTTCGACCTCGTCGACGACGGTGCGCACGATGCCCAACCCGCGGCCACTGGAACGGTCGGGTCGCGAGATGGTCCACAACGACGGATCGCGCAGATGTGCGGGAAGGTCGTGGCGGCCGCCCGCCACCTCGAGCGTCCAGCAGAGCGGATCGCTGTCGACCATGCGCAGCCGCACCTGTTCCGCGTCGCCGTGCTGCACCACGTTCGCGGTGAGCTCGCTGGCGGCCAACGCCATGTCGTCGATGTCGCGGCGGCCGGCACCGCGTTCCGTCATCCATTCGATGACGAACCGCCGGGCCGCGCTCGACGCCCCGCCGTCGGCTGCGATGAGATGCCAGCCCGACGTCATGACAGCGACCATGCCACGTCGGTCGTCCACTGTCCATCTTTAGCGAACGGGTGCGACGGGTACTCACGCGCCATGAACGAGAGCCCTTCCGACAACACGACACTCACCGAGGTGGTACAGGGGTACCGCGACGCCGGGTTCGTCGTCGACTTCTGGGCCGAGGAGGCGGGCATCCGCTGCGCGTCGTGCCAATCCGTCCTGTCACCGAGCCGTCTGACCATGCACAGTCTGCGCCGCTTGGAGGGTGCGTCCGACCCCGCGGACATGGTGGCGGTCGTCGCGACCTCGTGCCCTGTGTGTGGCGCCGACGGGACCATGGTGGTGGCCTACGGCGCCACGGCGAGCGAAGTGGAAGCCGACGCGCTGGCGTCGATGAGTGATCGACGCGACAACGACACGCTGCCCGCCAGCTCGGCCCCCGACGAGGTGCCGGACGAGTGATGGCGGGAATGCACGACACCGCCGTACCCACTCGTCGACGTGGTCAAACATCGGATCCGGGGTGTGACCCGCGGAGGCCGGGGGTACTCGCCCCACATGAACGATCCGATGACCATTCTCAAGCGTGACCACCGCGAAGCCAAGGCGATGTTGAAGGAGCTCTCCGACTCGTCGCCCGGCCGTGCCCGAACCACCACCCTGCGCCAGCTCGAACTGGCGTTGACCCTGCACATGGAGATCGAGGAGCAGGTGCTGTACCCGCTCGTCGGCCGCGAAGAGGGGCCCAAGGTGGTGGAGGAGGCCGACAACGAGCATCAGCTCGCCCGCGACGGCCTGGCCAAGGCCAACGAGATGGTGTCGACCCCTGGCTTCGGTGCCGTCATCGCGATGCTGCTCGCCGGCATCGAGCACCACGTGAAGGAAGAGGAGCAGGAGATGCTTCCCCAGCTGAAGGAGCGCCTGGACCGCGACGAGTGGCGAGCGCTGGGCGACCAGATCGCCGATGCGAAAGAGCGGGGTGCGAAGCGCCGGGGCAAGGCTCGCACGGCGGTCGGCGCCCGCTGACCGCAGGTGTGGGTCAGGCGGGGAGGTCCGCCAGCTCGACGCAGCGGACCTCCCGCACACCCTTCACGCGCTGCAGCGACCCGAGGTGACGCATCACCTCGGGCCACACGGCGCCGTCGACGAACAACAGCACCTCGTCACCGTCGACGACCACGTCGCGGATGGCCGGCGACCGACGCAGCGTGCGGTCGAACGACAGGGCAGCGCGGACGCGGGCCTCGGTCCACCAGTTGTGGCCACCGAGCTCTGCCTCCGGGCGCGTGCTGCGCCGGGCGAACTGCCACCAGCGGGCGGTGTCGTGTCGGTTGGTGATCATCGCTCCGGCCAGCGCGAACATCGCGCCCCACCGGAGCCTGCGGGAGAGGAACTTGGGCAACATGCCCAGCGACTTACCCCGGGTCACCGGTCCGCAAACGCATTGCGTCGTCGGCGGCGGCGTCCGCCGCCTCGTCGGCAGCGACCAGGCGGCGCAACGTGTCGAGGGCCGCGGCGATCAGCCGGCCCACGTGCACCTGGCTGGTGCCGATGCGCTCGGCGATCTGCGCCTGGCTCATCTCCTCGTAGAACCGCAGGTACATGATCACCTGGTCGCGTGGCTTCAGCCGTTGCAGCAGCTGGCCGATCACGTCGGTGTCGAGCACCTCGTCCAGACCGCTGTCCTCGTCGGCGATGGCCGCCTGGCCCGGGCCGTCGGGGTCCAGCGAGTAGGCGCGGTACACGTTGTTCGCCTCGAGCGATTCGAGCACCAGGTCCGGTGACACCTCCAACTGCTCGGCGATCTCCTCCACGGTGGGCGACCGGCCGAGCTCCTTCATCAGTTGGTCGGCCTTGTCGTTCACCGCGGCGCGGATGTCCTTGGCGCGCCGCGGCACGTGCACGCTCCACGTGTAGTCGCGGAAGTGACGTCGGAGCTCGCCCATGATGGTGGGCGTGGCGTAGGCGCCGAACTGCACGCCCTGGCCGGGGTCGAAGCGATCGATGGCCTTCAACAGCCCCAGCCGTGCGACCTGGACCAGATCGTCGAACGGTTCGCCTCGCGTGGCGAACCGGCGGGCGCCGCGTGTGGCGAGCCACAGCGTGCGGTGCACGATCTCTTCGCGGAGCCGTTCGTCGCGCGTGCGCGCGAACTCGGCGAGTGCGGCATCGACCCACTCGTCCTCTTCGCGTCGCTCGTCGCGTTGCTGGTCGCCTTGCTGGTTCACGGGCGGCCTCAGTTGCTGCGCACCAGCACCGCACGGATGTTGGCGCGGTCGCCCTCGACGTCGATGCGGTGGAACGCGCACACGCTGTCGAGCACCGTGCGGCACAGCTGGAGGTCGGGGTGGTCGGCGTCGAACTGCGGCACCTCGGTGGAGGCGTCGATCTGGAAGCCCTGGGCGTCGACGTGGATGTTCACGTCGACCGGATTGCCCGCGCCATGTTCGACGAGGACGATCAGCACTTCACTGACCGCGATCTTGAGGTCCTCGATCTCGTCGATGCTGAATCCGTGCAGCGAGGCCAGACCGCTGGCGGCGAGGCGCAGCACGCGCGACATGGACGGGTCGGCCGGCAACCGCAGTTGCACCGGGCCGGAGACGGCAGTGGGTGGGCGATGGGTCTCGGTCATCGCCGGGTGACCTCGAACTGGTCGGTGGTGCCGGTGATGTCCAGCAGGCGGGCCACTTCGGGGCCGATGCGGCGCAGGTGGATGGCCGAGCCGCGGCTGCGGGCGCGCTTGGCGGCCTCGAGCAGGCTGCGCAGACCCGACGAGTCGATGAACGACACGCGGGCCAGGTCGATGACCAGCGGACCGTCGCCCTCGCACTGCAGGATCGCCGCCTCCAGGACCGGACCGCCGGCCATGTCGATCTCGCCGGCGACGTTGATGCTGCCGTCGTCGCCGATGTCGATGTGCAGTGCTTCGGTGTTGGCGAAGTCGCTCATGTCGGGTCCCCTTCCGGCCCACCCGACTGGTGGGCACACAGAGGTTCCCAGAAATCGGCGGGCTCAAACATGAAAACCCGAACGACTGAACAGAATTCACGGTGATGGGTCGCCTTGGTGACAGACAGCGGCGATCCGTTCGTGGAAACTGAGTGAAAATCCGGACGGCGCGGGAGGCCACGATGGAAGGCACGACGATCCACGAGCACGACGAGCAGAGCGAGCGGGCGGGGGTGACGTTCCTGCACCGCCGCCAGAAGCCGGCGGTGTTCGCCGCTCCGGTGGTGATGGCCCTGTGGAAGCAGCGGGTGTTCGAGGCGTTCCAGCCACCCGAAACGGGGCACGACCTGGGTCGCACCGCCTGATCCCGCTGCCGCGTCACACCCGTGTGGTGTGATTGCCGGCATGCGCATCGTCCACACCAGCGACTGGCACCTGGGCCGGAGCTTCGGCCCCGTGTCGCTGGCCGACGACCAGCAGGCGTTCATCGACTGGTTCGTCGAACTGTGCGCCGCCGAGCGGGCCGATCTGGTGGTCATCGCCGGCGACGTGTACGACCGGGCCATCGCCCCCGGCGACTCGGTGGTCATGTTCCGCGAGGCGCTCGTGCGGTTGCAGGCGGCCGGTCACGCGGTCGCCGTCATCACCGGCAACCACGACGGCGCCGACCGCGTGAACCCGTACGACGAACTGCTCGACGCCAGCCGAGTGGTCATCCGCGGTGGCTACTCGTTGGTCGGGTCGGTGGTGCGCCTGCCGTTCGCCGACGGCCCGCTCGACGTGGTGCTGCTGCCGTTCCTCGACCCGCAGGCCGCGCCCGACTCGTTGGCCGACTCCATCACCACCGAGCTGGGCCCGGCGGCCGACACGTTCCAGCGTCGCCTGCGGCGCACGCACCAGTCGGTGCTGCGTGCCGCCATCCAGCACGCCCGGCCGTCGCTCACGGCGCCGCGCTCGCTCGCGGTGGCGCACGCGTTCGTGCTGGGCTGCGAGATCAGCGACAGCGAACGTCAGCTCGGCGTGGGCACGGTGGGCACGGTCGAGGCCGCGCTGTTCGACGGCTTCTCGTACACCGCACTCGGGCACCTGCACCGGCCGCAGCAGGTCGGGGGGTCGCCGACGGTGCGCTACTCGGGCGCGCCGCTGCCGTACTCGTTCAGCGAGACCCACACGAAGAGCGTCACCGTGGTCGACATGGCCCCCGACGGTGCCTGCACGGTCACCGAGGTGCCCGTCCCGCTCGGCCGACCGGTGCTGGTGGTCACGGGCACGCTCGACCAGTTGCTCGCCCGCCCGCTGGGCCCCACCGACGCCCAGTCGTTCGTGCGCGCCGTGGTCACCGACCCGGGTGTGGTGCTCGACGCGAAACAACGGCTCGCGGTGGTCTACCCGCACGTGGTCGAGGTCATCCTCGCCCCACCGAAGGCCGACGGCACCGCCGCCGCGCCCATCGACCGCGCTGCTCACACGCCCGACGAGGTGGCCCACCGGTTCTGGGTCGAGTCCACCGGTGCCGAGCCCGACGACGACGAGCGCGAGCTGCTGCACGAAGCCCTCGCCGACGCCTTGGCGACGGGAGGCTGATGCGCCCGCTGCGGCTCGAGTTCGAAGCCTTCGGTTCCTACCCGGGGCGGCACGTCGTCGACTTCGAGGCCTTGTCGCAGCGCGGCCTGTTCGTGGTCGCGGGGCCCACCGGCGCCGGCAAGACCACCATCTTCGACGCCATGGTCTACGCGCTGTACGGCGTGCTGCCGGGCGGGCGGTCGGGCAACGGCGAGCCGCGCTCGCACCACGCCGCGGCCACGGTCGAGACGTTCGCCCAGCTCGACTTCGAGGTCGACGGTCAGCGCTACCGCGTGCACCGCACCCCGCAGCAGGAGCGGCCGAAGAAGCGCTCCGACGGCACCACCACCCAACCGGCCGCGGGCATCCTGTCGCGGCTCGATGGCGACCGCACCGAAGCGTTGGCCACCCAGACACAGCGCGTCACGGAAGAGTGCGTTCGGCTGGTGGGGCTCGAGGCCAAGCACTTCCAACGGGTGGTGCTGTTGCCCCAGGGCAAGTTCACCGAGTTCCTGGTCGCCAACGACGAGAGCCGCGAGCAACTGCTGCGCCAGTTGTTCGGCGGCGACCTCTACGAGCGCGCCACGCGCTGGTTGAAGCAGCGTGCCGACGAGCTCGAGCAACAGGTGGCCGAGGTGGACCACGAGGTGCGGCACCACCGCACCAACGCGCTCGACGCATTCCGTGAGGTGCACGAGCAGTGGGGCCTGCACCTGGTGCCGGGCGGCGCCACGCCCACGCTGTTCGACGACCCCGTCCCGGTGCCGGTGGTGCACGACGAGCTCGACGACCAGCAGCTGGCCGACGCCATCGCCGCGCTGCAGCCCGTGCGCGACGAGCAGATGGCCCTGCTCGACGTGCTGCGCAAGCGCTCGCGCCAGGCCACCGAGCTGCGCACCCGGGCCGAAGTCGAGTCGCGGCGCTTCCTCGATGCGCAACACCACCGCGCGTTGCTCGCCCAGCTCGACGCCACCGCCGACGACGTCGCGGCTGCGCAGGCCACGGTCGACGGCTCGCGACGGGCGCGGCCCGTGGTGGTGGCGGCGAGCCGTGCCGACGAAGCCCGTGCCGACGCCGCAGCCGCCGCCGAGGCGCTCGATCGGTTGCGCGACCACGTCACCAACGGGTTCGCCGCGCTGGGCCGGCCGGCGCCGTGCTTCGACCCGGCAGCCGTGGCCGCCGCCGTGCAGCAGGTCACCCAACAACTCGAGGCCGACCGCAACCAGGTGGTCGCGGCGCGCCGCGCCCGCCACCTGGCCGACGAGGGAGCCGCCCGGGCCACCGCAGCCACGGCGGCACTCGACACCGTCGCGGCGCAGGTGCAGCAGGCGCGCGAGCAGCTCGCAACGGTCACCGCCACCGCCGAGCAACTGCAGGCCGCGGCCGGCACCGCCACAGTGCGGCAGCTCGAACTTCGCGACGCCTCGGTCCGCGTGGCCACCCGTCGGGCGTACGACGCCGCCGTGCGGAAGGCCGCCGAGGCCGACGCTGCCGCGGCCGCAGCACACGCCGCGTACGTCGACCTCATGGAGCGGTTCATCGCGGCAGCGGCACCGCGCCTCGCCGAGTCGCTGCACGAGGGCCAACCGTGCCCGGTGTGCGGCGCCACCGAGCACCCGGCGCCGGCCACTCCCGCTCGCGGGGCCATGGTCGACGTCGACCAGGTCGACGCGGCTCGCGGCGACGAGTCGCGCTTGGCGGCCACGGCGCAGTCGCACCGGTCGGTCGCAGAGGCGCATCTGCAGACGCTGGGCGACGCCGCCGACCGGTCGCTCGACGAGCTGCTGCAGGCCGAGCAGGTCGCGGCCGAGGCGTTGAAGGCGGCGCAGCGCGCCGAGGCACAGTTCGCCGAGGCGACGGCTGCGGTGAAGGTCGCCGAGCACCATCTCGAGCAGGCCGTGGCGGCGCAGGCCGAGCACACCCGGCTGGAGGCCACGGCGCGCGGCGAGGCCGACGCACTGGCCGCCGAGGCCGATCGCCTGGCCGAACTGGTCGTTGCACTCGACGCCGAGCAGTTGCAGGCGCACACCGCCACGGCGACGGCGCTGGCCACGGCCACGGCGAACGCCGCCGCGGTGTTCGCCGCGGTGGCGGGCGCCGACGCCATCTGCCTGGCAGCCGACGAGGCGGTCACCGAGGCCCTGCAGGCCAGTGGCTACGCCACCGTCGACGCCGCCCGCGCCGCGGTCGTGCCATCGGCCGACGAGGCCGCTGCCGAGCAGCGGGTGGCCGAGTGGCACCGCCAGCACGCGCAGTCCACCACCATCCTGGAACAGCTCCAGCGCGAAGGCATCCCCGACGTGGCGCCCGATCTCGAGCGCGTGCGCGACCAGGCCCTGCAGGCCGACGCCGAGGTGAAGCGGGCCGCCGCGCAGTTCACCACTGCGTCGAACGCGCTCGACCGCGCGGCCGCCGACCTGCAGCAGGCGTTGCAGGTGGCCGAGGCCGCGGCACCCCTTCGCCGCCGGTGCGACACCGCCCGCCGCGTGTACCGCACCTGCAACGGCGAGGCCGGCATCCGCGTGAAGCTGGAACGCTGGGTGCTGGCCATCGAGCTCGAGCGGGTCACGGCGTCGGCGAACGACCACCTGTCGCGCATGACCAACCATCGGTACCAGCTGTCGCGCAGCGCCGGGCAGCGCGGTGGCCTGGGGCTGGAGGTGTTCGACGCCCACACCGGCCGGTCCCGCGCCACGGGGTCGCTGTCGGGTGGCGAGCAGTTCCAGGCCTCGTTGGCGCTCGCGCTGGGCCTGGCCGACGTGGTCAGCCACGGCGGTGTCGGCAGCGGCAAGCAGTTCGAAGCGCTGTTCGTCGACGAGGGGTTCGGCTCGCTCGACCCCGCCGCGCTCGACGACGCCATCGTCGCCCTGCAGCAGTTGCAGGCTGCGGGGCGCACGGTGGGTGCCATCACCCACGTGGAAGCCATGAAGCAGCAGCTGCACGTGGGCATCGAGGTGTCCATGCTGCCCGACGGGCACGGCTCGACGCTCACGGTCCTCCCCTAGGGTTCAGGTCGACATGCTCCAGCTGCACCACGCCGATCACATCGAGCCGTTGCTCGACGCGCTCGCGGCCATGCTGGCCACGCCCCCGGACGACCCGTTCACCCCCGATGTGGTGGTGGTGCCCGCGGCCGGTCTGCGCGACGTGGCCATGGTGGGGCTGGGCGAGCGACTGGGCATCGCCGCCAACGTCGACCTGCTGTTCCCCGGCCGGTTCATGGCCCGCGCCCTGGGCGACACCGCGCCCGACGACGACGAGGGCGACCCGTGGCGGCTGCCTCGGCTCACCTGGTCGGTGCTCGACGAGTTGGCCGCCGGCTCGGTCGACGTGCCCGGTGCCGCGGCCGACGAGCGGTGGTCCACCGCCCGCCGCATCGCCGACCTGTTCGACCAGTACGCCACGCAGCGGCCGCGCCTCGTCGAGTGCTGGGCCCGTGGCCTCGACACCGACGGCACGTTCCGTGACGACGGCAGCGACGCGCCGCTGGAGGTGTCGCACCGTTGGCAGGCACAGCTGTGGCGGGCGGTGCGGGCCCGCATCGGCACGCCCAGTCCGCCCGAGCGCCTGCCGGCCCTGCTGCGTTCCATCGCCGACGGCGAGGTGCAGGCGCAGCTGCCCTCGCGTCTCGCCGTGTTCGGCGTGGGTGGCCTGCCGCCCACGATGTTGCAGCTGCTGGTGGTGCTGTCGCAGCAGCGCGACGTGCACGTGTTCCTGCGCCACCCCTCCATGGCGGCGTGGAACGCGTCGCCGCACCGCATCGGTGGCCTGAACCCGCGCGCCAACGTCGACGTCACCATCGCCGTGCGTCACCCGCTGCTGGCCTCGTGGGGCCGCCCGTCGCTGGAAGCTCGCGCCCTGCTGAACGGGAATCCCGAGGTGCGCGACGTCCCCCACGATGGCGCACTCGAATCGTCGGCCACGCTGTTGCACGCCCTGCAGCAGGCCGTGCACGTCGACGCCGCGCCCGGCGCCGTGCCGGGAGTGGTCAACGCCGACGGCTCGCTGCAGGTGCACGCCTGTCACGGCGAGGTGCGCCAGTTGGAGGTGCTGCGCGATGCGCTGGGCCACCTGTTCGTGAACGATCCCACCCTGCAACCGCATGACGTGCTGGTGCTGTGCCCCGACCTGGCCCGCTTCGCTCCGCTGGTGCAGCCGGTGTTCGCCCGCGGTGCGCTGCCCGTGCCGGTGCGCGTGGGCGACCGCTCGCTCACCACCGACGAACCGGTGGTGCAGGCACTGCAGGCCGTGCTCGGGTTGGTGTCGGGCCGGGCGACGTTGTCGGAGGTGCTCTCGCTGGTGCAGTTCGAGCCGGTGCGCCGCCGGTTCGGGTGGTCCATCGACGATGTCGAGCGGCTGTCCCTGTGGTGCGAACGCCTGGGCGCCAAGTGGGGGTTCTCGGCAGAGCACCGCCAGGCGTGGGGTCTGCCCGGTCACCTGGCCACCGGCACCTGGCGGGCCACGGTCGACCAGCTGCTGGCCGGCCTGGCGCTGGCCGCACCCACGCCACGGTTGGTGCTGGGCGAGGTGGCGCCCTACGACGACCTGTCCACCGACGAGTTCCCGCTGGTGGGTGCCGTCGCCGACCTGCTGTCGCGTCTGGTCCGCCTGCACCACCGTGTGCAGGGCGAGCGCCCCATCGCCGACTGGGTGGCGTTGTTGCACGACGTGGTCGACGAGTTCTGCGCCGCCGACCCCGACGAGCCCTGGCGCCGCCAGCTGGTGCACCGCGAGCTCACCGATGCGCTGCGGGCCGCGGGCACGTGCGCGGTGCCGTTGACGATGCGCGACATGCGCGCCGTGCTCGACGACTCGCTGTCCGAGCGGCCGGGCCGGCTGCCGTTGCGCAGCGGTGCTGTCACCGTCAGCTCCATGGTGCCCCAGCACGGCGTGCCGGCGCGGGTGGTGTGCGTGCTGGGCCTGGACGACGGTTCTGTGCGCGGCGGCACGTTCGACGGCGACGACGTGCTGGGGCTGCGGCCGTGCGTGGGTGAGCGTCATCCGCGGCACGAGGGCCGGCAGTTGCTGCTCGACGCGGTGCTGTCGGCAGGCGAGCACTTCATCGTCACCTGCAACGGCGCCGATCTCACCACCAACAAGGAGGTGCCGTTCGTGGTGCCGCTGATCGAGCTGCTCGACGCGGTGCACGCCGTGGCCGGCGACCAGCCGCTGCCGGTGACGCGCCACCCGCGCCACGGGTTCGACGAGCGGGCACTGCCGTTCACCTTCGACACGTCCATGCTGCACGCCGCGCAGGCGCGCCGTGCCGCGCTGGTCGCCGACCACCGGCCGACGGTGTCGCCGTGGTTGCTCGACGCCGAACCGCTGGGCACCATCGGCCTCGAGTCGTTGGTGGAGGTGCTGTCGAACCCGGCGCGCACCTACCTGCAGCGCCGGCTGGACATGGCGGTGCCCGACGAACCGGTGGTGGCCGACGACGGGCTGGCCATCTCGGTCGACCCGCTGCCCAACAGCGGTCTGGGTCGCGAGCTGCTCGCGGTGCGCCGCCGCGGTGGCGATGCCGACCAGTGGCAGGCGGCGGCCCGGTTGAACGGTGCGCTGCCGCCGGGCGAGCTCAGCTCGGCCGCGTTGCAGCGCGTGCGCACCGAGGTCGACGGCATCGAGGCCGAGGCGCGCACGTGGGGCGTGCCGCTGGTGGGCGGGCGCGAGGTGTTGGTCGACGTGGTGCACGGCGAGGTCGCCATCCGCGGCAAGGTGCGCGGCGTGGTCGACGGGCCCGACGGCCCGCTGGTCAGCGACGTGCGGTTCACCCGCCCGAAGCCCTCGTTCCAGTTGGCCATGGCGCTGCAGGTGGCGGTGCTGCAGTTGCAGGAGCCCGACGTCGACTGGCGTGGCGTGGTCATCCCGCGCGGCAAGGACGACCGGACCAAGCCCGTACCGGTGGGCCTGCGGTTGCGCGACTCGGGCGAGGCCCGGCTGCAGCACGCCCGGCGGGTGGTCGAGCTCGCGGTGCAGCTGCTCGCATGGGCGCGTCGCGACGCCGTGCCGTTCTTCGACAAGGCGTCGGCCGATCTGGCGGTGCGCGCCATCAGCCCCATGTACGAGCACCTCGAGTCCGACCTGCGCAACCGGCACGTGTCGCTGCTGTGGCCCGACGTGTCGGTCGAGGGGTTGTTGGCCGAGCCGCAGCTGCCCGGCGATCCGTTGCCGGCGCAGTACGCCGACCTGCCCCGCGCCGAGGCCGTGGCCCGTTGGGTGTGGGACACCGTGGGCGAGACCACCGAAGCAATCGACGCGCCGGGCGGTGGCGCATGACGCGCATGCTCGACCTCACCGGTCCGCTGCCCGCCGGTCGCCTGGTGGTCGAGGCCAGCGCGGGTACTGGCAAGACGTACTCGCTCAGCGCGCTGGTGGTGCGTCACGTGGCCGAGGGCATGGAGGCCTCGCAGCTGCTCGTGGTCACGTTCACCCGCGCTGCCGCGGCCGAGCTGCGCGACCGCACCCGTCGCGCGTTGGTCGACGCACTCGTCGCGCTCGACGACGAACGCGTCCCCGAGCGCCACCCGTGGATGTCGGTGCTGCTCGAGCCCGAGCACCTCCGTTCGGTGCGACGCGACAACGTGCGCAAGGCCATCGCCTCGTTCGACGACGCCACCATCACCACCATCCACGGCTTCTGCCAGCTGGCGCTGCGGCAGCTGGGCATGCGCGCGGGCACCGGGCTGAACGCCGAGCTGGGCGACAGCACCGCGCTCATCATCGACGAGGTGTGCCGCGACATGCTGGTCGCCGAACTGGCCGACGACCCCACCGCGCTCAGCTGGGCCGCACCGCGCGACAGCACGCCGTCGAAGGTCTTCACGGCGCTGCGCGAAGCCGTCACCGCGGTGCTGGGCAACCCCGGCGCCATCGCCGTGCCCGACCCGGCGACGGCCACCCCCGGAAAGCACGACACGTCCGACCGGCTGGCCCGCTGGGTGCGGCTGGTGCACGCCGCAGTCGACGAGGTGGCGGTGCGCCGCCGGGGGCGCAACGAGCTGGGCTACGACGACCTGGTCACCGGTTTGCGCGACGCGGTCAGCCACCCGGTCACCGGTCCGTCGGTGGTGGCCGAGTTGAACGACCGCTACAAGCTGGTGATGGTCGACGAGTTCCAGGACACCGACCCGGTGCAGTGGCACATCTTCGACACCGCGTTCGGTGCCACCAACCTGGTCACCGTCGGCGACCCGAAGCAGGCCATCTACCGCTTCCGCGGGGCCGACGTGGCCGCCTACCTGCAGGCCACCGACGGCGTCGACACGGTGCACCTGGGCACGAACTACCGCAGCGACGCCGACCTGGTGGCGGCCACCAACCACCTCATCGACGGGGTGCAGTTGGGCGACCCGCGTATCGTCGGCACGCCGGTGCAGGCCGCGCCAGGCGCCACTGCACGCTTGCTGTCGCCCGGGCCGCCGCTGCAGATCCGCTGCCTGCCCGACGCACCGCAGTTCCACGGTTCCACCAGCTTCTCGGCCCCGTTGGCGCGCCGGGCCATCGTCGCCGACGTGGTGCACCAGACGGTGCAGTTGCTCACCGACGGCCGCATCGGTGAGCGCGCCGTGCGGCCGGGCGACATCGCCATCCTGGTGCCGTCGCACTCGGTGGCCGAGCAGATGGTCCGCGGGCTCGACCGCGCGGGCATCCCGTCGGTGCGGACGCGCACGGGTTCGGTGCTCGAGACGCCTGCCGCGTCGCAGTGGTCGCTGCTGCTCGCCGCGCTCGAACGGCCGTCGCACGGGCCCACTGTGCGCGCCGCCGGCCTGAGCGTGTTCCTGAACCGTGCCCCCGCCGACCTCGACCCGTCACGTCCCGGGGCCGACCTGCGCCTGGCCGAGATGCAGCGGCAGTGCGCCGAGTGGGCCGAGGTCATGGCCACCTCGCCGTTGCTCGCCTGGTACGACCGCGTGCGGTCCGGCAGCGGGCTGGTCTCCACCGTGCTGGCCGCGCCGGGGGGCGAGCGCCACCTCACCGACCTCGACCACGTCGCCGAGCTGCTCGCCACCGAACTCACGGGCGTCGGCACGCCGGTGGCGTCGGCCCGTCGAACGCTCGACCGCCTGTGGGCCGAGGTCATCCAGGGTGCCGAGATCGACTCGCAGATGCGCCGCATCGACAGCGACGCGCAGGCCGTGCAGATCACCACCCTGCATGGCAGCAAGGGCCTGGAGTACCCGGTGGTGCTGCTGCCGTTCAGTTGGCAGACCACGCCGGCGCGCGGCGCGACCATCTACAACGATCACCGCACCGGCGCGCGGCTGGTCGACATCGCTTCGCGCCAGGACTGGGCCGGACCCGACCCGCTGCACGATTCGGCGAAGGGTCGCAAGCACCACGCCGACGTCGGTGAGCGCGGCGACCGGCTACGCCTGCTGTACGTGGGCCTCACCCGTGCCGAGCATCGGACGGTGCTGTGGTGGTCGCCGGCCAAGGAGGCCGAGCGGTCGTCGTTGAACGCCATCTTGTTCGACCGCGATGCCGATGGCACGCCGGTGAACTCGCAGCCTTCGCTCACCATGGGCCCCCGTGGTGGCGTGAACAGTGCGGTCGCTCCGGTGGCCAACCCGTCGCCCGACGACGTGGTGCCGCGGCTGCGCACGTTCGTGGCGCCCACCGGCGACCTCATCGACGTGGTCGACTGCCCGGTCGACGCGCCGCATGTGCGGTGGGTGCCGCCCGCCGGCCAGCAACCGCCGCCGCCGTTGGTGATGGCCGATGCCGGCGATCGGGTGGTGGAGGACCGGGCGTGGCGGCGGTGGTCGTTCACGTCCATCACCCGCACGCTGCAACAGGTGTGGACGCCGGTGCCGTCCATCGCCGGGGGCACCGACGAGCCCGAGCCCGCTGACGAGGGCGCTGCACTATCGGGTACGTCGCCTGGCATCGTGCCGTTGGCCGATGTGCTGGCGGGCGCGTCGTTCGGCACGCTGGTGCACTCGGTGCTCGAGCGGGTCGACCCCGCCCACCCCGACTTCGAACAGCACCTGCATGCCGAGGTGGAGTTGCAGTTGCAACGCGACCGCCTCGACGTGCCGGCCGAGCTCTTGGTGCAGGGCCTGGTCGCGGCAGCGAACACGTCGCTCGGTCCGCTGCTCGACGGACGCCGCCTGGTCGACATCCCCGCCACCGACCGGCTGGCCGAGCTCGAGTTCGACATGCCGTTGTGGTCGGGAGCACCGCGAGTCGGCGCCACCGACGTGGGTGCGGTTCTGCTGGCCACGCTGCACGCCGACGACCCGCAGCGCGAGTACGCGCAGCAGTTGGCCGACGGTCGCTTCGAGGTGGAGCTGGCCGGTTTCCTGCAGGGCTCCATCGACGCGGTGCTGCGCGTGCCCGACCCGCAGTGCGGCCACCGCTTCGTGGTGGTCGACTACAAGACCAACCGCCTGCACGCCCGCGGCGCCGCCGACCCACTGGCCGCGTACCACCCGGCGCTGCTGCCGGCCGAGATGGCCCACAGCGACTACCCGCTGCAGTCGCTGCTGTACAGCGTGGCTGTGCACCGTTACCTGCGCTGGCGCCTGCGCGGCTACCGGCCCGAGCAGCACCTGGGCGGCATCGCCTACCTGTTCGTGCGCGGCATGGTGGGCGCCGCCACGCCGCAGGTGGACGGGCATCCGCACGGCGTGTTCTCGTGGCGTCCGCCCGCCGCCACCGTCGAGGCGCTCGACCGCCTGCTGGCCACGGGGGAGCGGCCATGACCCTCGAGCGCATCTGCCTGCCCGCCGGGGTCGAGTCGCTGCAGCCGTTCGTCGACGCCGGCGTCCTCGGTCCGGCCGAGGTGCACCTGGCCGGATGGGTGGTGCGCGCCGCCGGCCCGCAGCACCCGCACGTGGTGCTCGCCGTGGCGGTCGCCGCGTGGGCGGCACAGCACGGGCATGCCTGCGCCGACCTCGACGAGTTGGCCCGGGTGGTGCAGGCCCAGCACGCCACCGTGGGCGACGAGACCGAACCGGTGACGCTGCCGTGGCCCGACCCTGCCGCGTGGTGCGACTCGCTCACCTCGCTGCTCGCGTCGGCGGTGGTGCGCGTGGTCGACGGACCCGACACCGACCCGCAGCTCGACGAGCGGCCGCTGGTGCTGCACGACCGCCGGGTCTACCTGCAGCGGTACTGGATGGACGAGTGCGCCGTTGCCGCAGCGTTGCGCAGCCGGGCTGCCGACGTGCCGGTGGCGTTGCACCCGCAGACCGAAGCGGCGCTGGCCGTCCTGCTGCCGGCGCTCGACGGCGACCAGCCGAACCTGCAGCGCCGCGCTGCCGATGTGGTGCTGCGCAACCGCGTGGCCATGATCGTGGGCGGCCCCGGAACGGGCAAGACGTACTCGGTGGCGCGGCTGCTGGCCGTGCTGCTGCAGGAGGACCCCGAACGGCGTGTCGCACTGGCCGCGCCCACGGGCAAGGCCGCGGCGCGGCTGCAGGAGTCCATCGCCGCCGCGCTGGCCGAGCCCGACGTGGTGGCCCAGGTGGCGCCTGAGGCGCGCGCCGCGTTGGCGGCCACCGTGCCCACCACGGTGCACCGCCTGTTGGGCCCGCTGGGAGACCGTCGTCAGCGGTTCCGCCACGACGCCGACGACCCGCTGCCGCACGACCTGGTGCTGGTCGACGAGACGTCGATGGTGTCGTTGCCGTTGTTGGCCCGGCTGCTCGACGCGTTGCGGCCCGAGGCACGCCTGGTGCTCATCGGCGACCCCGACCAGCTCGAGAGCGTCGAGTTGGGTGCGGTGCTGGGTGACTTGGTGTCGGCGGCGTTCGGCCCTTCGGGCCCCATGGCCGACCGCGCCGTGCGGCTGTTGCGCGGCCACCGTTACGGCGGCGACACGCCCATCGCCCTGCTGGCCGATGCCATCCGCCGCGGCGATGCCACCGACGCGCTGGCCCAGCTGCGTGGCGGTGTGGTGTTCCACGAGACGGTCGATCCGTTGGCCCCGGCCGTGCTGTCCGCGGTGGAAGCGGTGGTCGGTCCGCATCTGCGCGAGCAGCACGCCGCCGCCCAGGCGGGCGACGCCGATGGGGCGCTGCGGGCTTCAGCAGCGGTGCGCGTGCTGTGCGCACACCGCCGGGGCCCGTTCGGTGTCGACACATGGAACCGCCTGGCCGAACACTGGATGTTCGCCGGCACCGGTTCGGGTGCGGCGTGGTTCGCCGGCCGCCCGTTGCTGGCCACGCAGAACGATCCGCGGCTGGGTCTCGCCAACGGCGACACGGGTGTGGTGGTGCGCATCGACGGTCGGCTGGTGGCGGTGTTCGACACCGCGCTCGGCCGTCAGCAGTTCGACCCCGTGCAGCTCGACGGTGTGCAGACCGCGTACGCGATGACCATCCACAAGAGCCAGGGCAGCGAGTACCCCACGGTGGTCGTGGTGCTGCCGCCCGCGTCGTCGCCCCTGGCCGGACGCGAGCTCGTGTACACCGGCGTCACCCGCGCGAAGTCCGCACTGCACGTCGTCGGCAGCGAATCCGCCCTCCGCGCCGCGCTCGCCAACCCGGCCCACCGCATGACCGGCCTCGCCGACGCCCTCTCCTCCCGAACTTGAGTTCTGCGTGACACGCCCGCCGTTGTCGACTTCGCGCTGACGACGCGAATCCGGGCATGCCCAGAAACCGACGTCCCCTTCTGGGCATGCCCGGTTCGCCCGTCCAAGACTCCCCAGGGAGTTTCGCCCACCCGTGGTGATCGCCCCCTTGCGGAGCGCGCACAGAGCGAGCCCGCGGCGCTCCCTGCCCGCGGATGAGGCCATTGGGCGCGAAACGTCCCAGATCTGGGATGTCTCCCGCCCGTGGGTGCGGGGTGACCCGATTCTGGGACGAATCGCGCCCAATCGCCGGTAGC
>CBHWEI010000054.1:0-17039 GCA_966112835.1 uncultured Acidimicrobiaceae bacterium
GGGGCCGGCGGGGGGGCCCAACGTGCTTGGACACCCCGCCGACCCCCCGCTCACCTTGGGCTGCGTTGGTGACTCCCGCCCTCCCGACGGCTACGCGGCCGACGTCGGCTTCCCCGACCTGTCCACGGTGCCGCTGCGTGAGACGCGCCGGCCGGGGTGGGAGGTCGACACCGATGTCGTCGTCGCCGACCTCGAGTACGAGCACGCACCGCTCGCCATCGCGCCGCGCACCGCGCTGGTGAAGGCCGTCGAGGCCTGGCGCGCCCTCGGGTACGAGCCGATGCTCGGCTACGAGATGGAGTTCTACGTCATGCAGGCCGACCCGTCGGCCCCCGGCGGCTACGTGCCGCTGGTCATCCCGTCGCACCGCGTGTACGGCGTCGGCATGGGTGGCGACAACACCGGCCTCATGTTCGACTTCTTCGACGCCGCCGAGAACAGCGAGCTCGACCTGGAAGGCGTCATGGGTGAGTTCAGCCCCGGCCAGATGGAGCTGAACATGAAGTACGGCCCGGCGATCGACGCGGCCGACCGTGCGTTCATCTGCAAGGAGATGACCCGCGAGCTCGCCGCGGCGAAGGGCTACCTGGTCACCTACATGGGCCGGCCCAGCGCCACCATGGTGGGCAGCGGCCTGCACATCAACTTCTCGCTGTCGCCGGTCGACGGTGGGCTGAACGCGTTCGACGACCCGCACGCCGAGTACGGCATCACGCCGCTCGCCCGGCAGTGCCTGGGTGGGCTCATCGCCCATCACGAGGCGCAGGCGCTCATGTCGGCGCCCACGGTGAACAGCTACCGCCGCCTCATCCCCGGCATCATCGCCGGCTACTGGGCGAACTGGGGTCTCGACAACCGGTCCAGCACGTACCGCATCCCGGGCGAGCGCGGCAACGCGACCCGCATCGAGAACCGCATGCCGTGCGGCACGGCCAACGTGTACCTGGCCGCCGCAGCGATGCTGAACGCGGCGCTCATCGGTGTGGCCGAAGGCATCGACTGCGGCCTGCCGCAGGCCGGCGACGGCGACAGCGAGCCGAACACCGACCGCCACACGCCGCACTCGCTGGCCGACGCCATCGCCGCGTTCGAGGCCGACGACCTGCTGCGCGAAGCCATGGGCAACGACCTCAGCCGCGCCTATCTGCAGTTGCGCAAGTACGAGCTCGACCAGTTCCTGGCGGCGGGCAACGAGTGGACCGAGACGGCGGGCGAGGAGCTCACCGACTGGGAGCTCGAGCACTACCTGCCGTTCTACTGACCGCCGTTCGCGATCAGGCGAGGCCCAGGAAGGGCAGGCAGCCGTCCACGCCGTGCAGCACGATGTCGTCGCGCTGCAGGTTCGCCGCGAAGAACTCGCGGGTCATCTCGAACCGCAGTTGGCGCGCGGCCTGGCCGCGACGCGTCATGCGCGCGTGGCCGTTCTCGGTGTAGCCCAGTGATCGGGTGACGCCGAGCGACGGCCCGTTGTCGTCCCACGCGGCGGTGGTGGCGTACTGCGCGCCGAAGCCCAGGAAGCCGAGCTGCAGGTTGGCCGTGCGCATCTCCTTGCCGATGCCCTGCCCCTGGAACTCGCGGCCCAGCCACGACCCGGTCTCGAACGTGCGCAGCGTGGGGTAGTCCTTGGTGATGAAGCCGGTGCTGCCCACGATGCGGCCGTCGACGCTCACCGCGAAGTTCAGCATCCAGTTCTCGGGCGTCATCTCGGCCCGCCAGCGCCACTGGAACTGCAGCGAGTTGCGTTCGAGCTGAGGAGATGGCACGTCGGTCCACGGCATGCCGAACGGCATGTACTCCGGGTCGTGCACACCCTTCGTCGCGAGGAGCGCCAGTTCGGTGCCGGTCTCGTCGTCGATGGGCAGCAGCTCGAGGCGCGGCGTCACCACGCGCAACTCGTAGAACGGCCAGATCGGATGTGCCATGCGTGAAGTCTGACCCGCACGCCCCACCACGGCGCGCCGAGTTTCGTACCATGGCCGGGTGGCCACCGAGATGCGCGCTCCCGATCATGCGCTCGCCCACCTCCGCCGTGCCCGCGACCACGCCGACCGCCACTTCGCCCAGCCGCTCGACCTGCAGCAGCTGGCAGCGGTGGCGACGCTGTCGAAGTACCACTTCCACCGGCTGTTCACTGCCACGTACGGAGTGACCCCGGCCGAGTACCTGTCGCAGCGCCGCATCGAACGCGCCCAGGATCTGTTGCGGTCCACGAACCTGACGGTCACCGAGGTGTGCTTCGCCGTCGGCTTCAACAGCCTCGGGTCGTTCAGCACGCGCTTCCGCGAACTGGTGGGCGAGACACCCAGTCAGTTCCAGCGGCGATACGGCGGCCAGTCCGTACGTGTCCCCGGCTGTTGGGTGTTCATGCTCGGGCTGGCGGACCGAGAGGTGCCCGGCCGAAGAACCGCAAGCGAGGAGAAGCAGCCGTCGGGCGTGCAGCCGTAGCGTGCGGCGCATGATCACCAACGTCTCCCTCGTCAGCGTCTGGGTCGTCGACCTCGACGAATCGCTCGCCTTCTACACCGACGTGCTCGGCTTCGACGCGGGTGAGGACATCACGTTCGGCCCCGACTTCCGCTGGGTCACCGTCGTGCACCCGAACCAGCCCGAGCTGAAGCTGCACCTCACCACCCCCAGCAAGCCGCTGTCCGACGACCTCATCGCCGCGATGAAGCGAGCCCAGGCCGAAGGCGGTCTGCCCGGCGTGGGCCTGCAGGTGGACGACTGCCGAGCGACGCACCGCGACCTGTCGGCCAAGGGCGTCGAGTTCCTGCAGGAACCCCAGGACCGCCCGTACGGGGTGGAGGCCCTGATGCGCGACAACTCCGGCAACTGGATCGTCCTCGTCGAGCCCAAGGACTTCTCTCGAGCCGACTTCGACGGCTTCAACCCCACCTGACCGAAACTCCCTGGGGAGTCCCCTCCAGCATGAACTGGTTGCGCTGGTTCCCGGAACCCGGGAACAGACGCAACCAGAAGCAGATTTGGGAGGAATCGCACCAGAAACCCAGAAACCGCCCGGACGTCAGTAGGCGGCGGGGAGGTATTGCTGGCGTTGTTCTTCGGCCATGCGCGCGATCTCGTCGATCTCGGCGGTGTCGAAGCCGGCCATCTCGCGGAACTTGCGGGCGAGCTGGATGGACGCCTCACGGGTCTCGCCGCGGGCGCCACGGAAGTTGAACAGGCCGTCGACGGTGCGCTGGAAGTCGAGCGCCTTGGTCTGACGGTCCTTGTCGTCCTTGGTCAGCTCGCGCAGCCAGTTGCTGCCCATCTTCACGTGGGTGACCTCGTCGGCCAGCATCCAGTCCTCGGCGAACTCGAGCACCGGGTCGTTCATCTCGATGGCGAAGTTGCGCATGGTCGTGAACACGTCGATGGCCAGGCCCTCGAGCGCGCGGTTCACGCCGGCCAGGCGGAAGACGGGGTCGGGGTGGCAGGCGGCCTCGAACAGGGTGACGGCCTCGCTGAACTCGCCGACCTCGATGCCCATGTGGTCGCCCAACTGCAGGCTGATCTCGACGTGGCGGGCCTCGTCCCAGCACTGGCGGGCCATGTCGAGCTTCATCGCGAACGGCGTCTCGTCGGTGGAGTAGTCGAACGCGGTGCGCCCCGAACCCTCGAGTGCCTGGATCTCGCCCACGAAGATGCCGTGCATCTGGCGGCGGGCGCGATCGGCCACCTCTTCCGACGCGGGATCGATGCGCCGCTGCTCGGCCATGTCCTTCGTACGTTCGTCGGCGAACCGCTCGGCGGTGGTGATGCGGTGGAAACGCTCGTCGCGGGCGAGTTCCTCGGGCGGCAACTGTGTGCGCATGTGAAAACCGTAGCCCGACCGGCGGCGCGCCGTGCGTACCGAGCGCGACATCGGCCCAGACCAGACGGCATGATGGGACCCGTGCGCGTCGCCTACACCCTCGAGCAGTGCTGGCACCGGGTGCCCGGCGGCACCGGGGTGGCCGCGCTGCGCATCGCCGAGGCGATGGGCCCGCACAACGATGTGCGCCTCATCGGCGTCGCCGGCCGGCACCGCCACCTGCCACCCGAGCCGTGGGTGCCCAGCATCCCCGTCGCCCACCTGCCGCTCGCCGCGCCCTGGCTGTACGAGGCCTGGTTGCGGGTGGGGTGGCCGAAGGTCGAGATGGCGACGGGCCCGGTGGACATCGCCCACGCCACGACACTCATCCCGTGCCCCACCGACGCCAAGCTCGTCGTCACCCTGCACGACCTGGCGTTCCTGCACGAGCCCGACCACTTCACCAAGCACGGCGTGCGCGTGTTCCGTCGCAGCCTCGACCTCGTCCGCCGCCGCGCCGACCTGGTGCTGTGCTGCAGCCAGGCCACCATGGACGACTGCGTGGTCGCCGGGCTCGATCCCGAACGCCTGCGCCTGGTGCCACTGGGTGTGGAGGCCAACCGTGCCACACCGGCCGACGTCGCCCGGGTGCGCGCCGCGTACTCGTTGCCCGAGCGCTACCTGCTATTCGTGGGCACGGTCGAGCCGCGCAAGAACCTGCGCGGCCTCGTCGCCGCACTGGACCACCTCGACGACCCGCCGCAGCTGGTGGTGGCCGGCGCCGACGGCTGGGGCGACACCGGCCTGCAGGACGACCCGCGGGTGCGGTTCCTCGGCTTCGTACCCCACGACGACCTGGCCGGCCTGTACGGCGGCGCCGAGGTGTTCTGCTACCCGAGCGAGCGCGAGGGCTACGGATTGCCCGTGCTCGAGGCCATGGCCCAGGGCACGCCGGTGGTCACCAGCAAGGGCACGGCCACCGAGGAGACCGCCGGCACCGCAGCCGTGCTGGTCGACCCCATGGATCACACCGACATCGCCCGGGGCATCGACGAAGCCACCCGCCGTCGCACCGAGCTGTCGGCCAAGGGCCTGGCCCGGGCGCAGCGGCGCAGCTGGGCCAACACCGCCGCGCTCACGGCGGCCGCGTACCGCGAGTTGGCGCCATGACCCCGTCGGTGCTGGTGAACATGCTGTGGTGCGTGCCCGGCGCGGTGGGTGGCTCGGAGGAGTACCTGGTGCGCCAGTTGCTCGGCCTGGCCGAGCAGCCCGGCGAGCAGTGGCGGCCCACCGTGGCCGCCGCCCGCGGCCTGCCGGCGGCACACCCCGAACTGGCCGCGGTCGCCGACCTGGTGGAACCCGAGTTCGAGAGCCACGGTCGCGTGCGCCGCATCGTCGGCGAGGCCACCTGGCTGCGCCGCCACACCGGCGACGTCGACCTGGTGCACCACGGCGGCGGCACCGCACCCGTGCGCGCCCACCGGCCCTACGTGATCACCATCCACGACCTGCAGTTCCGCACGTACCCCGAGTACTTCTCGCGGGTGAAGCGGGCGTACCTCTCGGCCGTCATCCCGCCGTCGGCGCGGCGGGCCACCGTGGTCGCCGTGCCGAGCGACTACGTGCGCACGTCGGTGGTCGAGGCCTACGGCGTCGACGGCGACCGAGTGATGGTGGTGCCGCACGGCATCGAACACGTCGCCCCGGCCGACATCACGCCGGAGGACGAACTGCGCCACCGCTACGCGCTCGGCGACGGACCGGTCATCGTGTACCCGGCCGTCACCCACCCGCACAAGCACCACGAGTTCCTGCTGCGGATGATGCGCGACCACTGGACCGACCCCGATCTGCGGCTGGTGCTCACCGGCGGCGCGGGCGTGGCCGAACACGTCGTGTCGGCCAGCACCGACCGGCGCGTGTGCCGCCTGGGCAGGGTGCCGGCCGCCGACCGCAACGGCCTGCTGGCCATGGCCCACGCGATGGTGTTCCCCAGCCGGTACGAGGGGTTCGGCGCGCCGCTCATCGAGGCGATGACCCTGGGCGCGCCGGTGGTGTGCAGCGACGCCACGTGCATGCCGCAGATCGTCGGCGACGCCGGCCTGGTTCGGCCGCTCGAGCCCGATGCGTGGAAGGGCGTGCTCGACGAGGTCGCCGTCCGCCGCGACGAACTGGTGGCCGCCGGCCATCGGCGGGCGCAGGACTTCACCGCCGCCGCCAGCGGAGCTGCGCTCGCCCAGGTGTATGCGCGAGCCTTGTCGCTGCCATGACCTCTCCCGCCGCCCGGCCGCTGCGCATCGCCGTCCTCTGCCCGCACTTCGCCCCCGACACCGCACCCACCGGCGAGGTCATCACGCGCATCGTGCACGAGCTGGCGCGCCTCGGCCACGAGCTGCACGTGGTGGCCGCGTTGCCCTGGTACCGCGAGCACCGCATCGAGCCCGGCTGGGACGGCAAGTGGGTGCGCCGCGAGGTCACCGAGTGGGGAACCGTCACGCGAGTGAACCCGTTCCCCGGCACCGACAAGCGCAACCTGGTGCGCCGCGCCCTGGGCTTCGTCGGCTTCAGCGGTCTCGCCGGCCTGGCGTCGCTGCGCGGTGGTCGTGTCGACGCCGTCATCGCCATGTCGCCGCCGCTGACCATGGGGTTGACCGGGTGGGTCACCCACCTGGTGCGTCGGGGCCCGCTGGTGTTCAACATCCAGGACGTGTTCCCCGACGCCGCGGTCGAGACCGGGGCCATCACCGACGAACGCATCATCGCCGTCGCCCGCTGGCTGGAACGGGTGAGCTACCACCGCGCCGCCACCGTCACCGTGCTCAGCGACGACCTGCGCGACAACGTGGCGGCGAAGGTGAAGCCGGCCCGCCGCGGGCGCGTGCACGTCATCCCCAACTTCGTCGACACCGACTTCATCCGCCCCGCCGACCGGGCCACTTCGTTCCGCAGCGAGCTCGGCATCGGCGACGAGCCGGTCGTGCTCTACGCCGGCAACGTGGGCTTCTCGCAGTCGCTCGAGATGGTGGTCGAGGCAGCCCGACGGTTCCCCCAGGCCACGTTCCTGGTGAACGGCGACGGCGCGGCCCGAGCCTCGCTGCAGGCACAGGCGGCCGACCTGCCCAACGTGCGCTTCAGCGGCTACCAGCCCAAGGAGCGGGTGCCCGAGGTGCTTGCCACGGGCGACATCCACCTGGTGCCGCTGAAGGCCGGCCTGGGCCGGGTGAGCGTGCCGTCGAAGACGTACTCCATCCTCGCCGCCGGCCGGCCGGTGCTCGCGGCCATCGACCCGGGCACCGAGGTGCCGCGCATGATCGCCGCCAGCGGGGGAGGGGTTGCCGTCCCGCCCGACGACCTCGAGGCGTTCTGTGCCGCGTTGTCCGATTTGCTCGCCGACCGTGACGCAGCCGCCGCCATGGGTGCTGCGGGCCGCCGCTGGGTGGAAGGCGCCGCGTCGCCGGCAGCCGTGGCCACGGCCTACGAGCAGCTCATCCGGTCGCTCGGCCGCGGGGCCTGAACAACTTTTGCCTCGCCGGGGCGGTAGCCTCGCACCCTCGTGGCCTCCTCATCGTCCGCCAAGAAAGTCGCCAAGCTCGCCTCGCGTGGCAAGGGCAAGAAGGTCCGCTTCCAGAGCGGCACCACCTTCCCGGTCATCGTCGCTGTCGTGTCCGTGCTGATGATCGTGCTCGTCGCCTATTCGCGCGCCACGGTCCCGGGCATCGAGACGGGTGCACCGCAGCCCACCGACGCCTGGTCCATCGCCTACGGCATCCGCGTCTGCGACGAGCAGCTGCCCTCGCTCACCGGCAGCGACAAGGAACTCACCGAGGACGCCAGCACCGGCGACCTGTCGAAGGTGGTCAGCGCGCCCGATGCCGACGGCATCATCCACTACCACGCCCAGGACGGCGGGGCCACGGGCAAGCGCGCCAAGCTCGGCGTGTTCCTCGACATCTACGACGTGAAGCTCACCGACACGGTGCTCGAGCTGCCGGCCTCGCAGGTCGGCGAGGGCGAGACCCGCAAGTGGGACACCTCCACCTTCAAATGCGACGGCAAGGACACCCAGATCCGCGTCCGCGTGTGGAAGGACTACACGACGAACGACTTCGTCGACAACGTCACCGGCTTCCGCAACCTGCGCTTCACGAACAACGGCATGGTGTTCGCCATCGCCATCGTGCCCAAGGGCGACGACATCCCGAAGCCCGACTCGGCAGCCACGCTGGCCGACCTGGGCGTCATCGGGGCGGGCACCGCCAGCACCACCTCGACGGTTCCCACCAGCGACAGCACGGGCTCGAGCACCGAGACGACCGTCGCCGGCAGCACCACCACGGCTGCGGCAACCACCACCACGACGGGCTGATGCGCGCGGTCGTGCTCGTCGGCGGGTTCGGGACGCGACTGCGGCCCCTCACCTCGACGATCCCGAAGCCCATGCTGCCCGTCGGGCAGGTGCCCATCATCGAGCGCCTGGTCGCCAACCTGGCCCGCGGCGGCGTCACCGAGGTGACGCTCGCGCTGGGCTTCAAGCCTGAGCCGTTCGTCGAGGCGTTCCCCGACGGCACCTGCGCCGGCGTGGCCCTGCGCTACGCGGTCGAGCCCGAACCGCTCGACACCGCCGGCGCCATCCGCTTCGCGGCCGACGAGGCCGGCATCGACGACACGTTCGTGGTCGCCAACGGTGACGTGCTCACCGACGTCGACGTCGCCGCGCTGGTGGCGTTCCACCGGGCCCGTGGCGCCGAGGGCACCATCCACCTCACCCCGGTGCCCGATCCCTCGGCCTTCGGCGTGGTCGCGCTCGACGCCGACGGCAAGGTCGAGCGGTTCATCGAGAAGCCGCCGCCGGGCACCGCCCCCACGAACCTCATCAACGCCGGCACGTACGTGCTCGAGGCGTCGGTGCTGGCCCGCATCCCCACCGGCCAGAAGGTGTCCATCGAGCGGGCCACGTTCCCGGCCGTCGTCGCCGACGGCGGGCTGTACGCCATGGCCACCGACGACTACTGGCTCGACGCCGGCCGCCCCGAGCTGTACCTGCAGGCCAACCTCGACATCGTCGACGGCCGGCGCCGTCACGACCACTGCGAGCCGGTGCACGCCGACGCCGTCGTGGCCGCCGACGCCGTGGTGCGTCGCTCGGTCGTCGGAGCGGGCGCCCACGTGGGCGCCGGTGCCACCGTCACCGACTCCGTGCTGCTGCCCGGGGCCGTCGTCGACGACGGCGCGCTGGTGGCAGACTCGGTGGTGATGGGCCGGGTCGGTGCAGGCGCGCAGGTGCGCAACGGAGTGCTGGGCGCCGACGGTGTGGTCGCTCCCGGCGAGGTCGTCCACGACGAACGCCGCCCCGACCCCGACGCGTCGTGAGAGCGCTGGTGGTGGGTGGAGCCGGGTTCGTCGGCTCGCATCTCACCGAACGCCTGCTCGCCGAGGGTCATGCGGTCGACGTGGTCGACCACCTGGGGCAGGGCTCGTTGGCCAACCTCGCCGAAGCGCGCCAGGCCGCGGGTGAACTGAAGATCCACACGCTCGACGCGACTGCCGCCGAGTTCGACGCGGTGGTCGCCATGCGCCGCCCCGACGTCATCTTCCACCTCGGCCTTCTCCCGCCCGGGCAACCGGCCGAGCACACCGCGGCATCGACGCTGGCGTCGATGATGGCGGTGCTCGAGAGCGCTCGCCGCCACGGCGAGGTGCGGGTGGTGGTCGCGTTGTCGGCCGTGTCGCTGTACGGCGACGTCGCCGGCAAGGACCAGCCCATCAAGGAGGGGCAGGGGTGGAGCCCGGTGGGGGTGCGCGGCGTGGTCACGCGGGCCCTCGCGGAACTGCTCACCGTGTACCGCGAGACGCACGCGGTCGAGTTCAGTGCGCTCGCACTGTCCAATGTCTACGGCCCCCGCCAACGCCCCGACGGCGGCGTCATCGGGGCGTTCGCCCACGCGTTGCGCGAGGACATCACCCCGATGGTGCACGGCGACGGGCGCCAGACCCGCGACTTCCTCTACATCGACGACGCCGTCGATGCCCTGGTGCGGGCGATGCACCGCGGCAACGGCCTGGTCATCAACGTGGGCAGCGGTGTGGGCACCCCCGTGCGTGAGGTGTGGGACATGCTGGCCGGCCCGTCGGGCAAGGCCCCTGCACCGTCGCCGCGCCGCGCCGACGACGTGCAGCGGTTCGTGCTGGCACCCACGCGGGCGCGCATCCAGCTCGGCTGGGCGCCGTGGACCGACCTGGCCACCGGGCTGCGCAGCCTGCACCGCTGACGGCGACGGCCGCCCGGTCGCGTCAGACGTCGATGCCGGCGGCGGCCAGCGTCTGCCGGGCCAGTTCGTGCCCGACCTCGGCCGAGCTCATGATGCTGGGCGTCACGATGGCCCGCATCCCCTCGGCCTCGACGGCCGCGGCCAGGTGCGCGTCGACCGGGTCGATGACCAGCGCCGCGGCGATGGGCGCGTAGAGGCGGGCGACGCCCACCACCGAGGCCTCGTGGCCCAGCTCGACCAGCATGCGGTCGGCGGGGCCCTTCAGCGCCGCGCCGCCGACGATGGGTGACACGGCGACGACGGTGTCGCGGCGCGCCGACAGGATGTCGTCGACACCGGCCAGGGCACGGATGGGCCCGATGGACACGAGTGGGTTCGACGGGGCGACGACCACGGCCTGGCTGTCGGCGAAGGCCGCACGAGCGGCCTCCCCCAGGGCGGCTGCTGTGGCGCCGTCGAAGCGCACCCCGTCGACCGGCACGCCGTGGCGGCGCTGCACGAAGTACTCCTGGAACGGCACCTCGACGCCTTCGTCGGCCAGCGACACCATGGTGGTGACCCGCTGGTCGCTCATCGGCACCAGCCGTTGCGGCAGGCCGAACGCTCGGGTGATCTCCTCGGTCACCTGGGTGAGCGTGGCGCCCTCGGCCAGTCGGGCCGTGCGGTAGAAGTGGGTGGCCAGGTCCTGGTCGCCCAGGTTGAACCAGGTGGGCGCGGCGGCCGAGCCGTCGGGGCGCACGGGCACGAACCGGGCCAGCGCCTCCATGGCCCGCCACGTCTCGTCGCGCAGACCCCAGCCGCGCTCGGGGTCGATTGCCCCGGCGAGCGTGTAGGTGATGGTGTCGAGGTCGGGCGAAATGCTCAGCCCGTGCAGCACCGTGTCATCGCCCGTGTTCACCACGCCCACAGTGCTCGTGGCGGGCCACACGCCGGCCATCGCACGCAGGAACCGAGCGGCTCCCACGCCGCCGCACACCACACCGATCATCTCGTACTCCCCATGGCGATCTGACGGTACAGGTCGACCAGTTCGTCGGCGCAGCGCTGCCAGCTGAAGCGCTGCCACTGCATGGTGCCGGCGGTGACCAGGCGGTGGCGCAGTTCGGCGTCGGACACCACGCGGTGCAGGTTCGCCGCCAGGGCATCGACGTCGGCGGCCGGCGACAGCAGCGCCGCGTCGCCCGCGACCTCGGGGATGGACCCGGCGTCGCTGGCCACCACCGGCACGCCGGACTGCATGGCGTCGAGCAGCGGGAAGCCGAACCCCTCGTCGAGCGACGGGTAGGCCAGCACGGTGGCGTGGTGCTGCAGCCAGCCGCGGACCTCGTCATCCACGCGGCCGGTGAACAGCACCCGCGAGGCCAGGCCGGGACCGAGCGCGTCGACGGCGGTGCGTACCGCTGGGCTGTCGTCGCCCGCCGACCCCGCCAGCACCAGGCGCAACCGCGGGTGGTCGCCGGCGATGCGGCCGAACGCCCGCACCAGCACCGGCAGGTTCTTGCGGCGCTCGAGCGTGCCGATGGACAGCACGAACGGGGCGCCGTCCAGTTCCGGCACCGGCGCGTTGGCAGCGGGTGCGGACGGGGCGAGGGGTCCCAGGTGCACGGTACGCACCACGGCGCTCGGGAACAGTTCGCGGACGACCGCCTCGGTGGCGTGTGAACTGGTGTGCACCACCGCGCCACGGTCGATGGCCCGCCGCAGCACGTCGCCGGCGCGGCGCACGTCGGGCCCGGCCTGCTCGGGGTGGCGCAGGAACCAGCAGTCGTACACGCTCACCACCGACGGCAGCCGGCTGGGCGGGACGACGTAGTTCGTGCCGTGCACGACCTCGGCGTCGCCCAGCCAGCGATCCACCCGGGGCAGGTCGCCCCGGCCCCACGCCCGCTGGGCCAGCGCGGCCGGCAGGGGCAGGCGCCGCGTGCCCTCGGTGAGCTCGGCCCGGAACGACAGCACGTAGTCCAGCAGCTGCACGTCGTCACGGCGGCCGATGGCGTCGTGCATCGCCTGGACGGCGAACCCGATGCCGGTCTTCGGGCCGTGCAGCGGGCCGGTGTCGAACGCAACCGTGAGCGGGGCCATGTGAACGGCGAGGCTACCGGACCGCCGAATGCAAGGAGATTCGTCGATCGTCGTCGGCGAATCCATAGACTCACTTGACCCTCACGACGGAGACCGATTCCATGCCCCGCGCGTTCATCACCGGCATCACCGGACAAGACGGCCAACATCTCGCCGAGTTCCTGCACGGCAAGGGCTACGAGGTGTTCGGCATGGTGAAGGGCCAGAACAACCCCAAGTTCACGACGATGCGCGACGAGTTCCCCTACGTCGAGCCCGTGCCCGGTGACCTGGCCGATCTTCCGTCGCTCGTGAAGGCGCTCGAGTCCACGCAGCCCGACGAGGTGTACAACCTGGGCGCCATCTCGTTCGTCGCGCTCAGCTTCAACCAGGCCGAGCTCACGGCCAACATCACCGGCCTGGGCGTGCTGCGCATGCTCGAGGCGGTGCGCATGGTGGGCGGCGCGCAGAACAACCCGATTCGCTTCTATCAGGCCAGCTCCTCCGAGATGTTCGGCAAGGTCCGCGAGATCCCCCAGACCGAGAAGACCCCGTTCCATCCGCGCTCGCCGTACGGCTGCGCCAAGGTGTTCGGTCACGACATCACCGTGAACTATCGCGAGTCGTACGACCTGTTCGCGTGCAGCGGCATCCTGTTCAACCACGAGGGCCCGCGCCGCGGCCTCGAGTTCGTCACCCGCAAGGTCACCAACGCGGTCGCCCGCATCAAGCTGGGCCTGCAGGACGAGCTGGTGCTCGGCAACCTCGACTTCAAGCGCGACTGGGGCTACGCCGGCGACTACGTGAAGGCCATGTGGCTCATGCTGCAGCAGGACAGCCCCGACGACTACGTCGTCGCCACGGGCGAGACACACAGCGGCGAAGAGCTGGTGCGCCTGGCGTTCGCCGAGGTCGGCATCGACGACTGGCAGCGCTACGTCCGCCAGGACCAGAAGTTCTTCCGTCCCGCCGAGGTCGACCTGCTCATCGGCGACCCCAGCAAGGCGCAGGACAAGCTGGGCTGGACCCGTGACGTCGACTTCCCCACGCTGGTGAAGATGATGGTCGCCAACGACCTGCGCATCGAGTCGGCGCGGCGCTGATCAGCCCTCGAGGGGCATGTCGATGATGGCTTCCATCATCGACTGCGGCGACGGCGTGGCGCCGGCGCTGAGCTTGGCCCGCAGGGCCACCGCGAACGCGGCCATCGCCGCGAACGACGACGCCACCAGGCCGTACTCGATGCGCCGGAACAGGTCGTCGCTGCTCAACCAGGTGACCAGCACGAAGGTGATCATGCCGATGCCCCAGCCGAGCGCCACCAGGGCGTGGCCCTTCAGGGCGATGACCGCCTGCGCCATGGCCAGGGCGGCCATGTAGGCAGCGCTGCCGAGCGCGAGCATCGCGAGCGTGCGGCTGGTGACGTCGGCGGCGTACATCTTCTCGATGACGAACGGGCCCAGCACCCAGGCGCCCAGCACGCCGACGAACCCGACGGCCACGACGATGATCATCAGCTTGCGGAACCCGGCGCGGAACTCCTTGATCTCGTTCCGGGCGGCGAGGCCGGCCAGGCGGGGGAGGAGCGCGGCCTGCACGGCCTGGAACAGGTACAGCGGGATGCGCGAGAGCAGCACGCCGTAGCCGAACTGGGTGACCAGCTCGGACTGGCCGTCGGACTTCAGCAGGTTCGCGGCGACAGGACCGGCGTTCACCAGGCCGGCGGCGAACACCGAGCCGAGCAGCAGCCAGCCCAGGTTCGGGGTGACCTCGCCCCAGGTGGCGGGCGGGCCGTCGTCGGTGTGCAACTGGCCACGGCCGAGCACCCAGAAGAAGCCGGCCAGCGGGGCGAGCGCCACGGCCATGCCGTAGGCGCCGGCGCTGGTGGCGCCGATGACGGCGAGGCCGATGCAGAGCAGCACTCGGACGGCGCCATCGGCGCCCATGACCACGGCGTAGGCGCGGAAGCGGCCATTGCCGCTGGCGATGCCGCGGGCCAGGTGCACCGGGGCATAGCTGGCGAACGCCACCACCAGGGCAAGGAGCAGCACCCAGTCGCCGTCGAAGTAGTTGTTGGTGATGGCGCTGCCGAAGACGAGCACCACGGTGATGACCGAGGCAGCCAGGATGAAGCCCAACAGGGCCACCTTGCGCACCACGGGCCGACCGCCCTGGCCGAGAGCCTTGCGGGCCGACAGGGCACGGCCCAGTTCCTGCTCGAGCGGCAGGAAGAAGCCCGGCGCGAGGGCGAACGTGGCGAACCACAGCGACAGGACGGGGGCGAACGCATCGTCGCCGCCCATGGCGTTCTTGCCGACGCGGAGGAAGGCGAAGCTGGCCAGGCCGGCCACGAGCAGGCCGATTCCCACCGGGATGGTGCCTTCGGGGAGCGGCGCTCGCGAGGAAGAGGACTGCTCGTCGGAGTTGGTCACCAAGAGAGCGAGGATATCGGAACGTCCTGCTCGCGCACGGTCAAGTCGACCACGGACGGTGCCGATGAACCTGTATGCGTCGCCGTCCCCTCTTCCTCGCCGCGCTCGTCGCGCTGGCGAGTGTGGGCAGCGGGCCGGCCACCCCGGCGGCCGCGGCCGATGTCACCCTGGTGCTCGACGGCCACGGCAATGGCCACGGTGTGGGCCTGAGCCAGTGGGGCGCCTACGGCTACGCGGTGGACCTGGGCTGGACCTCTGCGCAGATCCTGGACCACTACTACGGCGGCACGGTGGCCGCGACGGTGCCGACCGACACGGCCATCCGCGTGCGGTTGCAGAACCTCGACGGCGCCCAGACGGCCATGGCGGTCGACAGTGGCTCGCTGGTCATCGGCGGCATCGCTGGCGGGCCCTGGCGTTCCGTGCTCGTCCGGTGGAACGCCACCACCAGCAAGTACGCGGTGTGGGCGCGGGCCGATGTGTCGCGCTGCCCGTCGGCGGCCGACACGACGCTCACCGGTTGGACGCTGGTGAACAACGGCGTGCCCGCCCAGGTGGAGGTGCGTACGGCGGCCGACTCGACCACGGTGTCGAGCACCACGCAGATGATCTCGACGTGCGAGCCCGGCGGCACCATCCGCTGGTACCGCGGCACCATCCGGGCCATCAACTCGGGTGGCCTGGTGCGCACGGTGAACGAATTGCCGCTGGAGCAGTACCTGCGCACGGTCATCGCCATGGAGATGTCGCCGAGTTGGGCGACGGCCGGTGGCGGCAAGGGCGCCCAGGCGCTGCAGGCCCAGGCAGTGGCCGCACGCAGCTATGCGCTGGCCTATGGGGCCGCCTCCACGCCGAACGCCTACTCCGACGTGTGCGACATGGTGTGCCAGTCGTACTTCGGGGTCGCCTTCCAGTCGCCGGGCGCATCCGCGCGCCAGGTGGAGGCCACCGCCACCGACCTCGCCGTGGTCGCCACGGCCGGCGTGGTCCGTCGTGTGGGCACCACGTCGGGCGCCATCGCACTCACCATGTTCTCGGCCTCGAATGGCGGCTACACGGCCACCAACAACCACCCGCTCACCCCGTTCCCGGCCGTGCCCGACGCGGGCGACGCAACGGCCAGCAACCCCAACCACAACTGGTCGGTGTCGCTCACCGGCTCGGCCATCAGCGCCAAGTACCCGACCATCGGCACCTTCACCGGGCTGACGGTGCTCACCCGCAACGGCTACGGCGAGTGGGGCGGGCGCGTGCTGCAGCTGCGCCTGACCGGCAGCGCCGGCACGAAGGACGTGTCGGGCGCCGACTTCCGCAGCAAGATGGGGTTGAAGGACACCTGGTTCAACGTGCGCGGCGCCAGCTCGCCGCCGCCGCCGAGCGACGCGTGCGCCGGCCGTCCCGTGCCCACCGTGACCGGCGCCTACCCGGCGCAGACGGCCGCACGGTTCACCCCCATCGGTGGCCGGCGCATCGTCGACACCCGACTGGGCACCGGCACGCTGAAGGCGCCCCTCGGCGCCGGCTGCACCATGGTGGTCGACCCCGGCCTCGACGCCTCGGCCACCGCCGCGGTGGTGAACATCACCGCCCTGCGGCCGCCGGTCAGCGGGTTCCTGGTCGCGTACCCGTGCGGCGCACCGCGCCCGGGGGTCTCCAACCTGCAGATGCCCGCCGGCCGCATCTCGTCGGGCACCACCACGGTGGCCCTGGCCGCCGACGGCACGTTCTGCGTGTACTCGTCGTCCACCGTCGCCATGGTCGTCGACCTGTTCGGCGCGTACTCGCCCGCGGCCGGCGCCAAGTACCAACCGGTCACGCCCGGCCGGCTCTTCGACTCGCGTGGCCTGGCGGCGCCGCTGCCCGCGGGCACGCTGCTGAAGGTGAAGGTCGCGGGCACGGCGAAGGTGCCCGCAGGCGCAACCGCCGCCGCCCTCACCATCCACGGCCTCTCGGCAGGAGCCGACGGCTCGGCGATCGTCTACCCGTGCACCGCATCGCGGCCGACGGCGGCGCTGCTGAACACGTTCAAGGGCGTGGCCGTCACCAACCACCTGCAGGTGGCCCTGTCGTCGACGGGCACGGTGTGCATCTGGATCAGCACCGCCATGCACGTCACGCTCGACGTGAGCGGCTGGTTCGGGTCGACCGCGACCACCCAGTTCGTGGCGGTGAACCCCGTGCGCATCGTCGACACGCGCAAGAACCTGGGCCTCAGCGGTGGGTTCGCCGCCGGGGCGAACCGGGCGTTCACAGTGGCCGGCAAGGGCGGGCTGCCCGCCGCGGCCACGCTGAAGGCGGTCGCCGCGCAGGTGACGGCAGTGGGCTCGTCGGCGGCCGGTCACCTGACCGTCCACTCCTGCCAGAGCCCGGTGCCCGCGGTGTCGATGGTGCGATTCGCCGCGAGCGCGGCAACGGCCGCTGGCGGCGGGGGGGCCGGCCCTGGCCGCGGGCGGGGGTGTGGCGGCGCCAGTAACGCGGTGGCCG
>CBHWEI010000055.1:0-17013 GCA_966112835.1 uncultured Acidimicrobiaceae bacterium
TGACGTCGATCTTGTCCATGGGGATGCCGGTCTGCTCGTGGGCGAGCATGCTCCATGCGGTGACGTGGCCCTGGCCGTGGGGCGAGGTGCCGGTGAACACGAGGGCCCGACCGTCGTCGAGCACCTCGATGCGGGCGTGCTCGCCCGAGCCGACGCCGCCGGTGATCTCGACGTAGGTGCTGACGCCGATGCCCAGCTGCTTGACGTCGCCGGCCGCACGACGGCGGGCCTGCTCGGCGCGCAGGTCGGCGTAGCCGGCTGCTTCCAGTGCCTTGTCGAGCGCGGTCTCGTAGTCGCCCACGTCGTACGTCTGGCCGACGGCGGTGGTGTGCGGCTCGAGGAACTTGGGGATGAGGTTGATGCGACGCACCTCGGCCGGGTCCAGGCCCAGCTCGCCGGCGAACAGGTCCATCGCCCGCTCGGCGGCGGCGGTGGCCTCGGGGCGGCCGGCACCGCGGTACGCGGTGGTGACCGCGGCGTTGGTGACGACGCTGGTGGTGCGGCACTCGATGTTCGGGATGGCGTACACGGCGCTGGACATCGGGCGCGTCATGAACGGGGCCAGGATGGTGCCCATCTCGGCGAAGTAGCCGGAGTCCTGGATGGCGTGCAGCTGGTAGTGGGTGACCTTGCCGTCGCGGGTGCCGCCGATGGTGACGTACTGCACCTGGGCTCGGCCGTGGCCGAGCACCATCATCGACTCGCTGCGGGTCTCGCGCCAGCGCAGCGGGCGGCCCACCTTGGCGCTGATGACGCCGAGCAGGCTCTCCTCGGGGTCGCACGAGATCTTGGCACCGAAGCCGCCGCCCACGTCGGGGGCGATGACCAGCACCTGGTCGGGCTCGACACCGTTGGTCTTGGCGATGAGCGCCTTCGCGCCCTGCGCGGCCTGGGTGCTGAGCCACTGGTGCAGCCTGCTGCTTCCATCGGCCTGGGCGACCCAGGCCACGGCCGAGCCGCGCACCTCGAGCGGGCACGGGGCGACGCGCTGGTTCAGCACGCGGTGCGGACCGCTGACCACTTCGCAGCCCTCGAAGAACGCGGCGCCCGAGTTCTCGGGCAGGCCGAGCACAGTGGTGTCGAACACCACATTGCTGCCGGTGTCCTCGTACAGCAGGGTGCTGCTGGTGAGCGACTCCTCGATGTCCACCACGGCGGGCAGCACGTCGTAGTCGATGATGACCTGCTCGGCCGCGTCCTCGCCCTGCTGGCGCTCCTCGGTGATGACGACGGCCACCGGCTCGCCGACGAAGCGCACCTTGCCGATGGCCAGGTAGCCGCGGGCGATGGTGGGGTTGAAGTCGGACGGCACGGGCGCGAGGCCCAGGTCCTCGGCGGTGTAGATGGCGATGACGCCGGGCATCTGCAACGCATCGCTCACGTCGATGCTGTTGATGCGCCCGTGGGCGATGGTGGACCGGACGTACGTGACGTGCGCCGCGCCCGCGAGCAGCGGCTCGTCGAGCAGGTCGTCGACGTAGACGCCTCCAGTGGTGAGGAACTTCGGGTCTTCCTTACGAAGAACTCGGTTGCCCAGAATGCTGCCAGCCACGCGTAACCCCCAGATGTGTCGCGGAGCGCCGACAATAGACGCGATCGCGACGTCAGGGCACGGTCGTGACCGCGGCCTGTCGCACCTTCAGCATCTGCGAGAGGGTGTCGTACGGCCAACCGCTCGGCAGGGTGAGCGGCGCGTTGGGCGGCGGCAGCATGGTGATGCGGATCTCACCCCGCTGCACGTAGCCGATCTCCTGGCGTGCGGCCTCTTCGATGCCCTCGGGCGTGTCGAGGTGGCTCACCTCGTCGGCGAGCTCGGCGTTGGCCTGATCGAGCGCCGCGATCTCGGACTTTTTGCGGTCGATGTCGTCGCGCTGGCGCAGCCACGCCTTCACCGGCAACACGAACAGCGCCGCCACCAGCGCGGCGGTGATGACGGCAGCAATGAGCGTGATGATCGTGCGCTTGCCGCGGCCGCGCACCAGCCGCTTGTTCACGTCGATGGGTCGGGTGAAGTCGCTCAGCAGGGTGTCGTCACGCCGCTCGAGCACCGCCGTGGTGCCGCGGCCGGACTCGCGCGTCGCGTCGCGTGTCGCATCCTTCGGGCGCGGGATCGCCGAGGTCTTGTGGCCGCCAGAGCTCATCACCGCCATTCTCGCACCACACCCCGCGCGAACAACGTCACCATTCGCAACGTCAGCGCGGGCTGAGGGCGCTGCGGCCGCGGAAGGCGGCCTGCTCGCCCAGTTGCTCCTCGATGCGCAGCAGCTGGTTGTACTTGGCGACACGGTCGCTGCGGGCCGGCGCGCCGGTCTTGATCTGGCCGCAGTTGGTGGCCACCGCGAGGTCGGCGATGGTGGCGTCCTCGGTCTCGCCGCTGCGGTGGCTCATGACGCTGCTGTAGCCGTGACGGGTGGCCAGCTCGACCGTGTCGAGCGTCTCGCTGAGCGAACCGATCTGGTTCACCTTCACGAGCACGGCGTTGGCGACCTTGCGCTCGATGCCCATGCGCAGACGGGCCACGTTGGTGACGAACAGGTCGTCGCCCACCAACTGCACCTTCGAACCGACCGAATCGGTGAGCGCCTTCCAGCCGTCCCAGTCGTCCTCGTGCATGCCGTCCTCGATGCTGACGATGGGGTACGTGTCCACCAGGCGGGTCCAGTAGGCGACCATCTCGTCGCGCCCCAGCACCTTGCCCTCGCCGGTGAGGTGATAGGCGCCCTCGCGGTACAGCTCGCTCATGGCCGGGTCCATCGCGATGGCGATGTCCGAGCCCGGCGCGTAGCCGGCCTTCTCGATGGCCTCGATGAGGATGCGGATGGCGTCCTCGTTGCTGGCCAGGTTCGGGGCGAAGCCGCCCTCGTCGCCCACGGCGGTGCTGAGGCCGCGGTCGTGGATGACCTTCTTCAGCGTGTGGTAGGTCTCGGTGCCCCACCGCAGGGCCTCGCGGAAGCTGGGTGCGCCGACCGGCATGATCATGAACTCCTGCATGTCGATGCTGTTGTCGGCGTGGACGCCACCGTTGATGACGTTCATCATCGGCACGGGCAGGACGTGCGCGTTCGGGCCGCCGAGGTACTTCCACAGCGGGAGTTCCAGCTCGTCGGCGGCGGCCTTGGCCACCGCGAGGCTGGTGCCCAGGATGGCGTTGGCGCCCAGGCGGGCCTTGTTGTCGGTGCCGTCAAGGTGGTCGAGCTCGGTGTCGATGAGGCGCTGCTCGAACGCATCGATGCCGTCGAGCAGGTCGGCGATCTCGGTGTTCACGAAGCCCACCGCGTTGGCCACACCCTTACCCAGGTAGCGGCTGCCACCGTCGCGCAGTTCGACGGCTTCGTGCTCGCCGGTGGACGCGCCGGACGGCACCGCCGCGCGCCCCTTGGCACCGCTGGCGAGGGCGACCTCGACCTCCACGGTGGGGTTCCCTCGGGAATCGAGGATTTCACGGCCGACGACGCTGACGATCTCACTCATGGTGAACACGGTATCCGCCTGCCGGGAACCGGCGCGAACGTTCAAGTCATCGGCAAGAGTGACCGATACCTCCTGCGTGACGGAGTCCATGCAGCAGACGGCGTACCCGCCTCCCGCGACACCGACTCCTCCCGCGCCCCCGTCGCGCCCGGTGTGGAACCCCGTCGAGGAGGCACGCCGTCGCGCCGAGCTCGAGGCGGCGGCCGTCGAGGCGGCCACCCCCAAGCGCAAGCGCGGCAAGGCCCCGGCGGTACCGCCGCCGGACCCGACGCTCACCCAGCAGATCCGCACGATCGCCGCCGAGATGCCGACCCGCGAGCACCGCGCCCCGGGCGAGTTCCGTTCGGTCATGATCCCGCGCACGGTCACGGTGACGGGCTTCTTCCTGATGTTCGCGTTCCCCGCCGCGTTCATGTACATGAACTACAAGGGCCACGCCCCGTTGAAGGACGGCTCGTTCGAGCTGGACGAGTTCGCCAAGCGCATCTCGCTGGTCATGATCGGCGGCGGCGTGCTGTGCATGCTCTTCGGCTGGTTGTGGTGGGGCATCGCCGCGGCGTTGAACGCGCGCCACCAGGCCAAGTGGTCCGTGTCGCCGTGGTACGTGCCGCTCACCTACTTCGCCGTCGGAGGCGCCGCGGTGCTCGCCGGCATGTCGCCGCGATGGCTCGACGATCAGGCCATCTACGCGCGCGGCTGCGCGCTCGCATTCGGCATCGTCATGTTCTTCAGCACACTCGGCACGTATCGCACCACCGCCGAGGCCGTGGGCTCGGAGACCAAGTTCTTCACTCGACTCATCGTGGTGCCGTGGGTGGTGTTCGCCGCGGGCGGAGTCGTGTGGTGGTTCTGGCACTACCTGCCCACCCAAGCCATCCTCGGTTCGTACATCGCGTTGCAGATGGTGCAGGGGCTGTACGGCCTGTGGATGTATCAGGCGATGCTCGCGTTCGACAAGGCCTGCGCGGGCACACGCCAGATGCGCCAGGACAATCAAGAGTTCGCGAAGTTCTTCAAGCCGGCCGGCTGAGATCCGATGAGTTGGTCGTGAAGGCTGTCACACCGCTCAACGGGGGCACGATGCTTCCGGTCCGCCCGCTCCGGGCAGCACTGCTCGCCTTCCTCAGTGCACTCGCACTGGTGGAAGTCGGCGCAGGGCTCATCGTCGGCCAAGCCTGGCGCCTGGTCAACAGTGGAGAGATCACCGCGGCCGAACGCGCCGACCTGAGCGCGATGCTCGAGCGGCTGCGGGTGATGGAGGACGTCGTCATCGCGGGTGCGCTCGCCACCACGCTGCTGTGGTCGCTCGTTGCGATCACGAATGCCACGTTCGGCGCGCGCGGCAGTCGCCGCTCCGGTCTGATCGGTGCAGGCGCATGCGCCGCGGGCCCGCTGATGTTCCTCGTCTTCCGTGCCGCCGCTGCCGACCACGGCACCGGTCACGTGGTGATGATCGGCGCACAGGCGCTGTCGCTCTACGCACCGTTCTGGGCCATCGGCCGAGTGGCCGAGGGTGTGGGCGGCCCGCGCATGCCGTTCCTGCGCTGGTACCTGGCGCTCGCCGCGTCGTTCGTGGTGCACGACCTGTTCACCAGCGGCCTCGACCTGGGCAACCCGCAGCAGGCCGACGACTTCGGTCGCACGGCGACGATGTTCCTCGTGAACGGTCTCGTCGTGGCGGTCATGGCCGTGATGGCAGCGGAAGCGACCCGGGCGATGGACCGGGCGACCGCCGAGCGGGCGTTGACGCACCGCCTGTTGCACGACGACGCCAACCGCCGTGAGCGGGCGACGTCGATCGCCTTCGAACCGCCGGTCAGCACGCACACGCCCACCTCGGTGCCCACGCTGCCGCCCGCCCAGGGCGCCGTGCTCACCGCACCTGCACCTGCCGCCGTCGCCGTCCTGGCACCGCCCACCCTGCCCGCGCCGGCCGCCGCCCCCGCAGTGGTGGCCGCCGCCGTGCTGGCCGCCCCGGTCGTGGCCGCCGCGCCGGCGCCGGCGTTCGCCGCACCGCTGACCGCGCCCTCATCGGCTGCGCCGTCGTCGGATGCCGACCCTGCGGTCGTGACGCCCTGCGTGGCGATGCCGGTCATCCAGGCCGACACGCCGCCGCCCGCCGCGTTCGCGGCGCCGGCGATGTCCGCACCTGTGGCCGCGCCAGTGACCCCGGCTCAGCCGATGGCCGCGGTCCCGCCGCTGGCCATGCCCGTGCTGTCGTCGTTGGCGCAGCCCACCGCGGCGGCGACGCCTGCTGCGCCGGCGGAGGTCGCCGCAGCTGCGGTGCTCGACGAGCCGTTGGCAGCCGCGCTGCCGACGTCGATGCCGTCGATGTTCCAGCCGCTCACCCGCGACGCTTGACCTCGTCCCACAGCTCGTCGAGCGCCGCCAGACCTGCCGTGTGCAGATCGATGCCGCGCTCGACGGCCAGTGCCTCGACCTGCTCGAAGCGCGTGCGGAACTTGTTGGTGGCGGCCCGCAGCGCCGACTCGGGCTCGACCTTCAGGTGGCGGGCCACGTTCACCACTGCGAACAGCAGGTCGCCCAGTTCCTCGTGCAACTTCGCCGGGTCGCCCATCGCGGCGCGCACCTCGTCGGCCTCCTCGGCGATCTTCGGCAGTGCCCCGTCGACGTCGGGCCAGTCGAACCCGAGCTTCGCGGCCTTGCGCTGCACCGCGTCGGCGTAGCCCAACGACGGCAGCGACGACGGCACGCCGTCGAACACCGACGTGCGCTGCTTCTCGGCGCGCTTGATGGCGTCCCAGTTCGACAACACGGTGGCGGTGTCGTCGGCGACCACGTCGCCGAACACGTGCGGATGGCGGCGCACCAGCTTGTCGTGCACGCCGCGTGCCACGTCGGCCATGGTGAACCGGCCCTCCTGTTCGGCGATGGTGGCGTGGAACTCGATCTGGTAGAGCAGGTCGCCCAACTCCTCCACGAGTGCATCGTCGGTGTCGGGGTCGTCGGGGTCCAGCGCGGCCAGCGCGTCGACCACTTCATAGGTCTCCTCCAACAGGTACCGCACCAGCGACTCGTGGGTCTGCTCCTGGTCCCACGGGCACTGCTCGCGCAGGGTGCGCGCCAGCTGGTGGAACCGCACCATCTCCTCGCCCACCGCGGCGCCCAGCCGGGGCACGTACACCGACGTGAGGTGATCGGCCTCGACGGTGCGGTCGAGCTCGGCCCAGGTGGTGTGGGTGATGGCTTCGTCGTCGGTGCCCAGCCGTTGCAGGATGACGACGGGCTCGTCGCCCGTCGCCGACTCGACGGCGAGCTTGATGTCGCTGAGCACCCAGTTGGCGTGGGTGTGGGCGATGAGCAGTGGGCCGGGGTTGCCGGCTGCAGCGGTGGCGAACTCGTGCCCGTCGACCAGCGTGACGCCGGCCTCGACCGGGTCGATGCCCAGCCGTGCGTACACCAGGTCGAGGAAGCTCATCGCCGGGTGCAGTTCGCAGGTGATGCGCGGGTCGGCGCGCAACGTGCGCACGGTGCGCTCCAGGACGAGCGGCGAGCCCGGCACCGCGTAGAGGACGCGTCCGTGCTCGATGGCCGCGGCCACCAGTCGTTGGGCGATCTCGGCGTACACGTCGGCGAACGTGTCGGCCTGCTCGTACACCTCGTCGAACGTGTTGGCGTCGGACACCAGCGCCGCGGACGGGTGGCGCGCGGTGCGCAGGAAGCGGTGGGGGATGGCCTCGACGAGGTCGAGGGTGTGCTGGGTGACGTACGCCGGACCGCCTGGGCCGAGGCCCACCACGACGACCGTCGGCGTGCTCACTCGACGACCAGCGCCACCACGGAACTGCTGTCGGCTTCCCAGCGGCCGTAGCGCTTGTCGACGAAGATGTCGGCGCCCTTGAGCTGACGGTTCAGCTCGTTGGCCACCTGCGTCTGCACGTCGGTGCTGATGCTGAGCTGCTCGCGAGGTGTGAGCGTGTCGAACGGGCGGACGATGACGACGGCCCGCCCGTTGCCGAGCGTGACCAGCTTCGGCTCGCCGGGCTTGGCGGTGCCCATCTGGGTGACCACGTCGGGGTTCAGGTTCGCCGGGTCGACGCACGTGGTGCCGTCCTGGAACGTGAGCACGCCCTGGGACTGCACGAACGCCGGGTCGGCCGAGTACTTGGCGGCGGCATCGGCCAGCGCCATGCCGCCGGCCATGGCCGCGAGCACCTCATCGGCGTTGGTCTCTGCGGCGAGCGGCACGGCACCCAGGCACAGCTTCGGGCTGCCGTCGAACCCGTTCGCATACACCTCTTCGGCCGGGCCGAGGAACGGGGCGGCCAGCGCGACACTGGCGTCGATCGCCTCCTTCTGCAGCGAATCGGCGTCGGTGATGGTGCTCATGTCGTGGCCGATGGCCGCGATCTGCAGCCATTGCGTGATGGTCTTGCGCGTGTCGTCGGCGCTCGGCGGGGTGGGCGGTACGGCGGGCGTGCTGGGATCGGTGGCGAGCGGCGGCAACATGAGCTTGTCGAGCACGGTCTTGGTGAGCTCGACACCGTTGGCCGACGCGACCACGTCGCTCCCGGGTGACGACGGCGAGGAGCAGGACGACAACAGGGCGACCGCGACCATGGCTGCGGCCAGGCCGGCGGTGTGGGAGATGCGACGGATCACGACGGGGAACCCTACCGCTCAGGGGGTGCGGTCCTCCCAGTCGACCCAGTGCACCTGGTAGGCCTTGATGTAGGCCTTCACGGCCTCGCCGACCGTGCGGGCGGTGTGGTTCGGCATGTCGCCGCGGAACACCTGATAGCGGTCGAACCGGTCGTGCACCGCGCCCTTCAGCTCGGCGAAGCGCACCTCGATGCCACGGCCGTGCAGGTCGGCGAACAGGTCCTCCAGCATCTCGGCGGCGGTGGCGTCCAGGTCGGTGATCGGTTCGGCGGTGACGATGACGCACTGGACCGGGTTGCGTTCGGCCCGATCGGCGATGCGGCGCAGCAGGTCGTCGGAGAAGAACCGGGCGTTGGCGAAGAACAGCGGTGCGTCGAAGCGGTAGAGCAGCAGCCCAGGGACGCGGTGGCCCTCGGGGTGGCGGGAGAAGTCGTGGTACCCCTTCAACCCGTCCACGCGCACGAGCTCGGCGGTGTAGGGCTTCCATGCCAGGCGCAGGAAGTTCAGGATGGACAGCGACACGGCCACGACGACGCCGCTGATCGGGCCGAACACCGCCACCGCGAGCATGGCGGCGATGGCGAGCACGAACTCGCTGCGCCGCACCCGGTACAGGTGGGCCAAGGCGGGGATGTCGATGAGCGAGATGGCGGCGGCCATGACGATGGCGGCGAGCGTGGCCTCCGGCATGTGCCGGAACACCCCGGGGAACGCGACGGCGATGAGGATCATCGACAGTGCGGCGACCACGCCGGTGAGCTGCGTCTGCGCGCCCGCGGCCTCGGCCACCGGCGTGCGCGAGCTGCTGGAGCTGATGGGGAAGCCCTGGAACAACCCGGACCCGATGTTGGCCATGCCCAGCGCCACCAGCTCGTGGTTGTTGTCGACCCGCTCGTGGCGTCGCGCGGCCATGGTGCGCGAGAGCACGCTGGTGTCGGCGAACGCCACCAGGGCGATGCCGACCGCTGCGCCGAGCAGGTGCTGCAGCTCGCCCCAGCCGACGTCGGGCCAACGCGGCACCGGGATTCCTCGCGGCAGGTCGCCCACGAGTGGCACGTCGTGGTCCTCCAGGTGCAGCACGAGCGACACGACGATGCCCACGACCACGGCGAGAAGCGTGGCCGGCAGGCGGCGCGAGATGTGCCGGAGCACCAGGATGATGGCCAGGCAGGCGATGCCCACACCGAACGCCCAGCCGTTGAACAGCCCGTCGCGCAGGCCGTTGGCGAATGCACGCAGCTGGCCGAACAGCGACTCGCCCGGCACCGAGAAGCCGCAGAGCTTCGCCGACTGGCTGACGATGATGGTGATGGCGATGCCGTGCAGGTAGCCGTACCGCACCGGTGCCGACAGCAGTTCGGCGATGAAGCCGAACTTGGCGATGCCGGCCACCACGCACATCACCCCGGCCATGATCGCCAACATGGCCGCGATCGCGACCGCGTCGCTCGGCGTGGGGGCGAGCGTGGGGATGACCGCCGCGGCGATGAGCGGCGTGAGTGCCGAGTCCGGACCGAGCACCAGGATGCGCGACGGCCCGAACACCGCGTAGACGAGCAACGGCAGGATGGAGGCGTACAGGCCGTTCACCGGCGGCAGGCCCGACGCCGCTGCGTAGGCGATGCCGGCGGGCGCGAGCAGCCCGGTGAGCACCAGGCCGGCGGTGACGTCGCGGCTCAGCCAGGAACGGTCGTAGTTGCGTGCCTGCCCCACTCCCGGCAACCAGGACATGAGACCCGTCGCGTCACCGTCGCGCAACCGTTCGTTCACCGTGACACATTGCCACGGCTATTGGTCAGTTGCGGGTGACGAGAGGCAGGTCACCCACGGCGCGGACGTCGGTCATCAACCGCTCGAGACCGGCGAAGAACTCGTTCGACTGGTCGAACGCGATCTTCGTGCTCTCGACCGTGACGTCGCCCGCCGACGTGTGGACGGTGACCACGTTGTCGGCGCCGTCGACGCACGACTGGCACGAGCCCGGACCGACCGACGCGGCCAGCGCGTCGACGTCGAGGTCGGCCACCGACTCGAGCCACGCCTGCACCTCGGCCTGCGGGATGCTGCCGGTGACCGCGGGCGGTGCCGCATCGCTCGTGCGCGAGATCTCGACCGCGCCGTCGCTGTACACCACGTAGGTGGGGCAGTTGGGGCCCATCACCTCGCAGCCGCCCGAGTCGACCCAGCGCAGCGCCACGAACGGCGGCGGCAGCGTGGTGGGCGGCGCGGTGGGCGCTGCGGTGGGGGCGGCCGAACCGGTGCCCTCGACGGAGTCGTCGCCACAGGCGGCGAGCGATCCCAGCAGTGCGAACGTTGCGGTGGCGGCCAGCAGCCGGGCGGTGATGCGCATGCCCGTTCGACGCCGCGCGGTGGGCTCGGGTTCCGGCGTCGTCGCATTCGGTACCGTGGCGAGATGGTCGAAGTACATCACGCCGAACCGCCCGCGCTCGTCAGCACCGGGCACCTGCCCGCCGACGCCGATGTCGCCGCGCTGGTGCAGGCCGCGTACGAGCGGTACCGCGGGCTGTCCGAGGGCGTGGTCGCCGACTACATCCCGGCGCTCGCCTGTGCCGACCCGGCGTGGTTCGGGGCCGCCGTCGTTGGTACCAGGGGCGGTGTGTTCGAGGTGGGCGATGCCCGCCACGAGTTCTCGGTGCAGAGCGTGTCGAAGCCGTTCGTGTTCGCGCTGGTGTGCGACGCCATCGGCCACGACGCCGCCCGCGAGAAGCTGGGCGTGAACAGCACCGGCCTGCCGTTCAACTCGGTGATGGCCATCGAGCTGGGCGACGACCGCACCATCAACCCCATGGTGAACGCCGGCGCCATCGCCACCACCTCGCTCGTCCCCGGGGCCACGGCTGCCGACAAGTGGGAGCGGGTCCGCGCCGGGCTGTCGGCGTTCGCCGGTCGCGAACTGCAGGTGGACGACGAGGTGTTCGCGTCGGAGATGGCGAACAACCGCCGGAACCAGGGGATCGCCCACCTGCTCGACAGCTACGACCGCATGTACTTCGACCCCGACCAGGCCACCCAGGTGTACACCCGGCAGTGCTCGCTGCGGGTGAGCGCGGTCGACCTGGCCGTGATGGGTGCGACCCTGGCCGATGGTGGCGTCAACCCTGTCACAGGGGTGCGCGTGGTCAGTGCCGACACCTGCATGCGCGTGCTGGCCGTACTGGCCACCGCGGGGCTGTACGAGCGGTCGGGCGATTGGCTGTACGAGGTGGGGTTGCCCGGCAAGAGCGGGGTGAGCGGTGGCATTGTCACCGTGTCGCCCGGCAAGGGTGCCATCGGCACCTTCTCGCCGCCGCTCGACGCCGCCGGCAACAGCGTGCGCGGGCAGGCCATCACGCGGGCCCTCTCCCAACAGCTGGGCCTGAACCTGTTCGCCTCGCAGCCCGAGACCGAACGCCGCTGACCGCGCCCACCGACTGCCGCCGGTCGGCCGTCAGCCCTTGCGCAGGAACTCCTGCAGGCGCAGCGTCTCGGCGTCGGTCCAGCCCTGGGGCGGCGCCACGGCAGCCCAACCGGCGACGAACGAGATGCTGTAGTCGTGCCCGTAGCCGGGTGCCGCGCCGAAGCCGGCGGCAAGGTCGGCCACACCTGCCGCCCACGTGACGAACGGGAACCAGTGCGCCCGGTCGGGCACGTCGTAGCCCGTCGGGTCCTGGATCCACTCGGGCTCGTTCAGCAGGGTGTCGAAGCTCCAGAACGTCACCGGGTCCGACGGGTGCTGGATGTAGAGGATGCGGGTGCCCTCCCAGTCGGTGGGCGCCGGCACGATCTGCTCGTTGCGGTTGGCGAAACGCACGTGCTCGCCGCCGCGGTACACGGGCAGCCACGCCGTGGACCCGGCGTCGCGTGCGGCCACCAACTGCTGCCAGATGCGGTTCGAGTTCGTCGGGCCGGTGTAGAGGATGCCCTCGGTGCGAGCGACCATGTTGGCGACGCTGCTGCGCACGTCGTGTCCCACGAACGCGGCCTCGGCTCCCAGTGAGCCCAGGCTCTGCCCGAACACGACCAGCTTCGGACGGCTGTCCTCGGGCAGTTCCTCCCAGCGGGTGGAGACCGCGTTGAACAGTTCGCTGCCGGCGGCCTGGGCCACGTCGGAGTCGACCAGGAACGAGATCCAGCTGGGCAGGAACGAGTACTGGATGGCCACCATCGCCGTGTCGCCGCCGTACATCATCTCGATGGCGCGGGCGGCGTCGGGGTCCACCCAGCCGGTGCCCGTCACGGTGGTGACCACCAGGATGGAACGGTCGAACCCGCCGGCGCGCTCGAGGTCGCGCACGGCGAGCGCGGCACGCTCCTCCGCGTTCGAGCCGGACTGCAGACCGGCGTAGATGCGGATGGGTCGCTGCACGGGCGGGCTGTCGGGGTTGCCGTCGGCGAACTGCTGCAGCTGGTCCTCGGGCGTGGCCCGGGCCACGAACGTGCGGCCCTGGCTGCCGAGCGTGGCCCACGGGATGAGCGAGTCGGGGCTGCCCGACACGGTGGGTTCCTGCGGCGGCTCGACGCCGTCCTCGGTGCCGTTGTCGACCTCGCCGAACTGGTTGCGGGCCCACGAGTCGAAGCCCTCGAACGCGTTGGTGGCCACCCAGCGCACGCCGAGCACGACCACGATGATGGTGACCCAGGTGGCGGCGCGGTGCGGGAGGTGCCGGTCGATCCAGCGGTTCAGCGCGCGGATGCCCCGCCACACCACGCGACCGATGAGCATCAGGAACGCGGTCAGCACCAGCGTGAGCAGCACCAGGGGGATGAGGATCGTCGCCGACAGGTGGTCCATGCCCATCAGGTCGCGCTGGTCGTTCTGCCACGGGATCCACACCAGCAGGCCGGCGACGAGCACGGCGACGGCGCTGCCACCGAGCACCATCCACGCCACGCGACGCACCCGTCCCGGCACCCGCTTGCCGAAGCGGGCCAGGAGATGGTGGAAGCACCAGCCGATGAACGTGCCCATGATGAGCGCGGCACCGATGCACACCGCGCTGATGGCCGCCTGCGACACGGCGGTGCGCGGCATGAGCGTGGGGGAGAGTGACTCCCACCAGAACAGCAGCGCCACGGCGAGCGCACCCCACGTGGGCCGGCGGAACAACGAGGTGCGCCACGGCACCTTCGTGCGGCCTCCGCCATCATCGGCCTCCGCGGTGGCGGCGCCGGTGCCGGTGGTGTCTGCGGTGTCCGCGGTGTCGTCGAGCGCGGTGGTCTCGTCTGCGTCGATCGTGGGGGCATCGGCCATGCCCCGACGCTAGTGCCAACCCGTCGAGCCCCTCTGCTCCCGAGCTCGAGTGCTGCGTGACGCGCTCGGTCGTGGGCGATCAGGCGATGGCGGTGCCGAACGCGTTGCCGATGGCGTAGGTGACGGCCGACGTGGCGACGACGATGAGCAACTGGCGGGCGGCGCCGGCGGCGAGGGGGCGATCGGCCGAGTGGCTCACCCATGCACCGACCGCCATGCTGGCGATGGCGGTGGCGACCACGGAGGCGATGACAGCGGCGTTGCCGTCGGTGATGAACCACGGCACCAGTGGCACTGCGGCCCCTGCGGTGAACAGCGCCAGCGAACTGAGCGCGGCGGTGACCGGCGAGCCCAGCTCGTCGGGGTCCAGCCCGAACAGTGTCCTCGCGCAGAAGTCGAGGAACTGCCGTTCGTCGAGCGGCAGTTCGGTGGCGACGCGCTGCGCCGTGTCGCGCGCGAAGCCCGAGTCGCACAGGTGGTCGGTCAGCTCGTTCAGCACCAGCTTGGGGTTGCGGCGGACCAACTGGCGCAGCTCGACCAACATGCCCTTGTACAGCTCCACCTGGCTGCGCACGCTCACCCATTCGCCCGCGGCCATGGAGAACGCGCCGGCGATGAGGCTGGCGAAGCCGGCGATCCGCACATCGCCCGCCGCCGCTGTGGCGCCGGCCACGGCGAGGATGAGGCACACGTTGGTGACCAGCCCGTCGTTCACCCCCAGCACCGCGGCGCGTGCCCCGCCTCGGGTGACGGTGCGCACTTTGGCGCGCAGTTCGGCGGCGTCGGCGGCGTCGTCACGGACCCGCGGCTCGATCTGTTCGGTGAACGGGCGGGTGCTCATCCGTGGTCGGAGGCACCCAGTGCGACGAGGTCGTCGATCACCTGCTGGGCGTGTCCGGCGACATCGGTGACGTCGTAGGCGCGCACGACGACGCCGTCCGGGTCGATGAGGTAGCTGAGGCGCCGCGGGTAGTTCGCGTACTGGTCGCCGGCGTCGCGCGTCACCTCGTAGGCCGCGCCCACGGTGCGGTCGACGTCGCTGAGCAAGCGGAACGGGAACTCCTGCGCGTCGGCGAACGCCAGGTTCTCGGCCGGGGTGTCGAACGAAGCGCCGAGGATGACGGCGTGCAGCTCGTCGAAGCGGTGGGCGCTGTCACGCAGGCCCTGGCCCTGCACGGTTCAACCAGGTGTCGCGGCCTTGGGGTACCACCACACGAGGACCCACCTGCCGCGCAGGTCGGCGAGGCGGACCACGTCGCCGTGTTGGTCCGGCAACGCGAAGTCGGGAGCGACCGTTCCACGGGAGAGCATGCGCTGACGTTACCCCGGACCCCGTTCTCCCGAACCTGAGTTCCGCGTGACGCCCGCTGGCGGGTGCCGGTCAGCCTGTCGGGTCGGCCTGTGCCGGTCAGCCTGTGCCGGTCAGAGGGCGACGGCGTGGTGGGCGGCGTCGGGGTCGGCGGCGTGGCGGGCGACCGAGATGGTGTGCGCGCCGGTGGCGGGCTGCCACGTGCGGTTGTCGGTGTCGCGGGTGGACAGCTGGTCGAGCGGCACGACCACCTCGAACGGCGCGTCGGCGCCGGCAGCCACGTCGACCCGGGCGAAGCCGACCAGACGCTGCGGTGCCTCGGGGTCGGGCAGCGTGGCGTACACCTGCACCACGTCGGCGCCGTCGCGGCCTCCGGTGTTGTGCACGGTGCCGCGCACCACCAGGCACGGGCCGTCGACCGTGACCGCTGTGTCGCCAAGCGCGAACGACGTGTACGACAGGCCGAACCCGAACGGGAACGCCGGGGCGATGCCCTGGCGCTGCGCCCGCCACCAGCCGTGCCAACGGTCGTAGGTGAACGTGGTGGCGTCGCGGTCGAACGGCACCAGGTCGGCTTCGTCGACCGGGACGGTGAATGGCAGGCGGGCCGACGGAGCGACCGTGCCGAACAGCACGTCGGCCAGGCCGCCGCCGGCCTCGGCGCCGCCGTACCAGGCCTGCACCATCGCCGGCACCTGGTGGATCCACTCGGTGGACACGACGGCGCTGCCCGCCTGCACCACGACGACGGTGCGCGGATTGGCGGCGGCGACGGCCCGCACCAGGGCCACGTCGTCGGGCAGCAGGCGCAGTGACTCGCGGTCGCCGCCGCGGCTGAACATGCGCGGGCGATCGGCCATGCGCGGCGGCTTGGTGGTGTGCGGCAGGCCCTCCAGGCCGGCCTGGAACCGGTCGACCACGTCGGGCTCGTCGGCGGGAGGGAACAGGGCCATGAGCGACGAGTCGGTCTCGCCGATGTACTCGCCCTCGTCGACGTAGGTGTAACCGACCACGACGATGGCGACGTCGGCGTCGGCGGCCACGCGTGCGGCCTCGGCTAGGTCGCTGCCGTCGTGATGCGTGACGGCGGCGCACGCGTCGCGGATGCCATCGAGCACGGTGCGGCACGACAGGTCCCACACGTCGCTCGAGCCGCCGTCGCCGATGTTGACGGTGTCGGCCAGTCGCCCCACCACGGCCACGCGGGCCGACGGGTCGACCGGCAGCAGCGGCGTGCCGTCAACCGGCTCGTTGCGCAACAGCACCACCGCACGCGCTGCGGCCTCGCGGGCGAGGGCCCGGTGGGCGGGTGAGCCCAACACGTCGGCCTGCGGCGCACCGGAGATGACGCGGTCGAACCGCAACAACGTGGCGATGGTGCGGGTGACGCTGCGGTCGACGTCGGCCCAGGTCACCTCGCCGCGCTCGATGGCCGCGGGCAGGTGCTGCTGGCGCACCATGCGGTACGGCATCTCGATGTCGAGCCCGGCGGTGACCGACGGCCCGGCGTCGCGCAGGCCCAGGATCCAGTCGCTGATGACGAAGCCCTGGAAGCCCCACTCGTCGCGCAGCACATCGGTGAGCAGCGCGTGGCTCTGACCGCACCACTCACCGTTCACGCTGTTGTAGGCGGACATCACCGAGGCGACGCCCTCGTCGACGACACGCCGGAAGTGGGGGAGGAACACCTCGTGCAGGGCCACGTCGTCGACCTGGATGTCGACGCTGAAGCGGGCGTTCTCCATGGAGTTGCAGGCGAAGTGCTTCATGCACGCCATCACGTGGCGCTGCAGGCCGCGGGTGAACGCGGCGCCGAACTCGCCCACGTGGTGCGGGTCCTCGCCGTAGGTCTCCTGCGCACGCCCCCACGCCGGGTGGCGGAGCAGGTTGATGCACACCGCACCCGTCAGGTTGGCGCCGATGGCCTTCAGCTCGCTGCCGATGGCGTCGCCGATGCGCTCCTCCAGCTCCAGGTCCCACGTGGCGCCGCGGGCCATGGGCACCGGGAACGCGGTGGCGTTGCCCACCACGGCGCCACGCGGCCCGTCGGAGAAGCGGATGCCCGGCACACCGACGCGGTCGAGCTCGGCGCCGGTGAACACGGCCTTGTGGTAGCCGTCGTCGGACAGGAACTTCAGGCCGGCCCAGGTGGGCGCGTCCCCGTCGAGGCACCACAACTTCTCGTACTCCGAGAGCGTCGCGACGAGCGCGGCAGCGGCGTCGTGGGCGGACATTCCCTGCTCGACGGCGCGGCGAGCGTCGTCGAAGGTGCTGATGGTGCTCATCGTTCCCCCATGAGCTGAACTGGCGCCCCCGGAAGGATTCGAACCTCCGACACACGGTTCCGGAAACCGTTGCT
>CBHWEI010000056.1:0-17004 GCA_966112835.1 uncultured Acidimicrobiaceae bacterium
GTGGTCGAGACCGGCGTCGATCCGGTGACCCTACGCTTTTCAGGCGTATGCTCTGCCGACTGAGCTACTCGACCGTGTTGGCCAGCCACTCGATGAGCGATTGACCCCGATCGGGCTTTCGCCCGAGCGGTCCCGACGGGACTCGAACCCGCGACCTCCGGCTTGACAGGCCGGCGTGAACTCCAACTTCACCACGGGACCAAACTGTGTGACCAGGTTGGCCTTGCACCCCCAACGGGATTCGAACCCGTGCCGCCACCTTGAAAGGGTGGTGTCCTAGGCCACTAGACGATGGGGGCATTGGACGACTCCGGTTGAGAGCGTCAGCACACTATCAGCCGCTCCGGATTTTCCACACGCCGAATCGCGCGATCTCGGGCGGTACGGTGCCCGGGTGCGCCTCGAACTGGAACCCGGACTGGTCCCCGACGAGTACCCCTACCACCACACGTTGCGGGTGCGATTCGCCGAGACCGACGCCATGGGCATCGTGCACCACAGCCGTTACCTGCCGTACCTGGAGGAGGCGAGGGTCGAGTACCTGCGCCACCTCGGCCACCCGTACACCGAGCTCCGCAAGGAGGGCGTGGACTACGCCGTGCTCGAGGCGTTCGTGCAGTACCGGCAGCCGCTGCGGTTCGACGACGAGGTGGTCGTCCACCTCCGTCTGGGCGCCGCGACGCGTGCCACGTTCCAGATGGCGTACCTGCTGACGGTGGACGGTCAGGTGCGCGCGACCGCGGTCACCGTGCACGGTTGCGTGAACCAGGAGGGGCGGCCCGTGCGCATGCCGGCGTGGCTGCTGGAGCTCGCCGGAAACTGACGGTTTCCGAGGTTCGCGCAGATCGTTCCACGATCGTCACACTGCTCACATCTCCGTTGGTTACGGTCGGCTGGATGATCGGCATCTGCACGGACTCGAGCGCACAGCTCCCGCCCGATGTGGTCGCTCGTCTGGGCGTCGAAGTGGTGCCGCTCATCGTCACCGTCGACGACCACGACCGGCTCGACGGGGTGGACCTCGACCCCGATTCGTTCTGGGAGCTGTTCGCGGACGGCCGCACACCGCACGTCACGACCGCCGATCCCGACCCCGGTCAGTTCGCCGCGGCGTACGAGGACCTCATCGAGCGCGGGTGCACCGAGATCCTGTCGGTGCACGTCGCCAGCACCGTCACCGGCGCCTTGAAGGCCGCCCGATTGGCGGCGCACTCCACGCCCATTCCCGTTCGCGTCATCGACACCGTCAGCGCCGGCTTCGCCGTGGGTTGTGCCGTGTGGGGCGCGGCCGATGCAGTGGCGGCGGGCGCCACGCTGGACGAAGCGGCGGCAGCCGCCGAGCGTGCGGCGACGTCGCTGGGGCACCTGCTGCTCCTGCCCCGCCGCGGGCTGCCCGAGCCGGGGTTCGACCTGATGCAGCTGCGCGACGGCGGCGCCGAGTGGTTGGGCAAGTTCGGTTCGGCCATCGACGCGATCAACGAGATGTCGGGTCGGGCCGTCGCGTGGGGAACCGGGTTGCGGGTCGCGGTGGGTCACAGCGATCACGACAGCGCGCCCATGGCCGATGCGTTGGAAGGCGCCGTCGAGGCTGCGGCGACCGTGAACGAGGTGGTGCGGTTCCGCATCGGCCCCAGCATGGGCGCGCTCACCGGGCCGGGTGTCGTGAGCTGTGTGATGTGGCCGGTGCCCGTCAGCGGGTGAGGGCCTGCACGGTGCACTCGAGCAACCAGCTGAGGAACGTGTACAGGTGGTGCTCACCCACCATCGGGTCGTCGTCACGCACCGACGCAGGGTCGTGCTCCTCGCTCACGTCGAGCAGCGTGCCCAGCACCAGCCGCACCGCGTTCAGCGACTGCACGAAGCCCTGAATGGCGCCATCGTCGAGCGGCGCACCGGTGGACAGCGTGTGCTCGACCATCTCGATGCTCTGCAGCCGCGACGCCACCAATTCTTCGCGCATGAACTTCTGGTACTCGGCCTCGGCCTCGGCGTCGTCGGACAGGTGGTACGCGGGCGGGAACAGCCGGCGGACCAACGGCGCGTGTGCGGGGTCGTCGCTGAGGATGAGTGCGCGGAGCTCGGCGAACAGGCGCACGACCAGCTCGATCTCGTCGCGCTCGAGGTTGAACACGTAGCCCTTGGGTGTGCGTTCGACGACGTACTTCGGGGTGCGACGGAACGCCATCGTCAGACGGGTTCGATGTTGCCCGCCGCCGTGGCGGCGTCGAGGCGGGACAGGGCCTCGGCCCACACGGCGGGCAATGCGGGCTCGATGTGCACGCCGTTGCGGGCGATGACGCGCTGACGGGTGATCCCGTACTCGCGCCACGCACTGCCACCCTCGGCCATGTTCAGCAGCATGGGCGCCATGCGGTCGACGGCCATGACGTAGCGGGCCTCGGGCGTGTCGCCGCGCTCGTACTCGTCCCACAGTTCGCGGAAGTGCGCGCCGAGGTGCGTCGGCAGCAGGCCGAACAACCGGTCGGCGGCCGCCTGCTCGCGGGCCTCCTTGGTGTCGTTCAGCTCGGAGGTGTCGTAGGCGAACGTGTCGCCGGCGTCGATCTCGACGATGTCGTGCACCAGCGCCATGCACACGGCACGACCCAGGTCGAACTGCTCGGTGGCCAGGCCGGAGAAGATCATCGCGGCGATGCCCAGGTGCCACGAGTGCTCGGCGGTGTTCTCGCGCCGCGAGCCGTCGGACAGCCAATTGCGGCGCTCGACGCCCTTCAGCTTGTCGGCCTCCATGAAGAACTCGAGGACCTGGCGGACGTCGTCGGTGGACGCGGGAGGCGTGTCGGCGGTCATGCGATCGACGGTACTCGTTTCGTCGAAGTTACCGGCGAGTAGGTACTGTCGCGGCCATGAGCGAGATCAAGAAGGTGGGCATCCTCGGTTCGGGCATCATGGGCTCGGGCCTGGCCGAAGTGGCGGCACGCGCCGGCTACGACGTGGTCGTGCGGTCGCGTAGCCAGGCGTCGGCCGACGCCATGGTCGCCACCATCGACAAGGGGTTCGCCAAGGCCATCGAGCGCGGCAAGGCCACCGAGGACGAGCGGGCCGCGGTGCTGGGCCGCATCCAGGCCACCGACCACCTGGGCGCCGTCGCCGACTGCGACCTGGTCATCGAATCGGTGGTCGAGGACCTGGCCGTGAAGAAGGCCCTCTTCGCCGAGCTCGAGCAGATCGTCAAGCCCTCCGGCATCCTCGCCACGAACACCAGCACCCTGCCGGTGGTCGAGATGGCCATGGTCACCCAGCGCCCCGACAAGGTGGTCGGCATCCACTTCTTCAACCCGGCACCCATGATGAAGCTGGTCGAGGTGGTGCGTCCCATCACCGCCAGCGACGACACCATTGCCACCGCCCTGGCCTTCGCCGCGAGCTGCGGCAAGGACGGCGTGGAGGTGAAGGACCGCGCCGGCTTCATCGTGAACGCGCTGCTGTTCCCCTACCTGAACAACGCGGTGCGCATGTGGGAGGTGGGCACCGCGTCGATGGAGTCCATCGACACCGCCATGAAGGGCGGCTGCAACTTCCCGATGGGACCGTTCGCGCTGCTCGACCTGGTGGGCCTGGACACGTCGCTCGCCATCCTCGACGCGCTGTACGCCGAGTTCGCCGACCCGAACTACGCCGCCGTGCCCACGCTGCGGCGCATGGTGGCCGCCGGCCATCTGGGCCGCAAGACCAAGCGCGGCTTCTACACGTACTGAGCGGGCCGCGCCCGCGAGACTGGCGGCTGATGCCCGTCGAACCGCCGGCCACCCACTGGATGCTGCCCTCGCCCGATCGTGCCGACGCGCACGGGCTGGTGGCCGTGGGCGCCGACCTGGAACCCGGCACGTTGCTCGCTGCGTACCGCAGCGGGCTGTTCCCCATGCCGCTGGGCCGCCGCAAGCTGGGCTGGTGGTCGCCCGACCCGCGCGGTGTCATCCCGCTCGACGGGCTGCGCGTGTCGCGCTCGCTGCGCAAGAGCTGCGCCCGGTTCGAGATCCGTCGCGACACGTCGTTCGAGACGGTGATGCGCCGCTGCGGCGACCCCCGCCGCCCGCACGGCTGGATCACCGACGAGTTCGTGCGCGCCTACACGCTGCTGCACCGCCTGGGGTGGGCGCACAGCGTGGAGGCCTGGCTGGACGGCGAACTGGTGGGCGGCCTGTACGGCGTGCGCGTCGAACGGTTCTTCGCCGGCGAGTCGATGTTCCACGGTGCGACCGACGCGTCGAAGGTCGCCCTGGTGGCACTGCACGAGTGGCTGCTCGACACGGGCGGTCAACTGCTGGACGTGCAGTGGTGCACCGAGCACCTGGCCTCGCTGGGTGCCGTCGAGATTCCCCGCGACCACTACCTGGACCTGTTGGCCGAGGCCGTGCTCCCGGCGTGAAAAATGGAAACACCATCGCGGTCATCAGCACTCCCTACCGATGACCCGATGGCGTTTCCGAGGGTTTCCGCCGCCCGGTGTGACAGAACCATCGGCACCTCCCCGCAGAGACTTGAGGATTTCTTGAAAGAATTTCCCGCGGGGTGCTGGGACTGGCGGCGGAGGCTACCCAGCGGTAACACTCTGCGTTCATGACCACCCGTGACGAACCCTGGTTGATGCGCACGTACTCGGGCCATTCGTCGGCCCGGGCCTCGAACGAGCTCTACCGCACCAACCTGGCCAAGGGCCAGACCGGGCTGTCCATCGCCTTCGACCTGCCCACGCAGACCGGCTACGACCCCGACCACGTGCTCGCACGCGGCGAGGTGGGCAAGGTGGGTGTGCCGGTGGTGCACATCGGGCACATGCGCACCCTGCTCGACCACATCCCGCCCGGGCAGATGAACACGTCGATGACCATCAACGCCACCGCGGCGTGGTTGCTGGCGCTCTACGTGGCCAACGCGGAGGAGCAGGACGTGCCGTCCACCGCGCTGCGCGGTACCACGCAGAACGACATCGTGAAGGAGTACCTGTCCCGCGGCACGTACATCTTCCCGCCCGAGCCGTCGAAGCGGCTCATCGTGGACATGGTGGCCTGGTGCGCCCAGCACGCACCCAAGTGGAACCCCATGAACGTGTGCAGCTACCACCTGCAAGAGGCCGGCGCGACGCCCGTGCAGGAGATCGCGTTCTCGCTGGCGACGGCCATCGACGTGCTCGACGCGGTCCGCGACAGCGGCCAGGTGGCACCCGAACAGTTCGCCCAGGTGTTCGGCGCCATCTCGTTCTTCGTGAACGCCGGCATCCGCTTCGTGGAGGAGATCTGCAAGCTCCGCGCGTTCACCGACCTGTGGGATCGCATCGGCCTGGAGCGCTACGGCGTCACCGACGCCAAGGCCCGCCGGTTCCGCTACGGCGTGCAGGTGAACAGCCTGGGCCTCACCGAGGCGCAGCCCGAGAACAACGTGCAGCGCATCGTGCTCGAGATGCTGGCCGTCACCCTTTCGAAGCGGGCCCGAGCCCGCAGCGTGCAGCTGCCGGCGTGGAACGAGGCGTTGGGCCTGCCCCGCCCGTGGGACCAGCAGTGGGCGCTGCGCATGCAGCAGGTGCTCGCGTTCGAGACCGACCTGCTGGAGTACGGCGATCTGTTCGACGGCAGCACGGTCATCGAGGCCAAGACCGCGGAACTGCGCGACTCCGCGTGGGCCGAACTGCAGGACGTGCTCGCGCTGGGCGGCGCCTTCGCCGCCGTCGACGAGTTGAAGGGCCGTCTGGTGCGGTCCATGGCCGAGCGCACCCGCCGGATCGAGGCCGGCGACCAGACGGTGGTCGGCGTGAACTCGTTCACCGAGAGCGAGAACTCACCGCTCGATGCACCGGGCAACATCCTCACCGTCGATCCCGCGGTCGAGCACGACCTCATCGTCGAGGTCGACGAGTGGCGCCGGTCGCGCGATCAGGTGGCCGTCGACGCCGCGCTCGCGGCACTGCACGACGCTGCGGTCGGCAACGGCAACATCATGGAGCCGTCCATCGCGCTCGCCCGTGCCGGTGGCACCACCGGCGAGTGGGCCGGTTGCCTGCGCGAGGTGTTCGGCGAGTTCCGCGCCCCCCCCGGCGTGACCGCGGCGGTCGGCCGCCGCGTGGGCGAGCTGGCGGCGGGGGCCGACTACGTGAAGTCCATGGCCGGTGGTCCGCCGCGCTTCCTGGTGGCCAAGCCGGGCCTCGACGGCCACAGCAACGGCGCCGAGCAGATCGCGGTCGCGGCCCGCGATGCCGGCATGGAAGTGGTCTACAGCGGCATCCGCCTGACGCCCGAGCAGATCGTGGCGTCGGCCCGTGACGAGGACCCCGATGTCATCGGCCTGTCCATCCTCAGCGGCTCGCACCTCGAACTGGTGCCGGCCATCGTCGACATGCTGCGCGCCGAAGGCGTCGACGCACCGGTGGTGGTGGGCGGCATCATCCCCGAGGCCGACCGTGATCGCTTGGCCGCTGCCGGCGTGAGCGCCGTGTACACGCCAAAGGACTTCGAGCTGTCGCGCATCATGCGCGACGTGGCCGACCTGGCGGCCGCACATCGCTCGATGAGCTGATCGCGGCGACGCACGACGAAGACCCCTTGCACGCGGTCCAGCGCTCCGCTAACTTACAACCGAATGGTTGTAGATGATCTGACCCCCGACGAGGCCGACCGCGTGTTCCACGCCCTGGCCGACCGCACCCGACGCGACATCGTGCGGCGTGTGCTCGTCGGCGAGGTGTCGGTGTCGGCGTTGGGCCGCCACTACCCGATCAGCCTCACCGCTGTGCAGAAGCACGTCGGCGTACTCGAGTCCGCGGGGCTCGTCCATCGCACCCGCGTCGGCCGCGAGACCATCGTGCGCGCCGACCTCACCAGCCTCCGCCGCGCTCGCGAACTGCTCGACGCGTACGAGGTGCTGTGGCGAGCACGTGTCGATCGCATGACCGACCTCCTCGCCGAGCCCCACCAACCCCAGACGTCGCCGAGCGACACCGAAGGAGCACCCCAATGACCGTGATCGACAGCCACAAGGACCTCGAGGCGCTCACCCTGACCATCCGCGCCGAGTTCGACGCGCCGGTGGACCGGGTGTGGCAATTGGTGGCCGACCCGCAGAAGCTGGGTGGCTGGTGGGGACCGCCCACCTACCCGGCCACGTTCCACCATTTCGACCTGAGCATCGGCTCCACCGTGAACTACTACATGACCAGCCCCGAGGGCGACCGCTACCACGGCTGGTGGAAGGTGCTCGAGGTGCAGCCGCCGCGGGTGTTGGTGGTGGAGGACGGGTTCGCCGACGAGCACGACCAGCCCCGCACCGAGATGCCCAGCGGCATCATGCGCATCGAGCTCGCCGACCGCGACGGCGGCGGCACCCTGTTCAGCGTGGTCAGCACCTCATCCTCGCTCGAGGCGTTGCAGCAGGTGCTGGACATGGGCCAGGAGGAAGGCATGATCGCCGCCATGGGCCAGATGGACGCGATCCTGGCTGCGTGACCTGACTGAGTGACCCGGCTCAGCGCAGGATGTCGGGGGTGACCCATTCCTTGCCGTGCACCGTGTGGTCCAAGAACGCGAACACCGTCGAGTACCAGACCTTCGCGTGCTGTGGGGTGAGCACCCAGTGGTTCTCGTCGGGGAAGTACAGGAACTTGTGCGGCATCTCGCCGGTCGCCTCGGCGCGCTCGGCCAGTTCGGCCCACAGGCGCAACGCCTCGCCGATGGGCACCCGGTAGTCGCGGTCGCCGTGCACCACCAGCAGCGGCGTGCGGATCTGGTCGACGAAGCGGTGCGGTGAGTTGGCGAGCGCCATCTCCTGCGTCATTTCGCGCCGCCAGTAGAACGCCGCGTCGGTGGTGGGCCCGAACTGGTCGAGCGCCCACAGGCTGGCGTGGGTGACGATGCCCGCGAAGCGGTCGGTGTGGCCGGCCGCCCAGTTCGCCATGTAGCCGCCGAACGACCCGCCCATGGCGGCCACCTTGGTCTGGTCGATGTCCACCCGCGCCTCGGCGGCGTCGGTGATGGTCATCAGGTCGGTGTACGGCTCGGCACCCCAACGGCCCCAGCCGCGTTCGATCATGTGCTGGCCGTAGCCGGTGGACAGGCCGGGGTCGGGCAGCAGCACGGCGTAGCCCTGGGCGACCGCCAGCCACGGGTTCCACCGCCACGACCACGCGTTCCACGAACCGAGCGGGCCGCCGTGGATCCACAGCAGCAGCGGCGCCGGATGGTCACCGTCGGCGCCATCGGGAAGGGCGAGCCAGGCGTGCACCACCGTGCCGTCCTCGGCCACGGCGTTCACCTCGTCGAGTCGGCCGGGCAGCGCGCACGGCGCGACCGGGCTGGGCAGGTACACGGGCTGTTGGCCTGCCGTGGTGGCGTCGATGCGGACGGGGGCGGCCGCGGCATCGACCGCCGACCGCATCGCGTACACCCATTGCCCATCGGGGCTGATGGCCACGTCGCCGTAGGCGCCGTGGTCGGCCGTCAGGCGCGTGACGGTGCCGTCGGCCACGGTGATGCGGAAGATGGGCGCCGCGCCGTCGGAGTCGGCCGTCACGATGAGTGCGGTGCCATCGGAAGTCCAACGCGGTGCGTTCGGCCAGCGGTCCCAGTCGGCGGCGACGGGCCGCAGCTCGCCGGAGGCCGCGTCGAACACGGCGAGCCACACGTCGGGCGGCAACGTGGCGGTGGAGCGCCGCTGCACCGCCACCGCCAGCAGCGAGCCGTCGGGCGACCACTGCGGCGACGAGTACTCGTGGTCCTCGTCGTCGATCAGGTGCAGGCGTTCGCCGGTGGTGACGTCGATGATGGCGACGGCCTCGCGTCGACCGCCGGGCTCGGCGACGAACCAAGTGGCCGCCAGCCGCGCTCCGTCGTCGGACAGATGGAACTCGAGCTCGTCGAGCGCACGGCCGGGCCGCGGGGTGAGGTCGCGCAACGTCATCCGCTCGGCGGGAGTCGGCGCGGCCTCGGCCGACGGAGCTGCGGCTGCTGCGTCGGTCGCCGTGCCGGCACTGTCGGCGGCGGGCGGCGACTTCTTCGCCGAGGCCGGCGGCACCACTGCCACTGCCGACGCAGCGGGCACCTGGCCCACGAACAGGCGGATCTGGTCGGGACCCAGGTCGTGGTCCCAGAAGCGAATGGGGTACTCCTCGTGGAGGATCGCGGCGACCTTGCGGTCCTTGCGGTCCTTGCGCCGGGCGGCGTCGTCCTCGGCGGTGACGGCCGAGGGCATGGTCGACGACACCAGCGCCACCAGCCCGGTCAGCCCGGCCACCTGCACGCCACCCAACCCACCGGGTCGGGTGGCCACCACGCGCGCCTCGCCACCTGCCGCGTCGAGCAGCCACAGCGCGGCAGGGTCGTCATCCGCACCGTCGGGGTCGGGGCGACCCGACACGAACAGCATCGAGCCGTCAGGCAGGAACGCCGCTCCACCCTCGCCCTTGGCGCTGCGGGTGAGGCGGCGGGGCGGGCGTCCACCCTGCGGGTCGAGCTCCCACAGCGCGGTCAGCGAGCCGGTGCGGTCGGGCTTGATGGTGGACACGCCCACCACCAGGCGGCGGCCGTCGGGGCTGAGCGTCAGCCCACCCATCCGGGGCACGGCGATGTAGTCGTCGAGGTCGTGGAACGGCGTGGGCGGGGTGGGTGTCGGGTCACTCGTCACCGCACCGTGATAGCACGTCGCCCGAACACCCCGGTCACGAGTAGAGGTGGGCGCGCAGGTCCAGGGTGAGGGGGACTCCCGACAGCAGCAGGTGGCGGGGGTTGAAGCCGTCGGCGTGCACGGTGACGGCGACTTGTTCGGACTCGAGGTCGCTGGGAGTCGCGAAGCCGAACAGGCCGTTCGCGTCGGTGCGGCCGCGGGCGAGCTCGCGCGGCGACCGACCGGGGCGGTGGGCCACCACCGTCCCCTCGGCACCCTCCACCGGCGGGTGCTCGCCGATGGAGTCGGCGTCGTTGTCGAGCACGGTGATGCGGCCGGTGCGGTTGTCGGGCTTGCGTTCCACGGTCACGGCCACGTCGCGCAGCCAGATCATCGGCTCGGCCACGACTGCGGCGAAACCGGCCTCGAGCACGTGCGCCGCAGGGCTGGCGCGTAGGGCGATGTCCTGCGGGGCCATGCCGTGGTCGGCGGACACCACGAAGAGCGTCTCGTCGAACAGGCCCTGGCGGTCGAGCTCGTCGAGCACGTGCCCGATGCGCCGGTCGGTCTCGGTGAGCGCGTCGGCGAGGCCGTCGTGGTGCGGGCCGTACTCGTGTCCGGCGCCATCGGTGACGGCGAGCTCGTGGTACACGAAGGCCGGTGCGGGCACGTCGTCGCGGCGCAGCAGCTCGATGATCTGAGCCAGCCCGCGCGTGTCGAGCAGCGATTCGCTGGCGACCGCCGGGTGCTCGTCGGCCCACCGCGGGTTCATGTCGCCGGCGAACTGCACCGTCAGTTCCTTCACCCGAACGCGGTCGCACAGGTTGCGGCCCTCCAGCACGGCGTGCTTCGCCGAACGCCCGAACGGCGCGTGGATGGCCACGGTGAACGAATCGGGATCGCGGCGATGGAACGCCTCGTGCAGGCTCTCGACCGACGTGCTGGCGAACCGCTCGGTGCCGATCTGCAGGCCCTGCGGCGACACGGTCTCGCGGGCCTCACGCACGTAGTACGTGGGGTTCACCACGTCGTGGTGGCCGCACCACGCGCCCGTGACGATGGCGGTGTGGCTGGGCCATGTGATGGACGGGAAGTTCACCATGGAGCCACCGGCCAGCACGGCGGCGCGCTGCAGCAGGCGGCGCAGGTGGGGCAGCCCGTACGGGTCGCGGTGCAGACGGTCCTCCAGCTCGGTCTGGTGCATGCCGTCCATCAGGAACACGTACAGCCGCGTCGGCGCCGGCGCATCGGGGTCCAGGATCTCGCCCAGCACTCGGCCGTCCTGCCGGGCCAGGTACACGTCGCTGGACGGTGTGCCCGTGGCGTCGACGCCGTCGATTGTGGGGAACCCCAGCGCGGCCAGGCAGGTGGGCGCGATGTCGATGGAGCGCGCCGCGATGTCGTGCCGGCCGGCGCGCACGCTGCGGCCGCTGAACCACAGTGGCGCCCGCGCCTGGCGCACGTGCAACGCGCCGTGTGTGCCGGGCTGGTTGCCCGAGCACCAGTCGCGCGGCGACACCGCAAGGTCGGGGGCGTTCGGCGAGTCGAACAGTTGCGCCGCGCGTTCGTAGCCGAACGGGTATGTCTGGTGCAGAGGATCGATGAACCGGCGAGTCGGGTCGTCGGCGGAGAATCCCGAGGCCGCCGCGGCCGCACGTTCGAGCGCGACGGTGTTCAGCGCCAACGGGTCCTGGTGCTCGATGGGGTTCTGCCCCACCACTTCCAGCACCTCGAAGTGCAGGCCACCGTGGTCGTCGGCAAGGCGCCGGAAGCGGACCATGCCGCGCGCCGACCACACCTCGTACGCGCCCGTGGCCGCGTCGTCGCCGCGCCAGGTGAGGACCAGGTCCACCTGCGACCCCACCACCGGATCGGTGAGCAGCACCGCGATGGCTCGATCACCCGACTCGGCCTGTTGCGAATCCAGTCCCTGACCTGCCAACCGTTCCGGTCCGTGCACCCTCATGCGCGCACAGTACCCCCGCCGCCGTCAGGCGACGAGATGGACCGACGCGTGCCAGCCGTCGAGCGTGACGGTGGTGCTGCCGGCTGCCGGCGCCATGCCCGACACGAGCAGCGACTGCCCGATGGCGATGCCGTCGGGCAGCGTGTAGTCGTGCGTCTCGGTGCCCAGGTGCAGCAGCACCAGCGCGGTGACGTCGCCGAGCGTGCGGGTGTACGCGTACACATGGGGGTGGTCGGGGTCGAGGTCGCGGTATGCGCCGTGCACCAGCACCGGGTGCTCGCGCCGCAGGGCGATGAGCTTCCGGTGGTGGTGGAACACCGAGTCGGGGTCGTCCCACTGCGACGCGGCGTTCACGTCGACGTGGTTCGGGTTCACGGCCAGCCACGGCGCGCCGGTGGTGAACCCGCCGTTCGCGTCGGCCGTCCACTGGACCGGCGTGCGCGAATGGTCGCGGCTGGTCCGGGCCAGGTGGTGGAGCAGTTCCTCTGAGGGAACCTTGCCGGTCTCGACCAGGCCGCGCCACAGGCCGCGCACCTCCACGTCGTCGTACTGGTCGATCGACGTGAACGGGTAGTTCGTCATGCCGATCTCGTCGCCCTGGTAGATGAACGGCGTCGCCCGTTGGGTGAGGTTCCATGTGGCGAGTGCCTTGGCCGACTTCTCGCGCCACTCGGGGCGATCGTCGCCGAACTGGCTGACCATGCGCGGGTTGTCGTGGTTGGCGAGGAAGCTGGTGTTCCAGCCCGACTCGCCGGCCACCTGGTCCATCTCGGTGACGATGCGCTTGAACTGCGGCCACGTGAACGACTGCTGCCGCCAGTGCGGGTGACCCAGGCGAACCAGGTCGAACTGGAAGATCATCGACAACTCGTCGCGTTCGACCGCGGTGAACTTGGGGATATCGGCCACCTCCACGCCGAACGCCTCGCCGATGGACACAGCGTCGTACGGCCCGAGCACCTCGGTGTGCATCTCGTGGAGGAACTCGTGCACCCGCGGCCCGTTGGCGTACACGTACTGCGGGCGAGCGCGCTGGTCGCCCACCAGATCCGGCAGGCCGGGCTGCTTGGAGATGAACGGGATGACGTCCATGCGGAAGCCGGCGACGCCCTTGTCGAGCCAGAACTTCATCAGGTCGTAGACCTCGCGGCGAACCTGCGGGTGCTCCCAGTTCAGATCGGGCTGCTTCACCGCGAAGTAGTGCAGGTACCACTGGTCGGTGTGCTCGTCGTACTCCCACGCCGAGCCCCCGAAGAAGGCCGGGTAGTTGTTCGGCGGGCCGCCGTCCTTGCCGTCTCGCCAGATGTAGTAGTCGCGGTACGGGTTGTCGCGCGACGAGCGGCTCTGCACGAACCACTCGTGCTCGTCGCTGCTGTGGTTCACCACCAGGTCGAGCACCAGGCGCATGCCGCGCTCGGTCATGGCCGCGAGCAGGCGGTCGAAGTCGTCCATGGTGCCGAACTCGGTCATCACCTTGCGGTAGTCGCGGATGTCGTAACCGTTGTCGGCGTTCGGGCTGTCGAAGTGCGGGCTCAGCCACACCACGTCGACGCCCAGGGTCTGCAGGTGGTCCAGGCGCGAGGCGATGCCGTTCAGGTCGCCGATGCCGTCGCCGTTCGAGTCCATGAACGAGCGCGGGTAGATCTGGTAGACGACCGCGTCCTTCCACCAGGGTGTGTCGTTGGCCATCGGCCTGTTCTACACGACCCGCCGCGAGGCGGGCGCCCCACCTACTCGGACAGGACGGGGATGCGCAGTCGCGTGGGGTTCGGGTTGCGGGCGCCGACTTCGCGCACGCGCAGGTCGGCCCAGCGCTGCTCGACGCGGGCCTGGTGCTCGTCCAGCGACACGGCCGGGAGCATGGGGTGCGGGTTGCGGCTCAGGCCGGCCTCGCGACGCTTCAGGTCGTGCAGGTCGTGCAGGCTCAGGTGCAGCTCGCGGTAGATCTCGGTGGGGTACGTGCCGTGGAACATCATGGCCAGGTCGCCCGAGGTGCTCCAGTTGGCCTGCTCGTCGAGGTCGAGCTTCACCATCTCGTGGAAGCGCGTCCCGGGCAGCGGGTAGCTGACGCTGATGCCGATGTCGTCGGGCATGACCTCGGTGACCATGGCGACCGTGGCCTCGATGTCGTCCCACGTCTCGCCCGGGTAGCCGAACTGGATGAAGAAGCAGGCGCGGATGCCGTGCTCGCCGAGCCGCTGGCGAGCCGTGCGGATCTGCTCGACCGTGATCTCCTTGTCCATCGCGTCGAGGATGCGCTGGCTGCCGCTCTCGGCGCCCAGCCACACCTCCTCGCAACCGGACCGGGCGAGCGCGTCGACGGCCTGTTCGTTCATGAGGTCGCAGCGGCTCTGCATGGTGAACGGCACGTGGGTGCCGGCCTCGTTCAGGCGGTCGGCGAACTTGGCCAGCCAGTCGCTGCGCAGGCCGAAGATGTCGTCGGCGAACCACAGATGGTCGGGCTGGTAGTGGTGCGCCAGGTGCAGCACCTCTTCGGCCACCTCCACCGCGGAGCGCATGGAGTAGCGCTGACCCCAGATGGGCTTGGCGCACCAGTTGCACGAGTACGGGCAGCCGCGGGTGGACACGACGTTCATGGAGAACCGGTCGTGCGCCGAGAGCCACGCCGTGCGATACGCCTCGATGTCGACCAGGTCGCGGGCCGGGTGGCCGAACACGTCGGGGTGACGCTCGATGGCGCGGCGGCCGTTGTTCTGCACCTGGCCGGCATGCAGCGTGGCGATGCCGGGGATGTCGGCGAGCGACTGGTGCGGGTCGGCACCCAGCCACCGCGACACGACCTCGCGCATGGTGTGCTCGCCCTCGCCCAGCAGGCACGCCTCGGCGCCGGCCTCGAGGTACACCTCGGGGTGATCGGTGACGTCGGCGCCGCACGCGGCGACCCGGCAGCCAGCAGCACGAGCCATGCCGATCATGGTGACGGCGGCCTCGCGCATGCGGGTGAGGCACATCTTCGACAGGAAGTTGAAGTTGTCCTCGTACATGACCACGATCTCGGGCCGGTGCGCATCGAGCGACTTCTGGAATTCCGACTCATCCACAGCGAGCATGGCGTCGAACACTGCAACGGAGACGTCGTCGTTCCGCAGCACCGTTGCCGCGTGCAGCGTGTTCAACGGGGGGTACGGCTTCATCTTCGCGTGCTGCTTCGGATCGAGCTGCAGGAAGTAGGAGTGCGCCAAAAGCACCGTGGCCATGTGTGCGTCGTCCTCCAACATCGATCAGTCCCGTAGAGCGGCATACGCAGCGGCCAACTGGCCGGCGACATGCGCCCATGACAGCAATCTACGTGATCTTTCGATGATCGGTTCCCTGGAGGCCGCCGCGGCAGCTGCGAGCGACCGAGCCGCAGCGGCGACGTCACCCGGCGGGAAGTGCGCGCCGACGTCGCCGATGACCGCTCGGTGCGCCGGGATGTCGCTCACCGCGGGAACGCAACCGCTGCTCATGGCCTCGAGCAGCGAGTAGCCGGCCGCCTCGTGAAGGCTGGTCGAGAAGTACACGTGCGCGGCCGAGTACCACGCCCCGATGTGCTCGTGGGCGACCGGCGGATGCACGTGGATGCGCTCGCCGGCGGCACCGGCGGCTGCGATGGCCTCGCGCACGGCGGGCTCGAGCGCGCGGTCCGTGGCGAGCAGATGGAGGTGCGCATCGGGAAGCTCGTAGTCGGGCGCGGCAGCTGCCGCGAAGGCGCGGACCGCAGTGACGGGGTCCTTGCCGGCCACCAGGCGGCCCACCCACAGCACGGCGGGCGAACCGTCGAGCACCACGGCCGGGCCGTCGTCGGCAGGCAACATGGCTGCGGCCTCGAGCACCTCGAAGCACCTCGCGTCGGCGCGGATGACCCCGGCGTCGATCCACGGTCGGACGTGACCCGTGGACGCACCGGTGAACAGGTAGCCGGCGATGTGGCGCCGAGCCAGGCGGTGGCCCCAACGAGCGCGACCGGTGAACACGGTCTCGCCGTGGTGCTGCACCACCACGGGAACGCCCACCGCACCGAGACGCCGCAGCAGCCGCGACCAGCCGAGCCCGTGCACGTGCACCACGTCGGGATGCTCTGCGGCGATGGCGCGCACGAGCGCCGCGTCGGAGGTGTGGAACGAATAGGTCACGCCGTCGCGCACCAGCCGCGCGTCGGCACTCGCGTGGCGACCGTGCACGGTCGGTCGCACGTCGCCGCGCTCCTGCAGCGCCGCGCAGGTCGCGGTGACGGTGGTCCACCGATCGATCGCCGCGTCGGGCGACAGGCCGGTGACCGGCGGCATCACCATGGCGACGGTCAGCGGACTCGACGCCGGCGTGGTCACCACCGCCGGCGGCTCGGGCTCGCTCATCGCATGCGACCTCGGGCCGAGTTGGCGAGCTGGCGGACCACCTGCACCTGCTCGGTGCGCCGCGCGAACAACGACCGCCACCGGCCGGTGGTGCGCTGCGTGGGGTCGCGGAACACGGCCGCCGGCGCGGTCTCCACCAGCAGGTCGCGGGCGCGCAGCCGGCCCATCTCGCGGGCGAGCAGGTCGAGCGGCACCACGTCGGCGAGCAGCCGGTCGGCGAACCACAGCCCCGGTGCGGTGAGCCGGGCGTCGACGCCGTGCATCGCCGCGCCGACCGCGTCCCAGTCGAGCCCGCGCTCGTGCAGGAACCACACGTCGAGCAGGTTCACGGCACGCACCTCGGCGCGCACCACCGTGGACGCGAGGTGGCCGATGACGTGGACGGCGAACGACGCCGGGTCCAGCCGCCATTGGCCGTCGGCGCGGCGCGTGGCCCGCTCGAACGGGTCGAAGCCGTAGGCGGCGTAACCGTGCAGGAACTCGAGCCAGCCCGGGTGCACCTCCACCCGCCCGTTGTGCTCGGCCGACTCGCCGTCGGTGCGGCCGACGCTGCCGTCGCCCCACGCCAGGAACGTGTCCTCGTGGTCGGCGGTGGCGTGCAGGCGGCAGCCCGCGCGAGTGAGCGCCGCCGCTGCCTGGGCGCGATGGTGGGGCTGGACGAGCAGGTCGATGTCGCTCATCGGCCGGGTCCGGGGTTGCGGCCACACGGCAGGGTCGCCCGAACTGCCGCCCAGCACCGCGCCCTTCACCGGCACCGCGGGGATCTCGGCTGCGGCAAGCGCGTCGAGCACCTGCGGGGTGAGGCTCGTGAAGCGGGCAGCGCGAGCCTGCACCTGACCGCGTTGCTCGTCCACGTAGGCGCGCACGTCGGGCGCCGCGTCGTCGAACAGCCCCAGCGAGCCGGCGAGTGCGGTCAGCCCGGTGGCCAGTCCCACGCGCTGGACGTCGTCGAGCGACCATGCGGGCAATGGCGCGTGCGCCACGCCGCGGCAGGCGGCGACCACGGCGTCGACCAGCACGAGCTGCTGACCGCGCCACGGGGTGACGTCGGGACTGATGATCGCTGGACCTTAG
>CBHWEI010000057.1:0-16748 GCA_966112835.1 uncultured Acidimicrobiaceae bacterium
GGCGCTGGATCTCCTGCAGCCGCTTGCCCACCCGCTTGGCCGGGATGATGAACATGGGCAGCACCACGAGCGCGAGCAACGTGAGGCGCCATTCCAGGAACGCCATCGCGGACAGCGTGGTGATGAGCACGATGACGTTGCTGACCACGCTGCCGAGCGTGCTGGTGACAGCGGTCTGCGCGCCCACCACGTCGTTGTTCAGGCGGCTGGTGAGCGCACCGGTCTGCGTGCGGGTGAAGAACGCCACCGGCATGCGCTGCACCTTCGCGAACAACGCCACGCGCAGGTCGTAGATGAGGCCCTCACCGATTCGCGCGCTGCACCACCGCTGCACGATGGCGAGCCCGGCATCGACCAGCGCCGCAGCGACCACCACGGACGCGAGCAGCGTGATCGCCCCGCGGTCCTTGGCGGGAATGGCGACGTCGAGGATGCGCCGGAACGCGAACGGCGGCACCAGTTCGATGAGCGCGGCGACCACGATGGTGAAGAGGAACAGCCAGATGGTGCGGCGGTACGGCTGGGCGAACTGCCAGGCGCGCTTGAGCGAACTGCCCTGCAGCCGCTTGCCCTTCACGGCCTCGGCATCGCCCGGCATCATCATGTGAGGACCCATCCGCATGCTGTCGAGGATACGGGCGACCTCCTACGATGACCCGGTGCGCCGCCACCTCGTTCCCCTCGTCTGCGTGGGCGCCCTGCTGGCCGGCTGCGGCGACGGCGTGCACGAGGGCGTGCAGGAGCGGTTCCCGAGGGGCACCATCGACGGCGTCGTGCTGGCGCCGCCCGAATCGGTGGCGTCGAGCGACTCGTCCACCACCACCGAGCCACCCGACACCACCCCCGAGACGACGGCCGAGACCGTGCCGTCGCAGCCCGGCGACGACCTGTTCGACTGGCACCCGCTCACCACCGAGGTCGACGACGGCTTCCTCGACGTGCCGCTGGATTGGAGCAAGCCCGAGGGCGACCAGATCACCCTGTACCTGGTGCGGCACCGGGCATCGGACCCCGCGCACCGCATCGGCACCCTGCTGGTGAACCCGGGCGGGCCGGGGTACGGCGGTTCGGGTCTGGCGTACGACGCCGAGACCACGTACGGGCAGGACCTGCTCGATCGCTTCGACATCATCGGCTGGGACCCGCGTGGCACTGGCTACACCGATCCGCGCATCGACTGCATCGACGACTACGACCGCTACGTCGCCATCGACACCTCGCCCGACACCCCGGACGAACGTGCACTGCTGGTCGACCGCGCCACCGAGTTCGCCACTGCGTGCCAGACGAAGAACCCCACGCTGCTGGCCCACGTGAGCACCGCCGACTCGGCCCGCGACATGAACGCCATTCGTGAGGCGTTGCAGGAGCCGACCATCAGCTACTTCGGGTTCAGCTACGGCAGCGAGCTGGGGGCCACGTGGGCGACCATGTTCCCCGACACCGTGCGGGCCATGGTCATCGACGGCGCCGCCGACCCCACCGTCGGCTACTTCGAGCAGAACGTGCAGCAGGCCGCCGGCATGGAGGCCGCGTTCGACAGGTTCCTGGCCCGCTGCAGCGACGACCCAACCTGCGCGTTCCACAACGACGGTGACGCCGAAGGCGCGTTCGACCGACTGGCCGCACAGGCCGACGCCACGCCGTTGCGAACCACCATCGGCCGGCCCTCGGTCACCCAGGGCGTGCTCGACACCGCGGTCGCGCAGGCCATGTACGACGAGGCCGCATGGCCGGAGCTCGAGCAGGCACTGTCCGATCTGCAGGACGGTGACGGCAACCCCGTGCTGCGCCTGTACGACCACTACTACGGCCGCCGCGACGACACGTGGGACGACAGCCTGGAGGCGTACTTCGCCATCAACTGCCTCGACGACCCCGGCAGCACCGACCCCGCCGACCTGTTCGCACGCGAGCAGCAGCTGGCCGCAGCGGCGCCACGGCTGGGCCGGGCCTGGTTGGGCGAGCTGGCCGTGTGCAGCGTGTGGCCGGGCGACCCCGCCCCGCCGGTGGCCATCACCGGCAAGGGTGCCGGACCCATCGTCGTGGTGGGCACCACCGGCGATGCCGTCACCCCGCTCGCCTCCACCCGGCACATGGCCGAGGCGTTGGAGGACGGCCACCTGGTGGTGGTCGACGCCGTCCAGCACACCGGGTACGGGGTGAACCGCTGCGTCGACGACACGGTCGACGGGTACCTGGTCGACCCGTCGACGCCGCTGCGTGACGAGATCGACTGCACCTGAAGTCCCATTAGCCTGCCCTCATGCGGTATCGCTCTCTCGTCGTGGTCGCCGCGGCGCTCGCCCTCGCGGCGTGCACGCACGACAGCCAGGTGACGCCGGGCTCGGCCTCGCAGATCACCACCGATCAGGGCAACGGCGGCAGCGGCCCGTCCACGAGCACCGGCGGATCGGGTAGCACGCCCGGCCAGAGCTCGCTGCAGTGGGACGACTTCGGCACCGACGGCACCGTGCAGACCAGCCACCTCGAGGTGCCGGTGGACTACGAGGACCCGTCGAAGGGCACGTTCGACCTGTACCTCGCCCGCCATCTGGCCAAGCCCGATCAGCGCATCGGCAGCCTGCTGGTGAACCCCGGCGGCCCCGGTTTCGGCGGCACCGACTTCGCCATCTACGCCGACCAGATCTACAGCAGCACCCTGCTGGACCACTTCGACATCGTCGGCTTCGACCCACGCGGCACCGGGCTGAGCGAACCCGCCATCGACTGCATCGACGACTACGACCGCTTCTACACCGGGGTGGACATCACGCCCGACACGCCGGCCGAACGGCAGAAGCCCATCGACCTGGCGAAGGAGTTCGCCGACGACTGCGCCTCGAAGAACGCCGACATCCTCCCCTACGTGGGCACCAACAACTCGGCCCGCGACATGAACGCCATCCGCGAAGCGCTCGGCGAGGAAACCATCAGCTACTTCGGCTTCAGCTACGGCAGCGAGCTGGGCGCCACGTGGGCGACCCTGTTCCCCGACACCGTGCGCGCCGCCGTGCTCGACGGTGCGGCCGACCCCAACGCCGGCCAGTTGGACGCCGGGCTGCAGCAGTCGCTGGGCTTCGAACGGTCGCTGCAGACGTTCCTGGACCAGTGCAGCGCCGACACGTCGTGCGCGTTCCACAGCGACGGCGATGCCGGTGCCGCGTTCGACGCCCTGATGAAGTCCATCGACGACACGCCCATCCCCACCGTCGCCGGTCGCCCCGATCTGGATCGGGCCATGGCCCTCACCGGCGTGGCGCAGGCCATGTACACCCCGGACCGCTGGCCCGACCTGGCGCAGGCGCTGGCCGACGCGGCCGACGGCGACGGCAATGGCCTGCTCGCCCTGTTCGACGGCTACTTCGAACGCGGCGAGGACGGCACTTGGCCGAACTATCTCGAGGCGTTCCAGGTGATCTCGTGCGAGGACGACCCCGAGCGACCGACCGTCGCCCAGGACGACGCCAACGCGCCGAAGTACCAGAAGGTCGCCCCGCGGATGGCGCCGGCCACCATCGGGTCGTACTTCTGCACGTTCTTCCCGCCCGCGGCCGACCCGCGGGTGACCGTCACCGGCAAGGGCGCCGGCCCCATCCTGGTGATGGGCACCACGGGCGACCCAGCCACCCCCATCGAGGCCACCCGCAACATGGCCGCCGCCCTGGAGGACGGCCGGCTGGTGGTGGTGACCGCCGAGGGACACACCGGGTATGCGCCCGGCACCTGCAGCGGCGACGTGGTCGACGCCTACCTGGTGGACCCGGTGGGCAAGGCCCCCGACGACGGCTACGAGTGCGCCTGAGCCCCGGTCAGGGTTGAGGCCCGCTCAAGCACCTCCGCCCGCGGGCCGATGCCATTGATGGTGCTTCGTCTGCGCATGCTCCTGGCCGGCCTCGTGCTGGCGACCTCGGTGGTGGCCACCACCGCGACCCGACCGTCGACGGTCGACGCCGCCTGCGCGAACGCGAACCTCACCGGTCCGCAGTTGAACACCATCTTCGCCAAGCCGAACGTCGGCGGCACCGCCACCGCGAAGGGCTATGCCGGCGGCGACTACCAACACGTCTACCGGCTGCCGGACGGCCGCAACCTGTGGCTGTTCCAGGACATGTTCTTCAGCGCCGACAACGACCTGCGCGACAGCATGACGGCCGCCGCCCACAACGCGGGGATGGTGCAGACCGGCACCTGCTGGAAGCTGGTGGGCGGACCGCAGATGAAGAACTTCATCGGCAGCGCCCAGACCGTGCCGCTGCGCAAGTGGTACTGGGCGATGGACGGGCACATGGGCGCCGACGGTGCGCTGTGGATCTTCATGGTCGAGATGCAGAACCCGAACGGCACCGGAGCCGCGTGGGGCGCCCGGCCGACCGGCACCTGGGTGGCGCGGGTGCACCCGTCGACGTTGCAGGTGCTGTCGTTCGCCAAGGCACGGGACAGCGGCACCCGCCTGTACGGGTGGTCGATCGTCAGCGACTCGAAGTACTCGTACCTCTACAGCCACTGCTACCGGCAGTACACGATCCAGGCGAACAGCGTCGCCCAGTTCGATCCGACGTGCATGACGAAGACGTACCTGGCTCGTGTGCCAAGGGGCCAGTTCGGTGCCCCCATGCAGTACTGGACGGGCACCGCCTGGTCGTCGTTCCCCTCACTCGCCGCGCCGATCATGACCCGCGGCCACGCCAACCCCATGGACGTGACCACGTTCGGCAACGTCTACGTGAACGTCACCAAGATCGACGAGTGGTGGGGCACCGAGGTGCTCGTGGACCGGGCGACGGCACCGCAGGGACCATGGACCACGGTGCGGAAGGTGAACATCCTGAACATGCGGCGGTGCAGCCAGTGCGGCATCTACCACGCCCACCTGTTGCCCTACCGCGACGCGAACAACCAGATGGTGCTGTCGCTGTCCGACGGGTCGCCGTTCTCGCTGTGGCAGAAGAACGCGTTCCTGTACCGGCCGCAGTTCCTGTCGTTGCCCATTCCCACCTGAGGTGGCGCTGCGGCTCTGCCGCCCTGCTCAGCCGCCCACCTCAGCGGCGCGGTGCGAGTGAACGGATGCGGTCCGCCACCTTCGGGTGCCGTTCGGCGAGCCGTTCGCTGTCCGCCAGTTCGAAGCCGTGCCAGTCGAACGGCGGCGCCATGGTGGTGCCCACCAGCGTCCACTCGCCGGTCGACGACGAGCCCTGCCACACGCCTGCCGGCACGCGCAGCTGGGGCTGCTGGCCGGCCAGCACGTCGGGTCCCAGGGTGGGTTGCTCGACGCGGCCGTCGGGGTGCAGCAACAGCAGTTCCAACGGCGCCCCGGCGTACCAGTGGTACAGCTCATCGCCGGTCAGGCGGTGCAGGGCCGACACCATGGGGGCGACGAGCATGAAGTAGATGGCCGACGAATGGGCGTCGCGGTGGGTCTCGCGGAACAGCCCGCCCTCTTCGGGCAGGGGCATCAGGCGCAGGCGCTCGGCCAGGTCCAGGCCGTCGGCCCGCTCGGCACCGTCGGCGAACGGGTCGGGGGTGGCGGATGCGGCCATCGGGCGAGTGTACGCACGGTCGGGGTGGGGTCGACCCGAAAACGACGACAGCCCGAACCGGCGGTTCGGGCTGCCCGGACCCATTCGGGTCGGTGGCGGAAGGGGTGGGATTTGAACCCACGGAGGCTTTCACCTCGCACGCTTTCGAGGCGTGTCCCTTTGGCCGCTCGGGCACCCTTCCGGGGCGGAAGGTTAGCGGCATCGGCGAATCGCGCCACAACGCCGATTTTCCAATCCTCAAGTTCTCGTCAGGACATGCCGAAACTTCGGTCGTGCAAGTGGACCTGTTCGACCAAGGCGCCGACACGTCACCCCGCCCCGCGTGGCAGGTGATCGAGGCGGCGCGCCGCCGTTATCTGACGGGGCTGCTCGTGCTCGAGACCACCCCGCCCACCCACGTCTACCTCCGTGACGGCCAGGTGTACTTCGCCGAACGCACCACGGATGGTGGTCTTGCGGTGCGCCTGCTGGTGGAGGGCGTGATCACTCGCGCCCAGATGCAGAAGGCGACGCTGCAGGTGAGCGGTGTGGAGCACCTGGGTCGCATGTTCGAACGCGACGACTCGATCGACCGCGACGCGGTGGAGCTGTGCGTCGAGCTGATGACCGACGACGTCCTCACCCAGATCGCCGAGTCACCGGTGTCGGGTTGGGACCTGAAGATGTACCACCGGCACCCGAGCGGCCTGGACCGCTGGCTGCCCACCCGTGTCGAGGTGATCACCCATCTGGTCGACTCGGCCGCCCACGCCGACCCGGAGGCCACGCCCACGACGGCGCCCGCGCCCCGCGCCCGTCCGCAGTTGAGCCCGCCCCCGGTGGCCGACGACACTCCCGCCGCGCCCGAGCGTCCGGCCGTGGCACCCGAGCCGGTGGTCGTGGTGGCCGAGGCCGCTCCGCCCGCCCCCGTGGCACCCGCGCCGGCGTTCACCGTGCTCAGCCCCACCCCGCCGAGCATTCCGGTGACCCTGCCGCCGAACGACCCCACGCCCATTGCGACACCCCAGCCGGACCTGGAATTCGAGCCGGCCACCGCGTGGACACCCATGGACCTGATGCCGCCCGAGCCGGCCCCGCCCGAGCCGGCCCCGGTCGAGGGGCTCCAGGCCGAGCAGCCCACCGGGCCGCAGGTCGACCACCACGTCGAAGAGCCTGTGGTCGCTCAGGCCGAGCACGAGCCGGCGACCGACGCCTCCGACGACGAGGCCGCGCCCGTGGAAGAGCAGCCCCTGGCCGGGCTGGCACCGTCGGCGATGGAAGCGATGATGTCGGGCTCGATCAAGGACGAGGTGGCCGAAGCGGTCCGCCGCGCCCTGGCCGCCATCGACAACTGACGCGTCGCCGCGACAGGTCCCTCAGCGACGGCGAGCGGCGAAGAAGGCCTTCAGCAGGGCGCCACACTCGTCGGCCAGCACGCCACCCTCCACCGGGGGCCGGTGGTTCAGGCGTTCGTCGGCGCACACGTGGTACAGGCTCTCGACGGCGCCGGCCTTGGGGTCGGTGGCGCCGTAGACCACCCGACCGATGCGCGAGTTCACCAGCGCGCCGGCGCACATGACGCACGGCTCCAGGGTGACGTACAGGGTGCAGTCGAGCAGCCGCCAGTGGCCCACCACCTCGGCCGCGTCGCGCAGGGCCAGCACCTCGGCGTGCGCCGTCGGGTCGCCGGTGAGCTCGCGTTCGTTGTGCCGGGCCGCGATGACCTGGCCGTCACGCACCACCACCGCGCCGATGGGCACGTCGTCGTGCTCGGCGGCCGCCTTCGCCTGGTCGAGGGCCAGCCGCATCGCCTGCTGGTCTGCGGCGGACATGCCGTGGAGCGTACCGAGCCGGGTGGATTCAAGAGCGGAGGGGGTGGGATTCGAACCCACGGAAGGTTGCCCTTCACACGCTTTCCAAGCGTGCCGATTCGGCCGCTCTCGCACCCCTCCCGGGACGAGCGGACAGGGTAGCGGGCGCCGCCCGGAATGTCGCCAACCTCAGGGGGCCCGAGGGCCGCTAACGTGTGCACCGCACCCGCTGGGTGAGGTGATGGTCGGGCCCTGTGCGACGGGCGTCCGGGAATCAGGTCAGGACCGGGAGGTAGCAGCCTTCAACGGTGCCGCTCGTGTGCCGCAGGCCACCTGGCCATCACCTCAGCCGGCGGGTGCGATCTTTTTCGCCAGCCGCTCGGCCCGGTCGGCCAGCGCACCGGCGCCCATCCGCTCGACCATGTCGCGGAACCCGGGGGTGGGTCCCCGCCAGCGCCAGTCGTCGACCGTGCCCACCGGCACGTCGAGCGCCACGGTGGCGATCACCTTGAACAGCAGGGCGTCGGCCAGCTGCGCCTGCAGGGTGCGGGCCAGCTTCTCGGCCCCACGCAGGCCGGGCAGGTCCCAGTCGCCCACCGACTGCGGGATGGCCTCGATGGTGCCCCAGCGGGCCAGCACCGTGGCGGCGCCCTTGGCCCCCCAACCGGGCAGGCCCGGAAAACCGTCGGCGCTGTCGCCCACCAGAGCCAGGTAGTCGGCGATGGAGCCCGGCGGCACGCCGAACTTGGCCACCACCGCGGCCTCGTCGACGATCTCGTCCTTGCGCCGGTCGTACTGCACCACCCGTTCCCCGCGCACGCACTGGCCGAGGTCCTTGTCGGGGGTGACGATGAGCACCTGTTCGACCCGGGGGTCGGCGTCGGCGACGGCCGCAGCGGCGCCCAGGGCGTCGTCGGCCTCCCACTCGACCATCGGCCAGGTGGTGAACCCGGCGGCCACCAGCAGGTCCTCCATGACCGGGATCTGGTCGAGCAGCACCGGGTCCATGCCCTCGCTGCTCTTGTAGCCGGCCCACAGGTCGTTGCGGAAGCTCTCGATGACGTGGTCGCTGGCCACACCCACGTGCGTGGCGCCCTTCTGGACGAGCTGCAGGGTGCTGTTCACCACCCCAAGGGCGGCGGCGTTGGGGGCGGGGTCCTCGTGGCGCACCGCCATGCCGAAGTGCTGGCGGAACAGCTCGTAGGTGCCGTCGATGAGGTGAACCTTCACGCCGACGACCGTAGTTCGTGGGTCGGACGGCCGTCGCCGGAGAACGATCTGGGCCAGACGACGATCTCTCTGTAAAGGATTGTGCAAGACGCGCCGATACCTCTGCGTGGCGAAGGAGCAGTACCCCTCCAAGGGGATGGCGAAGAAGGTGGAAGGCACTCGATGAGCACGCCCACTTCCAACACCCAGGGCTTGTCGTCGTCGACGACCGAGGTCCTCGCGGCCACGATCGCCGCGGTCGTGGAACGCCAGCTCACGCAGTACATGGCTGCCGTGACGCAACAGACCGAATCCATCCGCCAGGCCAACGAACGGGCCATCGAGTTGCTCCGCAGCGAGTTCTCGTCGCAGCTGGCCGAGGTCACGCAGCGTGCCGAAGCCGGCCAGCAGAGCACCGAGGCGTACCAGAAGGCGCTGCAGACCGCGTTGGAGGATCGCCTGGCCGATTTCGCCCAGCACCAGCACCGTCGCCTGGCCGAGGTCGAGAACCGGATCATCGAGATCCCCATGGCCGTCGGTGACGGCGGCAACATCGATCCCGTCGAACTCGCCAACCTGCGCGACCAGATGGACCAGCAGAGCGCTGCGGCCCACGCCCGCATCGACGAACTGCACAAGGCCACCCGCCGCTTCGACGAGCAGGCCTCGGCGCTCGTCCAGCACGTGAACGACACCACCATCGCGCTCGCCCAGCGCATGGACGAGGGCAACCAGGCCCTCGCCAGCGCCGTCGAGGAGCGTCTCGCCTTCGTGCGGTCCACCCTCGAGTCGGTGGGCCCCGAGGTGCAGCGTCAGCTCACCGAGAGCGCGGCGATGATGAACCAGCGCATCGACTTCACCGAGCACAAGGTCACCGACCGCATGCTGGCGATGGAAGATCGCATCAACGAGAACAACGGCACCAAGCTGGCCCACCTGGAGGCCACGGTCGGCCGCATCGGTTCGGGTTTCGACGACGCCATGGGCGCCCTGTCGCAGCGCATGCTCGAGCTCGAGAACAACCTCCTGGCCCACCAGGACCACCTGAACCGTCTCACCGAGGAGATCGGCAAGGTCGACGAGCGGGCCATCAACGAAGTGAAGGAACAGCTGTCGGCCGCAGTCGGTGAAGCGATGCTCGTGCGGATCGAGCTCGACCGTTTGGCCTCGACCACCGACGAGAAGCTCGACAAGACGAGCCTGCGCATGGCCGAGATCGAAGCGCAGCTGTCGGACGAGATGGACGTGAGCGCGGCGGTGCAGCTCGAGCGTCTGGAAGAGCTCGAGCGGGCAGTCATCGAGCTCAACCCCGACCAGTTCGTGCGCAAGACCGATCCGGGCGTCCGCTCGGGCGGCGCTGCGCCGACCGGCCTTCCCAGCACCTCGCTCGACGCCGGCATGAGCAGCGGCCTGAACACCAACCTCGACACCGGCAGCACACCGGGCCTTCCTTCGGCAGGTCCCACCACCACATCGGAACACACCCTGTCGTCGTTCTGACGACAGGCGGACGGAAGCCCTCCGTAGCGGGAGACGGGCACAATGGCACTCTTCAAAGGATCCAAGGACCAGACGGCGACCCTCGAGGGTGAAGCCGCGGCCGAATGCATGAAAGTCGGTCAGATCCTCGTCGAGGGCGGCCACCTGACGGCAGAGAACATGGCCGAGGCCCTGGGCTCCGCCAACGGCGACCTGCTGGCGTTCGCCCATGCGATGGGCACCCGCTACAGCGTGGGTCGCACCGAGATCGCGCTCGCCCTGTCGGCCGCCACCGGCGTGCCCGCGGTGGACACCAAGAACATCGTGGTGTCCGACGACGTGAAGGGCATCCTGCCCGAGACGCTCGTCCGCCAGCAGTGCGCGGTGGCCGTCGCCAGCGAGGGCGACACGCTCATCATCCTGCTCAGCGACCCGTCGCCGGGCCGCAAGCAGGCCATCGAGGCGGCCGCCGGCCGCCCGACGAAGTACTTCATCGCCGACCCGGCCACGGTCCACACGTTCATCGACACGCTGTACCGCGCCGACGCCGACATCGAGAAGCTGGTGTCCAGCATCGACGTCGCCGACGAGCAGGCCCGCATGGCCGCCGTCGCCGCCGAGGTGAACCTGGACGACCAGGCCCCGGTGATCCAGCTCGTCAGCCGCATCGTCAGCCAGGCCATGCGCGACCGCACGTCGGACATCCACATCGAGCCGCTCGACGACCACGTGCGCGTCCGGTTCCGCATCGACGGTCACCTGGTCGAGACGTTCAACCTGCCCATCGGTGTGCACGCCGCACTGACCAGCCGCCTGAAGATCATGAGCGGCATGAACATCGTCGAGAAGCGCCGCCCGCAGGACGGCCAGTTCTCGACCGTCATCGACGGCAAGGACGTCGACGTCCGCGTCGCCAGCGTCGCGACCGTGTTCGGCGAGAAGATCGTCATGCGAATCCTCGACAAGTCGCGGTCCATGATCGGCCTCGGCGAGTTGGGCTTCCCCCGCGAAACGTACCTGCACTACTCGAAGATGATCCACTCGCCGTTCGGCATGGTCATCTGCGCCGGCCCCACCGGTGCCGGCAAGACCACCACGCTGTACGCCTCGCTGCTCGAGGTGAACTCGGCCGGCAAGAACATCACCACCGTGGAAGACCCGGTCGAGTACGTGTTCCCCGGCATCAACCAGATCCAGACGAACGACCAGGCGGGCCTTACCTTCGCCACCGGCCTCAAGGCCATCCTGCGTCAGGACCCCGACGTCATCCTCGTGGGTGAGATCCGTGATGCCGACACCGCACGCATCGCCGTGCAGTCCGCACTCACCGGTCACCTCGTGCTGTCGTCACTGCACGGCACCGACAGCGTGGCCGCACTCCACCGCTTCCTCGACATGGGCATCGAGGCCTTCCTCATCGCCTCGTCGGTGGTGGGTGTCATCGGTCAGCGTCTGCTGCGCCGTGTGTGCGACTCGTGCAAGGAGCCGTACACCCCCGGTGCCGACGAGCTGGCGGTGTTCCGTCAGCACAGCGGCGGCAGCGAGAAGAGCACCTTCTACCGCGGCGCCGGCTGCAACTTCTGCGCCGGCACCGGCTACCGCGACCGCATCGGCGTGTACGAGCTGTTGCGCATCACGCCGGAACTGCGCCGCCTGATCGTCGGTTGGGCAACCACCGAAGAACTCCGTCGTCTCGCCGTCGCCCAGGGCATGCGCACCATGCTCCGCGAAGCAATGGCGCTCGTCGAGAACGACGTGACCACCATCCCTGAAGTCGTCCGAACCCTGTTCGCCAGCTAGGAGCCACACCATGCCCAGGTTCGCCTATGCCGCCATCGACGCCAACGGCACGTCCGTCGAAGGTGTCACCAAGGCCTCGACCATCGGTGAGGCGCGTGCCCACCTGGTCGGCAAGAGCCTCTACCCGGTGAAGATCGAGGAGAAGCGCGGCAAGCTCGCGTCGATCGAGCTCACCCAGGAGAAGGTGAAGAAGAAGGAGCTCATGCACTTCACACGGCAGCTCGCCGTGTTCGTGAAGGCAGGCATCCCCCTCACCGAGGCCATGGAGATCATCGGCGACGAGACCACCGACGTCGCGCTGCAGCGATGCATCGCGCACATGGTGGAGGAGATCCGCAACGGCGGAACCCTGTCGGGCGCGGCGTCGAAGCACCCCGAGGCGTTCCCCAACTACTACATGGGCATCCTCGGTTCGGCCGAGCTGACGGGTCGTCTGGACGAGACGCTCGAGAACCTGGCCGGCTATCTGGAGCGCGAGCTCGAGACCCGCGCCAAGGTCGTGTCGTCGCTGTCGTACCCGGGCGTCGTCATGGTGCTCGCCGTGTTCACCGTGGCCGTGTTGGCCGGCTACGTGCTCCCGCAGTTCAAGCCGCTGTTCGAAGAGCTCGACGCCGACCTGCCGTTCATGACCCGGGCCCTGCTGTTCGTGGCCACGCTGTTCAGCACCCTCTGGTACATCCCGTTCACCATCGGCGGCCTGTTCACGGCGTTCATGGTGTGGATGATGAAGTCCGAGTCCGGGCAGACGTTCAAGGACCATCTGGTCCTGAAGATCCCCGTGGTTCGCGGCATCGTCGAGTACGCCATCCTCGAGCGGTTCTGCCGCATCCTCGGCGCCATGGTGCGAGCCGGCGTGCCGCTGCCCGACGCCATGCGAACCACGACCGATGCGACCAGCAACAGCGTGTACCGCGAGCGTCTCGGCGAGGCGCAGCTGGAGATGATGGAAGGCGGCGGCTTCGCCCGTCCGCTGGCCAACACCGAGCTGTTCCCCGGCGCCGCCCGGCAGATGTTCAAGGTGGGTGAGGAGACCGGAACGCTCGACGAGCAGCTCCACGTCGCCAGCATCTACTTCGACCGTGAGCTCGAGCAGCGCCTGAAGAAGTTCACGACCATGTTCGAGCCGTTGATGATCGTGTTCGTCGGTCTGATCGTCGGTTTCGTGGCCATCGCCCTGGTGCAGGCCATGTACGGCGTCATGAACGGCCTGAAGCAGTAGGACGACCCCGTCTTGTCCGTCGCAGCCGCCGGCTGCGACGGACGTCGGCCGCATCCCCACCGCACCGCTCCGAGTCGCGCCGGAAAAGTGCGGTGGGGGCGCCCCCGATGACGCCCCCACCGCTCCGCACACAGGCCCTCGCGTTCGGGGCGCTGTCGACGGGTGTTCGGGTCTCATGGACCCTGCTTCGTTGATACCCCCGACCAGGGGCGCGGCGACAGGGCCGAACGTCCCTCAACCCGCTACGAGCTGCGGCGCATGCGCCACGCGGTGAGCGAGGCCAATCCCCAGGCGAAGACCAGTACGGCGGCGGTCACGACCGCGACCATCACGGTCACCGCGATCCAACTGCCCGCCGCGTGCGGCACGTCTGGCCGCGGGTCGATGAAAGGGTACGGGTACCAGTCCACCAGCCCGCCGCGGACGAAGCTGTAGATCAGCCACGCCACCGGGAACACCAACCACTTCGGGATGTCCGCCACCTCGGGTTGCCGTTCGGGGGGCGACAGGAACCAGTCGGCGAACACGACGATCGGGGCGATCACGTGCACGATGGCGTCCACCCACTTCGCGGTCAGCCCCACATCGGCGGCCACCGGGGCCAGGAGCACGGCGTAGACGACGCCCGTCATCGACATGTACAGCACCACACCGGGCCGGATGGCGGTCGCCAGGCGGTACACGGTGGTGCCGGTGCGGAACTCGCCGCCGAGCAACACGAACGCGGCCAGCAGATTGCTCTGGATGGTGAAGAAGCTGAACACGTTCGCCGGGCGGAACAGGCCGGCCGACGACAGCGCCTGGCATTGCGCGGCGATGGCCACGACGATGGCCACTCCGGTGATGAGACGCACCCACGGCCGCGCCGCGATGTACCGGTTCGTCACTCCGACCCCCTCGAACGATCTGTTGCCGGCGATTCGGGCGCCGACCGGTCCAGTGTCGCACGCAGACGTTGTCAACGCATTGACCAGCTCGACATCCATCTACGCTCTCCCCGTGCCGACCGTCGCAGCCACCCTCGTGCCGTGGCCACGTTCGGTGCAGTGGGGTGACGGCGAGTTCGTCGGCCCGGTCGACGCCGTCCAGCGCGTGTTGCGGCCCGAGCGCGCCGACCTGGGCGACGAGGGCTACGAACTGGTGGTCGCCGCCGACGGTGTGGTCATGGTGGCCGCCAGCGAGCACGGACTGTGGAACGCGTCACGCACGTGGTTGCAGCTGCACGACGGCCGCGCCGCACCGGTGGTGCACGTGGTGGACCAACCGCGCTTCGAATGGCGCGGCGCGATGCTCGACGTTGCCCGCCACCCGTTCACGGTCGACGAGGTGTGCCGGTTCATCGAGCTCATCGCCCGCTTCAAGCTGAACCGTCTGCACCTGCACCTGACCGACGACCAGGGATGGCGTCTGGAGATGCCCGACTGGCCGGCGCTCACCAGCATCGGCGGCGCCTCGGCCTGCGGCGGCGACCCCGGTGGCTGGTTCACGCTGGCCGACTGGGCGCGCATCGTCGACCACGCTGCCGCGCACTTCGTGACCGTCGTGCCCGAGGTGGACATGCCCGGTCACACGAACGCGGCGCTGAGCGCCGTTCCCGGGTTGAACCCCGGCGAGGTGGCCACCGAGCCGTACACGGGCATCGAGGTGGGGTTCAGCTCGCTGCGCCTGGACCTTCCGCTCACCCGTCGGTTCGTGGCCGACGTGATCGCCACGCTCGCCGCCGTCACACCCGGCCCGTGGTTGCACATCGGCGGCGACGAGGCGCACAGCACCGAACGCGACGCCTATGTGGAGTTCGTCGCCTTCCTGCAGGCCGAGGTGGCGCGCCACGGCAAGCAGATGGTCGGCTGGGAGGAGATCACCGCTGCGCCACTGCACGCGAACTCGCTGGTGCAGCACTGGCTGCGCGCCGAGACCGCCGCGGCCGCACCATCGTCGTGCCGGTTCGTCATGTCGCCATCGGCGCACACCTACCTGGACATGCGCCACCACGCCGACGACGCGTTCGGCCGGCGGTGGGCGGGCCACATCGACGTCGACCGCATCTACGACTGGGACCCTGCCGCGCTGGTGTCGGGCGTCGGCGACGCGCGCATCGCCGGCGTGGAGGCCCCGCTGTGGACCGAGAAGGTGCGCACGTTCGAACAGGTGCAGACGCTGTGCTTCCCGCGCCTGGCCTGTCTGGCCGAGGTGGGCTGGACGCCGCAGGCGCAGCGCGACTGGGCCACGTTCGCGCCCCGGTTGGCAGCCGTCGCCGACATCCTCGCGGCCGAGGGTGTCGCGGTCTACCGGTCGGCGTTGCTCGAGCCGCCCACCGACTGAAGCGTCGGACCGGAGCGGGCCTCGGCCAAGGCGTCGGCGTCGATCCGCGGCAACTCCAGCGTCGGGTCGTCCGTCGAGTGGAGGCGTAGCAAGGTGCGCGTCGGCGTCGGCGGGGCGCCAACCACCGCATCGCGATCCTTCGTATCGCCCTTGCCGTCGCCCTCCTCCTCGTCCTTGCTGCGCGGCAGGATGACGATGAACGCGATCAGGCCGATGGCACCACCCACGATGTACGGGTTGGCGAGCGACATGATGAAGCGGCCGAACTGCGGCAGCGTCCACGTGGGCGTGCCGAGGATGTTCTCCTGGCGCACGTGGAACGGGTCGGGCAGACGGCGGTTGTCGCCCTTCGTGATGAAGGAGCCGTCGTCGCGGATGCCGTACAGGCGGTGCACCACGAGCGAGCCGGCGCCGGGTTCGCCCTTGGGCACCTGGAACACGACGATGTCGCCCACCTTGGGGTTGTCGAGCGTCTTCACGACCACGGCGTCGCCCAGGTGGAAGGTGGGTTCCATGGACTTGCCCTCGACGACGATGAAGCGGGCGCTGCCGCCGAAGTTCACCGGCCACAGGAACCACACGCCGACGATGATGATGCCCAGCAGCAACAGGTCGAGCACGTCGTGCAGCACGTGCCGCCGGCCGGTGGCATGGGGCGTGACGTGGACCAGGTGGTCGTGGTGCACGTGCTCGTCGTCGTGCCGGGCCCGCCCGTGCGCGGCACCACGCAGCATCGCGACGCGGGCTGCGGTGGTGTCGAGGGTGGAGGTCATGGCGTGGGAAGTGCGAGGAGGAAGTTCGAATACCTGAGTGCAGTGCCCTGTTCGCTGATGATCCCGGCACTGACACCGGAGAGTTGGTTCGCCTGGGTGGTGGTGAGCGTGAGGGTGGCGACGACGACGCCGTCGACCCGCATGGTCACCGTGCGCCCCTGACGGGTGAGTCGCAGCCGGGCCGACGATCCGGCCGTGATGGCCACGGTCTTCAAGGTGGTGGTGGTGCCGCCGTTGATGAATCGGATGGCGGCGCTGTTGTTGCCGATGAGGACTCCGACCAACATGACGCCCGAGCCGCCGCCACCGCTGCGGTTGAGGATGACGCCGCCCGAGCGGTTGGCACCGTTCAGGTTCGAGATGGTCACCTCGGCGGTGGCATCGACCTGGGTGCCGACGATGGTCGCCTGGCTGGGTTCGCTGGCGAACGCCGCGTCACCGGCGATCTTCCAGTCACCCACGTTGGTCTTCCACTGGAAGTTGCCGCACGACGGCGGTTGCACCACACGGCCGTTGAGGTCGTTCTTGGTGGGTGCCGCCACCCCGAACGAGTCGCACGAGACCGGCGGAGGTGCCGGGGTGGTCGTGGTCGTCGGCGGGATCGTCGTCGTGGTGG
>CBHWEI010000058.1:0-16668 GCA_966112835.1 uncultured Acidimicrobiaceae bacterium
ACCATCTTCCCATTGACCGAACACGCGAAGGGGTGAGCGGCATGCGCCAGCTCAACGGCATCGACGTCAGCTTCCTGAACATGGAGACACCCACCACGTTCGGGCACGTCAGCTCCGTCACCATCTACGACCCGTCGAACGCACCGGGCGGCGCCGGGCTGGAGGCGACGAAGAACATCATCCTCGAACGCATCGACCAGCTGGCGCCGTTCCGCCGACGGCTGGTGGAAGTGCCGATGGGCCTAGACCTGCCGTACTGGATCGAAGACCCGCACTTCGACATCGACTTCCACGTGCGCCACCACGCCGTGCCGCCGCCCGGCAACCCCGAGCAGCTGGCCGAGGCGGTCAGCCGCATCATCGCCCGGCCGCTCGACCGCACCCGCCCGCTGTGGGAGCTGTACGTCATCGAGGGCGTCGACAACGGCACGCGCATCGCCCAGCTCACCAAGGTGCACCACGCCGCCATCGACGGCGCTGCCGGGGCCATGATGCTGGCCGCCCTGCTGGACATCGACCCCACGGCGCGCCCCACCGGCAGCCATGTGCAATGGGAGCCGGAGGCCATCCCCACCGACGAGGAGCTGCTGCGTATCACCGGACGCGAGTTCCTGCGCCGCCCCGAGAAGATGATCCGGCTCAGCGTGCGCACCGCCCGCGAGCTCGCCGTGGCCACCCGCTCGGGCGGCATGCACGCACTCGCCGACATCATCGCCCAGCCGATGCCCGGCCCCATCGGCAAGATGATGCGCGAACGGCTGCGTGCCCAGAAGGGCGAGAACGTCGACAAGCCGCCGGCGTTGCCGCCCACCCAGGCGCCGCGCACGCCGTGGAACCAGTCCATCACCCCGCACCGACGGTTCGCCTACACGTCGGTGCCGCTAGAGGATGCGAAGGTCATCCGGCGGGCGTTCGGCTGCACGTTCAACGACGTGGTCATGGCCGTGTGTTCCGGCACGCTGCGCCGCTACCTGGAGCTGCACGACTGCCTGCCCGACGAGAGCCTGGTGGCCATGGTGCCGGTCAGCGTCCGCAGCGGCAGCGAGGACGACAGCTACCAGAACCGCGTGTCCGCCCTGTTCGCCGACCTGGCCACCAACGAGGCCGACCCGGTGAAGCGCATCCAGCGCGTGCAGCAGGCCATGACCGCCGCCAAGGACCAGTTCGCCGCCATCCCCGCCGATGCGCTGCAGGACTTCACCCAGTTCGCCCCGCCCGCGGTGGCAGCACGAGCGATGCGCATGTACAGCCAGCTGCGCATCGCCGACCGCATGAACCCGCCGTTCAACCTGGTCATCAGCAACGTGCCCGGCCCGCAGGTGCCGCTCTACTCGGCCGGGGCGCGGTTGGAGCACTTCTACCCGGTGAGCACGCTCGTCGACGGCCAGGGCCTGAACATGACCGTGCAGAGCTACGACGGCAACCTGGACTTCGGCTTCGTCGCCGACCGCGACCTGGTGCCCGACCTGTGGGTGCTGACCGACCTGCTGCACCAGGAGATGGCCGAGCTGGTGGCCATCGCCCACGCCACCACCCGGCCGTTCGAGCCCGGCGCGGCGGCACCGCTGCACGACTCGTCGAAGAAGGCCGCCACGAAGACCGCGAAGGCGACCGGCAAGCCGGCGGCCAAGAAGAAGGCCGCCGCGAAGAAGGCCGCTACGAAGAAGCCGGCCAAGAAGGCAGCTACGAGGAAGTAGCCGGCGCGGTCGCGGGGAGCGACTCGCCCAGCATCGCCGCCACCCGTTCGGCCACCATCACGGTGGGCAGGTGGGTGTTGGCCCGCGGCACCCGCGGCATCACCGAGGCGTCGCACACCCACAGGCCGTCGTGGCCCACCACGCGGCACCCGGCGTCGACCACCACCCCCATGCGGCAGGTGCCCGCGGCGTGCACGTAGTCGCCCAGCGAGGCGCGCATGCCGGCCTCGGACGCGTCGTACGGCAGCACGTCGGCCACCTCGGCCATCGCTGCGCTGTGGGCGATGCGCTCCACCAGCTCGACGGCGGCGCGCATGCCGGGCAGGTCGCGCTCGTCGGACAGCATGGCGAAGTCGACCACCAGCGGCGAGTACGGGTCGTCGTCGGCCAGCGTCACCGTGCCGGTGCTGTGCACCGACATGAGCGCGCCCAGCAGCACGCCCAACCCGGGTACGGCCGGGTCGGCTTCTTCCAGCGCCAGCACCTGCAGGTCGTTGGTGTGCCGGTGGGTGGCGCGCAGCAGTGCCGTCACCGTCAGCGCACCCGACTCGGCGGCCGCACCGGACTTCAAGGCCAGGGTGATGGGGAACGACGGGTGGTCCTGCAGGCCCTCGCCGATGCCCGGCACGTGCACGCGGCTGCGCAGCAGCACGGCCGGCGAGTGGATCGCCCCGGCCGACACCACGACGGCGCCGGCCACCACCTCCGTGCCGTCGGCCAGGCGCACGCCGACGGCGCGGGTGCCCTCGAGCAGTACCCGGTCGACCAGCGCACCGCCGCGCACGGTCAGGTTCGGCCGGTCGCGCGCCGGCTCGAGGTACACGTCGTTCACCGACGCCCGTCGACCCGTCGCGTCGCGGGTGAGCAGTGCCGCCTCGGCCGAGGGGTCGGCGGCCCGCAGGGCGCGGCCCACGCTGCCCAACTCGGCGTCGGTCACTCGGCGCAGTGCCAGCCGCGTGCGGTCGAACCACGGCGCCACGTCGGCCCACGCCCAGCCGTCGGCCCCCAAGTCGGCCCACTCGTCGTAGTCGCCCGGTTCGCCGGGCAGCGCGACCATCGCGTTCACGGCCGACGACCCGCCCACCCCGCGACCGCGCAGGTACGGCCGCGATGCTTGACCGGCGGTGCGGGTGGCGGGCAGCGGGTCCCAGACCCGACCCGGTTCGCGGACCGCCGCCAGGAACGAGCGACCGGCGATGGACTCGGGCGTTGCGGCCGACCGGTGGTCCGGACCGGCTTCGAGCAGCAGCACCGACCGACGCGGGTCCTCGCTCAGGCGCGCCGCGAGCACGGCTCCTGCCGAGCCCGCCCCCACCACCACGACGTCGAAGCGGCTGGGCATGTGGTGCGCTCCGACGCTCAGTCCTGGTTGGTGTGTGCCGGAAGGCCGGCCAGATGGGCGCTGTCGTTGTAGCGCTCGAGCCGCCACGTGTTCTGCCGCACCAGCACCAGCTCGGTGATCGACGTGTTCAGCGTGTGGATCTCGTACGCACCCATGCCGGGCGACTTCAGCGCCAGGCGCAGCACCGCGTCGACCACGCCACCGTGGCAGCCGATGACCACCGTCTTGCCCTCGTAGGTGTCGACGATGCGCCGCACGGCCATGCCCACGCGGTACTGGAACGCGGCCACCGTCTCGCCACCGGGGAAGGTGGTGGCGAACGGGTCGTGGTCGTCCCACCGCTTCGACAGGTCGGGGTAGCGCTCGACGAACTCCTTGTACGACAGGCCGTCGCAGTCGGGGCCCGGGTCGTGCTCGCCGAAGCCGTCGTCGCGCTCGATGGGCAGGTCGCCCAACGCCGGCGCCACGATCTGGATGGTCTCGAACGCACGCGGGTACTGGCTGGCGATGAGCACCTCGGGCTGGAACTCGCTGTTCGCCGCCCACCGCTGCCGAAGCCGCTCGGCCTGCTGGCGGCCGAGGTCGGACAACCCGTTGCAGGTACGGGGTCCACCGATGATCCGGTTGACCGTCACGTTCGATTCACCATGGCGTACCAGCACGAGTCGTGTCACGAGCCCCGACCCTACCGACCCGTCACGCAGAACTTAAGTTCGGGAGAACCGCCCTTCGGGCGACGGCGTGAACGACGCCGAGCCGTGCACCCTTGCCAGGGCCTCCACCATCGCGGCAGCCTGCAGGGGGCTCTCAGCCCGACCGGCGACGCGCTGGTCTCCCGACACGAACAGCCACCGCCACGGACTCTTCGACGCCAACGGCTCCCCTGCGTCGATCTCGTCGTGGTCCACGGTGCACCACTGGTGATCGACCACGCCTCCCACACCCTCGCCGAAGGTGGCCTGCCAGCAGTTGCCGCCCTCCCAGATCCGAGACAACGAGTAGCCACTCGGTGGCGGTTCGGTCGACACCGACGCGGATGGAGGTGGCGTCAGGCTGTGTGATTCTCCGTGGCTGTCGATCACCCAGCCGGCGTGTCGCAAGGTCGCGATGTTCACCTCGAACATCGGCAGGCCGTTCTCTGCGAAATGCATCGCGAACATCGTCCACTCGGCACCGTCTTCGACCAGCGCCACCGCGTCGATGAGCCCGAGCGGCAGGTACACCTGGTCATCGGCCGCATCACCCATCGCCCCAGCATTGCACTGGGGCTGCGTCCCTCGGGCCGAGGTGTCACGCAGAACTTGAGTTCGGGAGGAATCGTCCGTCGGGGCTTACATTTTGTTCGCGCGGGGAGGGGTTCTGCGGGGGTCGCGCCTAGCTTCGTCGCGGTGGGCTCCGGAGTGCGATTGACCATTCGCAGCAAGGGGGCCGACCCGCGATCCGGCGGCCTCGTGGCCGATGCGCACGCGCTGGGCCTCACCGCCGTCACCGACATCGACGTCGCCGACGTGGTGTTCTTCGCCGACGACCTACCGGGTGAGCACCTCGCCGAGCTCGAGGCCGTGCTGGTGGACCCGCTGCTGCAGACCGGCACGTGGCACGTGCCGTCCGACGGCATCGAGACCGCGCTGCTGCCCGGCGTCACCGACCCGGCGGCCACGGCCATCCAACTGGCTATGCAGACCGTCGGCCTGCCCGACGTGCCGGTCGCCACCGGCAAGCACTACGGCATCCGCGGCGACCTGTCGCCCGTCGAGCGGCAGGCCATCGCCCGCCGCCTGCTGGCCAACCAGGTGATCGAGCGGTGGGACGGCGCCCCGATCGAGCCGCACTTCATCGACGCACACGCCACGGCCGACCGCACCGTCGACCACGTCACCGTCACCACGCTCACCGACGACGAGCTGATGGCGCTCAGCCGCGAGCGCGGCCTGAGCCTGGACCTGGCCGAGTTGCAGGCCATCGCCGAGTACTCGCGAGGCGTGGGGCGCGAGCCCACCGACGTGGAGCTCGAGACGCTGGCGCAGACGTGGAGCGAGCACTGCAGCCACAAGACCTTCCGGGCCCGCATCACCGCCCGCAACGCCGACGGCACGCCTGGCCCCGACGTGATCCCGCTGTTGAAGCAACTGCGCGACTGCACCGATCGCATCGACGCACCGTTCGTGGTCAGCTCGTTCGTCGGCAACGCCGGCATCGTCCGCTACTCCCCCGGCGTCACGCTGGCCGTGAAGGCCGAGACGCACAACCACCCGTCGGCCATCGAGCCGTTCGGCGGTTCGAACACCGGCGTCGGCGGTGTCATCCGCGACGTCATGGGTGCCGCCCACCACCCCATCGCCGTCACCGACATCCTGTGCTTCGGTCCCACCGACCTGCCGGCCGATCAGCTGCCCGAGGGTGTGCTGCACCCGCGGCTCATCGAGAGCGGCGTCATCGCCGGCGTGGCCGACTACGGCAACAAGATCGGCCTGCCCAACGTGGCCGGCGCGGTGCTGTACGACCCCGGCTACATCGCCAACCCGCTGGTGTATGCCGGCTGCATCGGCATCGCCGACGAGGCGCCCGAGCTGCCCGGCCCGCAGCCCGGCGACCTGGTGGTGGTCATCGGCGGCCGCACCGGTCGCGACGGTCTGCGCGGCGCCACGTTCAGCAGCGCCACCATGGACGCCACCACCGGCGACGTGGCGGGCGCGAGCGTGCAGATCGGCGACCCCATCGTCGAGAAGCTGGTCATCGACGCGATGGCCGAGTGCCACGGCCTGTACAGCGCGGTCACCGACTGCGGCGCCGGCGGCCTGTCCAGCGCCGTGGGCGAGATGGCCGAGGGCGTGGGCGCCGACGTCGACGTGACGCTGGCCCCGCTGAAGTACCCGGGCCTGCGCCCGTGGGAGATCTGGCTGAGCGAGGCCCAGGAGCGCATGGTGTTCGCCGTGCCGCCCGCCAAGTGGGCCGCCATGCAGGCCGTGTGCGCCCGCCATGGCGTGGAGGCCGTGAGCCTGGGCACGTTCACCGGCGACGGCCTGCTGCGCGTGCGTGCCGGCGATCTGACCGTGCTCGAGCTGGACACGCACTTCCTGCACGACGGCCGCCCGCAGCGATCGATGACCGCCGTACTGCCGCAGCCGGTGCGCAGCGCCGAGCTGCCCGAGCCGTGTGTCGACCCGACGAGAGCGCTGCTGACGTTGCTCGCCCACCCGAACATCGCCTCGAAGGAACGCGTGGTGCGTCGCTACGACCACGAGATCCGTGGCGCCACCGTGGTGCGCCCGCTGGTGGGCGAGCACCACGACGGGCACGCCGACGGAGTGGTCATCGCCCAGCCCGGCGACGCGCACGGCTTCGCAGTCGGCATCGGCGTGAACCCGTGGTACGGCCTGCACGACCCCGAACGCATGGCCCACGCCGTCATCGACGAAGCCATCCGCAACGTGGTGGCCGTGGGCGGCGACCCCGACATGGTGTGCCTGCTCGACAACTTCAGCTGGGGCGACCCGCGGCGCGGGACCACGCTGGGCGAACTGGTGGCGGCCGTGCAGGGTTGCGTGGACGCGGCACTCGAGCACCGTGCCCCGTTCGTGAGCGGCAAGGACTCGTTGAACAACGAGTACCTGGGCAGCGACGGGCAACGCCACGCCGTGCCGCCGACGCTGGTGATCACCGCCATGGCGCACGTGCCCGACGCCGACCGCACCGTGACCCCCGACCTGAAGCAGGCCGGCAGCGTGCTCGTACAGGTGGGCGCCACACAGCCCGAGTTCGCCGGCAGCCATTACGCGATGATCCGGCACCTGCAGGGTGGCGTGGTGCCGGCGCCCGTGCCCGACGTGCACGCCCGCTACCAGCGGCTGCACCAGGCCCTGCGCACCGGGCGCGTGCTCGCCTGCCACGACCTCAGCGAAGGTGGCCTGGGCGTGGCCCTGGCCGAGATGGCCATCGGCGGGCGGCTGGGTGTCGACGTCGACCGGCTCCCCCACGCCGACCTGGCCACCGCGTTGTGGTCCGAGAGCAACGGCCGCTTCGTGTGCGAACTGGCGCCCGACGACCTCGCCTGGTTCGCCGAGGCCGTCGGCGACGTCACCGTGCTGGGCATTGTCACGTCCGAGCCGACGTTCTGCCTGCCGAACATCGAGGTGCCGCTCGACGATCTGGTGGCCGCGTTCACCGGAGGTTCCCGATGAGCCGCCCGCAGGCTCTGGTGCTGGCCGCGCCAGGCACCAACCGCGACCACGACGTGTCGTTCGCGCTCGATCTGGCGGGTGCCGAGCCGCGCATCGTGCTGCTCGCCGAACTGCTCGCCGACCCCACACTGCTCACCGACGCGCAGATGCTGGTGGTGGCCGGTGGCTTCAGCTACGCCGACGCCCTGGGCGCCGGCCGCATGTGGAGCCTGGAGCTGTCGCACGGCGTGGGCGACGCGCTCACCGGGTTCGTGGCCGCCGGCAAGCCGGTCATCGGCATCTGCAACGGCTTCCAGGTGCTCACCGGCACCGGGCTGCTGCCGGGTGCGCTGGGCCACAACCAGAGCGGTCACTTCCAGTGCGAATGGGTGGCCCTCGAGGCGCCCGCCAGCCGGTGCATCTGGACCCGCGAACTCGAGCCGTTCGAGTGCCCCATCGCCCACGGCGAAGGTCGCTACGTGCACCCCGACCCCACTGCCCTGGCCACCGCCGGGCAGGTGGCGCTGCGCTACACGGGCCACAACCCGAACGGCTCGGTCGACGACATCGCCGGCGTGTGCGACGAAACCGGTGTGGTGCTGGGCCTGATGCCCCACCCCGAGAACCACGTCCTGGCGCGTCAGCACCCGAGGCGTGGCCGCGGAACGGCCGGCGCGCTGGGTCTGCAATTGTTCGAGCAGGGCGTCCGCCACGCGAAGGAGCAGTGACCCCACCATGATCACCCCCGAGCCGTTCCTCGACATCGATCTGGCGCTGCCCGACCGACGCGACGGCAAGGTGCGCGTGTCGTACGAACTGCCCGCGTCGGACGACCCGTCGGACGACGACGAGGGTCGCCGCCTGTTCGTCACCACCGACCGGCTGTCGGCGTTCGACCGCATCATCGCCGGCGTGCCGTGGAAGGGCCAGGTGCTGAACCAACTGGCCGCGTGGTGGTTCGCCGAGACCGCCGACATCGTGCCCAACCACGTGCTGTCGGTGCCCGACCCCAACGTGCTCGTCGCCCGCGCTGCCACGCCGCTGCCCGTCGAGGTCATCGTGCGCGGCTACATCACCGGCGTCACCTCCACGTCGCTGTGGCAGCAGTACGCCGACGGCGCCCGCGAGATCTACGGCCACCGCTTCCCCGACGGGTTGCGCAAGAACACGCCGCTGCCCGCGGCACTGGTGACACCCACCACCAAGGGCATGGACGGCACGCACGACGTACCGCTCACCGTGGCCGAGGTGGCCCAGCGCGGGCTGGTCGAGCACCGCCGCTGGGGCGAGGTGCTCGAGGCGGCACTGCTGCTGTTCCGCCGCGGCCAGCAGAAGGCCGCCGAGGCCGGGCTCATCCTGGCCGACACCAAGTACGAGTTCGGCACCGCCGCCGACGGCGGCCTGCTGCTGATCGACGAGATGCACACCCCCGACTCCAGCCGCTACTGGGTGGCCGACAGCTACGAGGAACGCCTCGCCGCCGGCGACGAGCCCGAGAGCCTGGACAAGGAGGTCGTCCGCCGAGCGCTGCTCGCGGCCGGCTACCGCGGCGACGGCGCACCGCCCGTGCTGCCGGCCGAGGTGTGGTCCGAGACCACCCGCCGTTACATCCAGGCCTACGAGCGCCTCACCGGCACCCCGTTCGAACCGGGTGCGTACCCCGTCGCGCCCCGCATCCAGGAAGCGATCTCGCATGTTTCCCTCTGAGCACGAGCAATTCCTCGAGCCGCCCCGCCGCCGCGGTGCGGACCAGCAGGACCACCTCCGTGGCGACGAGCCGCACGAGGAGTGCGGCGGGTTCGGCGCCTCCACCCCGCACGGCGAAGGCATCGCCCCGCTGGCGTTCTTCGGCCTGTTCGCCCTGCAGCACCGCGGCCAGGAGGCGGCCGGCATCGCGGTGAGCGATGGCTCGCGCCTGCGGGTGCACAAGGACGCCGGCCTGGTGGCCAACGTGTTCACGCCGGCCACCATGACCGCCCTCACCGGCTACCACGCCATGGGCCACACCCGCTACAGCACCACGGGCGGCAACTCGCTGAAGAACATCCAGCCGTTCGTGGTCGAGACCATGCACGGGCCCCTCGCCGTGGGCCACAACGGCAACCTCGTGAACGCTTCGGCGCTGCGCGACGAACTGCTGGTCCGCGGCTTCGGCCTCACCGCCACCAGCGACACCGAGGTGCTCACGCTCATGCTCGCCGCCGCCGGTGGCCGCACGTGGGAGGACCGCATCGAGCGCACCCTGCCCGCGTGGAAGGGCGCCTACTGCGTGGTCATGCTCGTGGGCGACCGGGTCATCGCCGTTCGCGACCCGTGGGGCTTCCGCCCGTTGCACGTCGGCCGCCTGCCGCACGGCGGCCACGCCGTCGCGTCAGAGACCTGCGCGTTGAACACGCTCGGCTGCGTCGACATCGACGAGGTGAAGCCGGGCGAGATCGTCACCCTGCAAGGCGCCGAGATGTTCCGCCGCCAGGCGCTCACACCGGCCGCCACGCCGTCGCGCTGCGCGTTCGAGTTCGTGTACTTCAGCCGCCCCGACAGCACCTGGGCCGGTCACAACGTGCACCACGTGCGCCAGCGGCTGGGCGAGCAGTTGGCCGTCGAATGCCCCACCGAGGCCGACGTGGTCATCCCCGTGCCCGACAGCAGCATCCCTGCCGCAATCGGGTACAGCCGCCAGAGCGGCATCGCCCACAACGACGGGCTCATCAAGAACCGCTACATCGGCCGCACGTTCATCGAGCCTTCGCAGGACCTGCGCGAGCGCGGCGTGGCGTTGAAGTTCAACGCCCTCAGCGAGAACCTGCGCGGCAAGCGCGTGATCATGATCGACGACTCGCTGGTGCGCGGCACCACGGCCGGCCCGCTGGTGAAGCTGCTGCGCGACGCCGGCGCCACCGAGGTGCACGTGCGCATCACCTGCCCGCCCATCACCGACGCCTGCCACTTCGGCGTGGACATGGGCCACGACGGCGACCTGATGGCCGCCCGGCTGAGCATCGACGAGATCCGCGACCTCATCGGCGCCGACTCGCTGCACTTCCTGTCGCAGGAGGGCATGATGCGCGCCATCGAGCCCGCCACCGACGGCGAGTCCACCGGCTACTGCGTGGGCTGCTTCACCGGTCACTACCCCATGCCCGTCGAAGAGGCCCCGCCGAAGCTGAGCTTCGAAGGAGTGCTCGCGTGAGCCCGATGAACGTGCTGGTCATCGGCGGCGGTGGCCGCGAGGCCGCCATCGCCTGGGCGTGCCGCCGCCACGGGCACACCGTGCGCGTCGCCGCCGACCTGCCCACGCCCATCGATGCCGACCTGGTGATCGTCGGCCCCGAGGCCGCGCTGGTTGCCGGCGTGGCCGACCGCTGCGCCGACGAGCACGTGCCGTGCTTCGGCCCCACCGCCGCACTCGCCAAGCTCGAGAGCAGCAAGGGCTTCACCCGCACGTTGGCGCAGTCGCTGGGCCTGCCGTCGCCCGCGTTCCACATGTCGTCGTCGGCCGACGAGGCACTGGCCTGGTGGCGGGCGTTCGGCAAGCCGGTGGTCGTGAAGCTCGACGGCCTGGCCGCCGGCAAGGGCGTCATCGTGCCCGACGGCCCCGAGGCCACCGAGGCCGCCATCCGCGAACTGCTCGAGCAGGGTCCCATCGTGCTGGAGGAGCGCCTGACCGGGCCCGAGTGCAGCCTGATGGCGCTGTGCGACGGCACCGTCGCCCGGCCGCTGCCCGTCGCCCAGGACCACAAGCGCATCGGCGAGGGCGATCAGGGCGCGAACACCGGCGGCATGGGCGCCTACGCACCGGCGCCCATCCCCTACGACCCCGACGAACTGACCGCCACGTTCATCCAGCCCGTCATCGACCACCTGGCCGACGCGGGAGCGCCGTACATCGGCGTGCTCTACGCCGGCCTCATGTGCACGCCCGACGGCCCCAAGCTGCTCGAGTTCAACTGCCGCTTCGGCGACCCCGAGGCGCAGGCCGTGCTGCCGCTGCTGGACGACGACCTTGCCGAGCTGGCCCTGGCCTGCTGCAACGGCGAACTGGGCGACCGTCGCCTGCACCACACCGGCGCCAGCTGCACCGTGGTGGCCGCCGCACCGGGCTACCCCGCCGCGCCTGTCGTGGGTGGCGCGGTGGACCTGGGCGACGACGCCGACCTGGCGTTGCTGTTCCCCGCCGGCACCGACGGCGCCGTCGTCACCGGCGGCCGCGTGCTGGCCGTCACCGGCCTGGGTGCCTCGCTGGCCGACGCCCGCGACCGCGCCTACGCCCGGCTGGGTACCGTCCGCTTCGACGGCATGCAGGTGCGCCGCGACATCGGCTGGCGGGCCATCGGCGCGCAGCTGCAGTCGTACGCGGCGGCGGGTGTGGACATCGACGAAGGCACCCGCGCCGTCGAGCAGATGAAGGCCGCCGTCGAGCGCACCCACGGCCCGGCCGTGCTGCGCGGCGTGGGCAGCTTCGGTGGCGTGTTCAGCATGGCGGCCATCAAGGCCATGGACGACCCGCTGCTCGTCGCCAGCACCGACGGTGTGGGCACCAAGGTCGAGCTCGCCGCGCGCCTGGGCCAGTACCGCGGCGTCGGCATGGACATCGTCAACCACTGCATCGACGACGTGCTGGTGCAGGGCGCCCGCCCGCTGTTCTTCCTGGACTACATCGCCAGCAGCAAGCTCGACGCCGACCAGGTGGCCGAAGTGGTCACCGGCATGGCCGAGGCGTGCGAAGTGGCCGGGTGCGCGCTGCTGGGCGGCGAGACCGCCGAGATGCCCGGCGTGTACGCCGAAGGCGCGTTCGACATCGCCGGCACGCTGGTGGGCGTGGTCGACCGGGCCAACCTGCTGCCCGCCGACGTGCTGCGGCCCGGCGACGTGCTGCTCGGTGTGGGGTCGAACGGCCCGCACACCAACGGCTACTCGCTGCTGCGCAAGGTGTTCGCCTGGTTGCCCATGGAGACCACGCCGCCCGGGTTCGACGCGCCGTTGGGCACCACCCTGCTGCGCCCGCACCGCAACTACCTGCCCGTGCTCGACAAGGTGCTGCAGGCCGGCCGGGTGAAGGCCCTCGCGCACATCACCGGCGGCGGCCTGCCCGAGAACCTGCCCCGGGTGCTGCCCGCCGGCGTCGACGCCCACATCGAGCTCGGTTCGTGGCCGGTGCCGCCGCTGTTCCAGTTGGTGCGCGAGCTCACCGTGGGCATGCCCACCGACGAGCTGTACCGCACGCTGAACATGGGCATCGGCATGGTCGTGGTGTGCAGCCCCGACGCGGTCGACGAGGTGCAGGGCATGATCGACGAGCCCACCTGGCGCATCGGCACGCTGGTCGACGCGCCGCAGGGCGCGCCCGGCCGCACGGTGCACCTGCGATGAAGCGGTTGGTCGTCCTCGCCTCGGGCAATGGCTCGAACCTGCAGGCCGTCATCGACGCCTGCGCCGACGGACGCCTGTCGGCCACGGTGGTGGCGGTGGTCAGCGACGTCGCCCACGCCACGGCGCTCGACCGGGCCGACACGGCCGGCATCCCCACGGTGCACATCGGCAAGCGAACGGGCGAGAGTCGCGCCGACTACGACGCCCGCCTGGCCGACGTGGTCAGCGGCTTCGACCCCGACTTCGTGGTGCTCGCCGGGTGGATGCGGCTGCTCACCATGAGCTTCCTGGGCTGGTTCCCATCGATGGTCGTGAACCTGCACCCGGCGCTGCCCGGCGAACTGCCCGGCACCCACGCCATCGACCGCGCCTGGGACGAGTTCGTCGCCGGGCACCGCACCCGCACCGGCGTGATGGTGCACCTGGTGCCCGACGAAGGCGTCGACGACGGGCCCGTGCTGGCCACGGCCGAAGTCGCGATCACCGCCGACGACACACGGGCCACACTGGAGGCACGCATCCACGCCACCGAGCACCGCCTGCTCGTCGTCACGCTGCAACAACTGTGCACCGGCCGCACCACCCCTCTCGGCCCCCTCACCCATGGAGCATCCGCATGAGCAACGGAGAACTGTTCGACCGCTACGACGCCCTCACGTTCGACGACGTCGTCATCGTCCCCGGCTACAGCGATGTGCTGCCCGACACGGTCGACACCTCGGCCACCTTCGCCGACGACATCGTGCTGCAGGTGCCCATCGTCAGCGCCGCCATGGACAAGGTCACCGAGGCCCGCATGGCCATCGCCATGGCACGTGAAGGCGGCATCGGCGTCATCCACCGCAACCTGTCGATCGCCGACCAGGCGGCCGAGGTGCAGAAGGTGAAGCGCAGCCAGAGCGGCATGATCACCGACCCGGTCACCCTTCCGCCCACGTCCACGTTGGCCGACGCCGAGGCGCTGATGAGCCGGTTCAAGTTCAGCGGCATGCCCATCACCGGCCCCGACGGCCGCCTCATCGGCATTCTCACGAACCGCGACATGCGCTTCTGCGAGCCGAGCGACTACCGCCGCCTGGTCACCGACTTCATGACCAGCGAGGACCTGGTGACCGCACGCGTCGGCACCACCCTGCAGGAGGCCAAGGCCATCCTGCAGAAGCACCGCATCGAGAAGCTGCCGCTGGTGGACGACGACGGCCGCCTGGCCGGGCTGATCACGGTGAAGGACATCCTGAAGGCCACCGAGTTCCCCAACGCCACCCGCGACTCGGCCGGCCGCCTGCGCTGTGCAGCCGCCGTGGGCGTGGGCGCCGAGCTGGAGGAGCGGGTCGAGGCGCTCGTCGCGCAGGGTGTCGACGCCGTGGCGCTCGACACCGCGCACGGTCACTCGGCCGGCGTCATCAAGGCCATCGAGCGGATCAAGGGCTCGTGGCCCGACCTGCCGGTGGCCGCGGGCAACGTCGTCACCGAGGAGGGCGTCGAGGCGCTGCACAAGGCCGGCGCGTCGGCGGTGAAGGTCGGTGTGGGTGCCGGGTCCATCTGCACCACCCGAGTGGTCAGCGGCGCCGGCATGCCGCAGCTGTCGGCCATCCACTTCGCTGCCCGCCGCGCCCGGCAGCTGGGCGTGCCCATCATCGGCGACGGCGGCATCACCTACTCGGGCGACGTGGTGAAGGCCATCGCTGCCGGGGCCGACTGCGTCATGCTCGGCTCGCTGCTGGCCGGCACCGACGAGGCACCGGGCGAGCTGGAGCTGTTCGAGGGTCGCCGCTACAAGAGCTACCGCGGCATGGGCTCGATGGGAGCCATGCAGGGCCTGGGTGCCGACCGCTACGCCACCGCCCAGTCGGCCGGTGGCCAGAGCGAGCTGGCCGGCACCTCACGCAAGCTGGTGCCCGAGGGCATCGAGGGCCGGGTGCCGTACGCCGGCACCCTGGGCGACGTGGTGTACCAGCTGGTGGGCGGCCTGCGCAGCGGCATGGGCTACGCCGGTGCGCCCACGCTCGACCAGTTGCGTCACGCCCGGTTCATGCGGGTCACCACCGCCGGCCGCAACGAGAGCCACCCCCACGACGTGACCATCACCAAGGAAGCCCCCAACTACCAGCGCAGCTGACCGATCTCCCGAACTTAAGTTCGGGAGGACCGCCCAGGCGCGGGTCAGGCGAGCTTCTCGACGAAGCCTTCGAGCTGACGCAGGTTGCGGCACTCGTAGACGCCATCGGTGTGGGTGCCGTAGTCGCCGACGATGGAGTCACCGGTGTTCCAGTAGCTCTTCGGCTCGGGGTTCAGCCCGTACACGTGGCGTGCCTTCTGGCGGATCTCCTTGATGACCCAGGCCTGCGACGCGTGGTAGTTGTTGCGGGCGTCGCCCAGGAGCAGCACCGTGGTCTTCGGGCCGACGTCCTTGCCGTAGCGCTCCCAGAACACCTCGAACGCATGGCCGTAGTCGCTGTGCCCGTCGACCCACACCACGTCGGCCTCGGTGTTCACACGGTGGATGGCGTTGGCGATGTCTTCCTCGCCACGGAAGTAGTCGGTGACCTCGTCGATGCCGTCGATGAACACGAACGAGCGGACCTTCGAGAACTGACCCTGGATGGCGTACACCAGCATGAGCGTGAACCGGGCGAAGGCGGCGACCGAACCGGAGATGTCGGCGATGACCATGAGCTCGGGCTTGGCCGGGCGCGGGTACTTGAACTTCGGCTCGGCGGGCACGCCGCCGTAGCTGAGGCTGTGGCGCACCGTGTTGCGGAAGTCGAGCGGGCCCTTGCGGCCGTGGCGACGCTTGCGGGCCAGGCGAGCGGCCAGCTTGCGGGTGAGGGGCTGCAGCGCCTTCTTCAGGTTCTGCATCTCGTCGCGCGAGGCGTGCATGAACTCGACGTCTTCCGGCAGGGGCTTGCGCAACGTCTTCGCCATGGCCTCGGCACCGCGGTCGGCGACCAGGCGGCGACGGATCTCGGCCTCGATCTCCTTCTTGAACTGCTCGATGCGATCGTTGTACTCGTCGCGCTCGAGCCGCTCCTCCAGCGAGGTGAGCTCGCCGCCCACCTCTTGCTTGCTGGCCTCCATCAGCTTGTCGAGCATGCCCTCGAGGTCCAGGTTCCGCAGCGTGCGGTACAGGTAGTAGGTGCCGCCGACGGGGCGACCGGGCTCCATGCCGGCGAAGCGCTGCACGGCCTGCTTGGCGAGCGCGCGCATCATGGCCTGGTCGCCGTTCATGAGCGCCTGCATGAGCATCTGGGCGATCTCTTCGGGCGTGAGCGAGTCCATCGACCCGCCCTGGGTGGCCTTGCCGTCGCCCTGACGCATCTGCTCCTGCATCTCGCGCCACATCTCGTCGAGGTCGGTCTCACCCTCGGCGATGCGGTACTCGGGCCCGCGCATGCTGAAGTACACCTCGAACACGGTCTCGAAGGCTCGCCAGTGTGCGTTGTTCTTCACCATGGTGGCGCCGAGGGCGTACTTGAACGCCTCGCGGTCCTCGATGGGGATGTGCTGCACGGCCTCCATCGCGTCGAGGTTCTCGGTGAGCGACACCGGCAGCCCCGCGTTGCGGAGCTCGGTGACGAAGCCGGCCAGAAGATCGAGCATGGGTGTGCCGCCGACTACTTGTCGACGCTCAGTTCCTTCGCCGCCTTGGCGATGTCGGTCTGGTACTTCAGCAGGATGTGGAGGGTCTCCTTGGCCTGCTGCGCATCGATGCTGTCGATGCCCAGCAGCACCAGCGTGCGCGCCCAGTCGATGGTCTCGCTGACGCTCGGCGACTTCTTCAGGTCGAGCTGCCGGATGCTGCGCACGATGCGAGCGATCTGGTCGGCCAGGTTGTCGCTGACCTCGGGCACGCGAGTGAGGACGATCTCCTTCTCGCGCTCCATCGACGGGTAGTCGACGTGCAGGTACAGGCAGCGGCGCTTCAGTGCTTCGCTGAGCTCACGGGTGTTGTTCGACGTGAGGAACACCATGGGGATCTGCGTGGCCTGCACGGTGCCGAGCTCGGGGATGGACACCTGGTACTCGGAGAGGATCTCGAGCAGCAGGGCCTCGGTCTCGACCTCGACGCGGTCGACCTCGTCGATGAGCAGCACCACCG
>CBHWEI010000059.1:0-16579 GCA_966112835.1 uncultured Acidimicrobiaceae bacterium
AAGAAGAAGTCTGACGAGGACGCCAAGAAGAAGTCCGAGGAAGAAGCTGCGAAGAAGAAGTCCGACGAGGACGCCAAGAAGAAGGCCGAGGACGACGCCAAGAAGGACAACGGCAAGAAGGGCTGACGGCGGACCCCCGGCAATCACGCCGAGTCGTCGACCCTCGTGGTAATCCGGACATCCCGCGCCACCGGGCGCGGGATGACCCCGTTTTCGAGGCTGCGCCGTGTCGCCGGACGCGCACACGGGTGCGAACTGGTGACAGATCGGTCGCGTTGCGCGCCCGCTGGTGCGGAATGCGATGCAGGTGTCGCGAAGCGCGCCCAACCGCTGCGCGGAAGTCGCAGAACGCGCCCAATCCGCTGCGGGATGACGCGAGGCGCGCCCAACCCGCTGCTGGCTGTCGTGAAGCGCGCCCGACGTGTGCGCGGGGTACGGTCGGTGGGATGTGCGGCCGCTTCGTGTCCACCCAGTCGTCCGATGCGATCGCCGACTTCTTCGGCGCGTCGTTCCAGGGCGAAGCGCTGCCGCCGAACCACAACGTGGCACCCACGCAGGACATCTACGCGGTGGTCGACACGGCCGACGGCGAGCGACACCTCGAGGCGTTCCACTGGGGGCTGGTTCCCAGTTGGGCGAAGGACACCAAGATCGCCTCGAAGATGATCAACGCCCGCGGCGAGACCGTCGCCGAGAAGCCGGCCTTCAAGAGCCTGCTCAAGAAGCACCGGCTGCTGGTGCCCATGGACGGGTTCTACGAATGGAAGGCCGCGGCCGAGGGCGCGCCGCTCACCAAGGCGGGCAAGCCGGCGAAGACGCCGATGTTCATCCACCGCGTCGACGGCGAGCCGCTGGCGGTCGCGGGGCTGTGGGCCACGTGGCGCGATCGCGAACTGGGCCCCGATGCGCCGTGGTTGCACAGCTGCACGCTCATCACCACGTCGGCCAACCAGACCATGGCGCCGGTACACGACCGCATGCCGGTCATCCTGCCGAAGTCGGCGTGGGACGCGTGGCTGGACCCGACGAACCAGGACATCGAGCAGCTGAGGTCCCTGCTGGTCCCCGCGCCCGACGACATCCTCACCATGCACGCCGTGAGCACCGCGGTGAACAACGTGCGCAACAAGGGGAGCGAGCTCATCGAACCGGTGCAGCCCGGCTCGGCCGACGCCTGATCAATCGAGTTGGGCGAGCGCCGCGGTGATGGCGGCGGCAGCAGCATCCAGCTCGTCTCGGCTGACGGAGCCCGCCGCGTTGGCGAAGCTGAGCTGCGCCATGTCGTTCGTGGGCACCAGATGGATGTGCGCATGCGGCACTTCGTAGCCGGCGATGATGACGCCCACCCGTTCGCAGCCGAACGCCGCCTGCTGGGCGCGGCCGATGCGGTGCGACACGGCGAAGAGGTGCGCGGCCAGATCAGCCGGCATGTCCACCCAGTGGTCGATCTCGGCGACGGGTACGACCAGCGTGTGCCCGTGCGCGAGCGGGTTGATCGACAGGAACGCGACACATCGGTCGTCGCGGTGCACGAACGTGCCGGGGATGTCGCCGGCGATGATACGGCTGAAGATGGTGGGCATCAGACGTACCCGCCCGACGCGGCGAAGACGTCGCCGTTGCAGTAGCCGCTCTCGGGGCCGGACAGGAAGCGCACCAGCTCGGCGATCTCGGCGGCGGTGCCCAGACGACCCTTGGGGATCTGCATGAGGATGCTGCCCATGATCATCGGGTCGATGGGTGCGAGCAGCGGCGTGTCGATGAAGCCCGGGCACACGGCGTTCACGCGGATGCCGTAGGGCGCCACCTCGTGGCCGACCGACTTGGTGACGGCGATGATGCCCGCCTTCGCGGTGGAGTAGTGCACGTTGCCGGCCATGGGTGCGAGACCCAGCACCGACGACACGTTGACGATGGCTCCCGAGCGGGCGGGCGTCATGTGCCGCAACGCCGCACGCGTGCCGTGGAACGTGCCGTACAGGTGCACTTTGATCATCCTGTCCCAGTCGGCGTCGCTCAGGTCGGCGGTCGAGTTCGGCGGCACCATGTCGCCCAGCCGGCCCTCCATCTTCGCCAGGCCGTTGGCGATGGCGATGGCCGTGCGCGCCTCGTCGGGAGCGCCGACGAAGCCGGCGTTGTTGATCATGATGTCCAGGCGGCCGTGCCGTTCGACCGCCTTGTCGACCTCGGTGTCGAACGCAGTGGAGTCGCACACGTCGAAGATGGCCGTGTCGCCGTTCACCTCGATGGCCACTGCGGCGGCGGCCGATGAGTTGATGTCGTTCACGACGACGGTGGCGCCGTCGGCCGCGAGCCGGCGTGCGAACGCGGCCCCCAGACCCGAACCGGCGCCGGTGATGAATGCGACCTGCCCTGCGAGGGCCCCCTCAGTAGTCATGGGTTGGATCGTACGCACGGACGACCGGCGCCCTTGTACGCTCCGCACCGATGGAGGCGACCGACGCGCAGCTCTCGAGCCACAAGTACCTCACGTACCCGAACCTGTTCACGTTGGTCCGGCTGTGCTGCATCCCGCTGTTCCTCTACCTGCTGTTCGGCCGCGACAACATCGCCGGCTCGGCGTTCCTGCTCGGCGGCCTGGGCGCCACCGACTGGGTGGACGGCTGGCTGGCCCGGCACTTCAACCAGGTGAGCGAGTTCGGCAAGATCTTCGACCCCACCGCCGACCGGCTCATGTTCATCGTGGCCATCACGGGCATCCTCGTGTACGGCATCCCGCCGGCGTGGGTGTTCTGGCTCATCATCGTGCGCGAGGTGCTCTTCGGTGGAACGGTCGCCATCTGCACGCTCGTGTTCAAGATGGAGCGCTTCGACGTGACGTGGTGGGGCAAGACGGCCACGTTCCTGCTGATGTTCGCCATCCCCGGATTCATGATCGGGCACAGCGACTTCTTCATCCATCAGGCGTTCCTGGTGGCCGCGTGGCTCCTCGCGATTCCCGGTCTGGCCCTCAGCTACTACACGGCGCTCGCCTACATCCCGGTCATCCGTCGCAGCCTTCAGGCGGGACGGGCCCGTCGCGGCTAAGGTCGCGGCCATGCAGGTTCCGCAGCACCTCCGGTACAGCAGCGACCACGAATGGGTGTCGGTCGACGGCACCCGTGCCCGCATCGGCATCACCGACTACGCGCAGGATGCGCTGGGCGACGTGGTGTACGTGCAGGTTCCCACGGTGGGCGCGACGGTCTCGGCAGGCGACAGTTTCGGCGAGGTCGAGAGCACCAAGTCGGTCAGCGATGTCTACGCACCCGTGTCCGGCACGGTCGTGTCGGTCAACGACGCACTGGGCTCGTCGCCCGAGGCGTTGAACCAGGACCCGTACGGCGCGGGCTGGTTGTGCGAGATCGAGATGTCCGAGCCGGCGCAGGTCGATGCGCTGCTCGACGCTGCCGGCTACGAAGCACTCACCGCCGGCTGAGGACTTCGTCATGGCCTACGTGTTCTGCAACCAGTGCGGTCATCGCAACCCGCCCGACTCGAGCTTCTGCTCGTCGTGCGGGAACGTGCTCGACCGACTGGATGACCACACGATCACGCTCGGCAAGACGGATCCGCTGCTCGACGCGCCCGGAACTGCCGACGACGTCGTCGTGAAGTTGGGCGACCTTCCCTCCGACAGTGGCTCGCTGGTGGTGCGCGCCGGCGCACAGGCCGGTACCGCGCTCAGCCTGTCGGCACCGTTGACGCGCCTCGGTCGTCACCCCGACAGCGAGATCAGCCTCGACGACATCACTGTGTCGCGCCGCCACGCCGAGATCGAACGCACGGGCGACGGGTACCTGGTGCGCGACGCCGGCTCGTTGAACGGCACCTACGTCAACGGCCAGCGCATCGAGGACACCGTCCTGTTGCACCAGGGCGACGAGCTCCAGGTCGGCAAGTTCCGCCTCGTCTTCTTCCAGAAGGCGGACGGGTGAGCGTGACCGACCGCCCCTACCTGTCGATCGGCGAGGTCCTGGCACTCCTCCTGGAGGAGTTCCCCGACGTCACCATCTCGAAGATCAGGTTCCTCGAGAGCCAGGGGCTCATCGACCCAGAGCGCACGCCGTCGGGCTACCGCAAGTTCTACGACGGCGACGTCGAGCGCCTGCGCGTCATCCTGCGCGAGCAGCGCGAGAACTTCCTGCCTTTGCGCGTCATCCGCGACCGTCTCGAGAGCGGGCAGATCGACGACTCGGGCGCGCTCACGCCGCCGCGTGGCATTCGCAACGTCACGGTGCTCGACCACGACAACGACCACGACATCGACGTCACCGGCGAGCAGATGCTGCCCGACGACGTGCCCGTGCCCACGGGCCACCACCCTGCAGCGCAGTACCGACAGGTGCCGCAGGCGAGCGCTGCGAATGCCGCAGCGAACCATGCCGCTGCGAACCATCTGTCTGAGGTGCCGTCGTCGCCCAGCAATCCCGCAGCGCAGTTCTTCGCGGTCCGCGATGTCTCACCGGCGCTCGACATCGTGCCCGACACGTTCGACGCCGCCGACCTGTGCACCCTGTCCGGGCTCACCGCGTCGCAGTTGGTCGAGCTCGAGTCGTACGGCCTCATCTCGGGCAGGGGAGCGGGCTCCACGTCGCTCTACTCGAACAGCGACCTGGCCATCGCCAAGGCGGCGGCCGAGTTCCTGGCCCGTGGTGTCGACGCGCGTCACCTGCGCGGTTGGAAGCAGTCGGCCGAGCGCGAGGCGTCGCTGTTCGAGCAGCTCGTGCTGCCACTCGTACGTCAGCGCAACCCGCAGAGCCGGCAGCAGGCCGCGGCGAATCTGGCCGAGTTGTCGCAGCTCGGTTCCGAGCTTCGGGCCGCGTTGCTGGGCTCCGCGCTGCGGCATCATCTCGAGTCCTGAAGCGCGCCCGTCGCGGGTACCATCACGTCGTGATCCGCATGGAACTCCTCGGAGTGCGCGTCGAACTGCCGGCCAACACCCCGGTGGTCATGCTGCGCGAAGACAGCGAACGTGCTCGCGTGCTGCCCATCCTCATCGGCGGACCCGAAGCGGCAGCCATCCACACAGCGCTCGAGGGCATCGAGCCGCCTCGTCCGCTCACGCACGACATGGCCGTGACGGTGTTCCAGGCGTTGGGCGCCACCCTCGAACGGGTGCTCATCACCGAGGTGCGCGAGCACACGTTCTACGCCGAGCTGCACTTCCGTTCGGCCACCGGGCAGACCGTGGTGTCCAGCCGCCCGTCCGACGCCATCGCGTTGGCGGTCCGCACCGATGCGCCCATCTTCGCCGAGGAGTCGTTGCTCGACGAGGCCGCGGTCGACGCGCCGGAGGCCGTCGACGAGGACGACGAGGAGCAGATCCTCGACGAGTTCCGCGACTTCCTCGACGACATCACGCCCGACGACTTCGCCGGGTGACCTCACGCGCGGTTCGCGCGAGAAATCGCGCGCTGCGTGCTTGACGGCGCGCGCGGGGGGTCGTACCATGAGTCGCCGGTTACACGCCCGTAGTTACGCGCGTGTGAGCACGCAGGAGGCCGGGCATGAGTGAAGCAGGGTTCAGCGGGACGAAGGCGGCGTCCATCGTCGGCATCACCTACCGACAGCTCGACTACTGGGCGCGCACCGACCTGGTCCGCCCCTCGCTGGCCGATGCGGCCGGCAGCGGCAGCCGCCGGCTGTACGGCTATCGCGACCTGCTCGAGCTGCGGGTCATCAAGAGCCTGCTCGACGCCGGGATCAAGCTCGAGTCCGTGCGCACCGCGTTCGAGTACCTGCGCCAGCACGTCGACACCGACATCGCCGCCGCCCACCTGGTCATCAGCGGCAACGACGTGCTGCTGTGCGACGGCGACCAGCTCATCGACGTGATGAAGCGTGGCCAGGGCGTGCTGAACGTGCTCGCCATCGGCGGCCTGAAGGTGGGCCTCGACGAGCAGCTCGTGCAGCTGGGCGCGCAGCCTCCCGTCGCCTCGGCGCAGGCCGTCTGATGTCGGGGCTGCGGCTCAGCCCCCTCGACGCCGTCCATCGGGCGCTCGGAGCCAAGATGGTCGAGTTCGGCGGCTGGGACATGCCGGTGAACTACCCGTCGGGCACCATCGAGGAGCACCTCGCCTGCCGCCGCGACGCCGTCATGTTCGACGTCTCGCACCTGGGCACCGTCCGCGTGGAGGGCCCCGGCTCGCTCGATCTGTTGCAACGCGTCCTCACCAACGACCTCACCAAGGTCGCGCCCGGGCGTGCGCAGTACACCCATCTGCTCGACGAGGCCGACGCGTCGGTGCTCGACGACATCATCGTCTGGTGGCTCGACGACGAGGTGTTCGACGTCATGCCCAACGCCTCGAACACCGACGGCGTGCGCGACGCCATCGGCGGCGTCGACACCACGCCCACGCGGGCCATCATCGCCGTGCAGGGCCCCAACGCCCGCGACCGCGTCGCAACCGTGTTCTCCGAGGCCGCGGCCGTCGGCCGGTTCCGTGTGACCCGCTGCACCTGGCGCGGCATCGAGTGCACCGTCGCCGGCACCGGGTACACCGGCGAGGCCGGGCTCGAGATCGCCGTGCCCGTCGACGCCGCCGCCGACCTGTGGAACGAACTCGCCGCGTCCGGTGTGCAACCCGCCGGGCTGGGCGCGCGCGACACGCTGCGCCTGGAAGCGGGCTTGCCGCTGCACGGCCACGAGTTGGGCCGAGGCATCACCACGCTGCAGGCCGACCTCGGCTGGGTGGTCGCCTGGAACAAGCCCGAGTTCCGCGGCAGGGCGGCACTCGCGGCCGAACGCGATCGTGGCGTGGCCCGCGTGCTGCGCGGCATCGCCACCGAGGGCCGCCGCCCGCCGCGCGCCGACTGCGCCGTGCTGGTCGACGGTCAGCCCGTGGGCACCGTCACCAGTGGCAACTACTCGCCCGTGCTCGAGCACGGCATCGCTCTGGCCTTCCTGCCGCCCGACACGGCCGTGGGCACCGCAGTGGCCATCGACGTGCGCGGCTCGACGCTGCCCGGCACCGTCGTCGCCCTGCCCTTCGTCGCCAAGCACTGACCACCGCCGGTTGGGCGCGATTCGCGTCGTTGGTGTCGTGTTCCGCACCCACGGGTGCGCCCGGCGACAGATCTGTGTGTGAATCGCGCCCGTGTGCGCGCCCGGCGACACGAATGTCGCCTCTCGCGCCCAACCCGACTGGGTCAGCGCTTGGGGGACGACTTCTTCGCGGGGGCCTTCTTCGCCGCGGACGACTTCGCGGCGGACGACTTCTTCGCAGCTGATGACTTCTTCGCCGCGGGCTTCTTGGCCGGGGTGGCCTTCTTCACCGTGGGCGCTGGCTCGGGCGCGGCCGGGGGAGCGGGGCGTGAGCCGCCCGAGCGCAGGACCGCCAACGGACGCAGGCCGAACATGCTGCCGGCCGACTCGGCGAACTGGCCGAGCGGCTGCAGGCGGCGGGCCAGGTCGGACAGCACGTCGAGGAACGCAGTGAGGTCGGTGGGCAGCGCGGTGAAGGCCGGGCTGGACAACGTCTCGGCCAAGCGCTGCAGACCGGGTGCCACCTTCTCGATGGGACCGTTCAACTGCTCCATGAGCGCGTCGGCGGTCTTGATGCTGCGGGTCATCTGCGGCACCATCGCCTGGATGGGGCCCTCGACGGTGTCGAGGATGCCGTTCACCCGGCGGGCCACCTGGTTCAGCTGGTCCATCGTGTCGTTGAACCGCTCGACGCTCTCGAGGAACTGGTTCACGCCGCGCTGGAACTGTTGGACCGACTTGCCGACACCGGCGAACGGGTTCGACCCGCTGAACAGCGCGAGCAACTCGCCCAGGCCGTAGTTGGCAGATGATGACGCAGGATCGACCATGCGTGCGACGGTAGCGCAGCCGTGCGCCGAGTGCTGGCGCGTGTCAGGCGTTGGCGTACGACTCGAGCGGCTCGCAGGTGCAGATGAGGTGGCGGTCGCCGTACGCGGCGTCGATGCGCGACACCGGCGGGAAGTACTTCGACGCGCGCACCGCGTCGGACGGGTAGGCGCCCAGCTCGCGCGGGTACGGCCGGTCCCACCCGCCGAGCAGGTCCTCGGCCGTGTGCGGGGCCATTCGCAGCGGGCTCTGGTCCACCGGCCATTCGCCGGCGGCCACGCGTTCGATCTCGGCACGGATGGCCAGCATCGCGTCGCAGAACCGGTCGAGCTCGCGCAGCGTCTCGCTCTCGGTGGGCTCGATCATGAGTGTGCCCGACACCGGGAAGCTCATGGTGGGGGCGTGGAAGCCGTGGTCCATCAATCGCTTGGCGACGTCGTCGACCGTGACGCCCGTGGCCTTGGTGATGGGCCGCAGGTCGATGATGCACTCGTGGCCGACGCGGCCGTTGGTGCCGGTGTAGAGCACCGGGAACGCGTCGTTCAGACGGGTGGCCACGTAGTTGGCGTTGAGGATGGCGGCCGCGGTGGCGTCGCGCAGACCGGAGGCGCCCATGAGGGCGATGTACACCCACGAGATGGGCAGGATGCCCGCCGAACCGTGGGGCGCCGCCGCGACCGGGCCGGCGGCCTGATCACTCTGCAGCGGATGGCCGGGCAGGAACGGGGCCAGGTGCGAACGCACCGCCACCGGGCCCACGCCGGGGCCGCCGCCGCCGTGAGGGATGCAGAACGTCTTGTGGAGGTTGAGGTGGCTGACGTCGGCACCGAACTTGCCGGGCCGGGCCATGCCGACCAGCGCGTTCAGGTTGGCGCCGTCGACGTACACCTGGCCGCCGTGCTCGTGCACGATGTCGCAGATCTCGCGGATGGCCTCCTCGAACACGCCGTGCGTGGACGGGTAGGTGACCATGGCCGCCGCCAGGTTCGCCCCGGCGGCTTGGGCCTTGGCGCACATGTCGGCGACGTCGATGTTGCCCTGGTCGTCGCAGGCCACGACAACGACCTTCATGCCGGCCATGACGGCGCTCGCCGCATTCGTGCCGTGAGCGCTGGACGGGATGAGGCACACCGTGCGGTCGTGGTCGCCGCGGCTGCGGTGGTAGCCGCGGATGGCGAGCAAGCCGGCGAACTCGCCCTGGCTGCCGGCGTTCGGCTGCAGGCTCACCGAGTCGTAACCAGTGATGGCCACCAGCATCTGCTCGAGGCCGTCGACCAACTCGCGGTAGCCGACCGTCTCGTCGTCGGGGGCGAAGGGGTGCACATCGGCGAACTCCGGCCACGTGATGGGGATCATCTCGACCGTGGCGTTCAGCTTCATGGTGCACGACCCGAGCGGGATCATGGTGCGGTCGAGCGCGAGGTCCTTGTCGGCCAGGCGGCGCAGGTAGCGGAGCATCTCGTGCTCGCTGTGGTAGCGGTCGAACACGCTCTGGGTGAGGAACTCGTCGGTGCGCCGCTGGGCGATGCCGTCGGGTGCGTCGTCGGCAAGGGGAGTGGTGGCGCCGAACAGTGCCAGCACCCGCTGGACCACGTCGGCCGTGGTGGTCTCGTCGAGGCTGAACGCGACGTGGCCGTCGTCGACCGGACGCAGATCCAGTCCGGCGTCGCGTCCGGCAGCGAGGACCGATGCGGCGTCGCAGGACACCAGCAGCGTGTCGAACCACGAGTCGTGGCCCAGTGCCACACCGGCCTCGCCCAGTGCCCGTGCAGCGAGCGAGGTGAGGCGGTGGACGCGCTCGGCGATGCGGATGAGGCCGTCGCGGCCGTGCCAGGTGGCGTAGAAGCCGGCGATGTTGGCCAGCAGCACCTGTGCGGTGCAGATGTTCGACGTGGCCTTCTCTCGGCGGATGTGCTGCTCGCGTGTCTGCAGCGCGAGGCGCAGCGACGGGCGGCCCTCGGTGTCGGTGCTGACACCCACCAGGCGGCCGGGCAGTGAGCGGGCGCCCGCTTCGGTGGTGGCGATGAACGCGGCGTGCGGGCCGCCGAACGCCATGGGCACGCCGAAGCGCTGCGCCGAACCGATGGCGATGTCGGCACCCAGTGCGCCGGGCGGGGTGGTGAGCACGCACGCCAGCAGGTCGGTGGCCACCACGACGACGGCGCCGACGGCGTGGGCCCGCTCGATGGCGGCACGCCAGTCGGGCACGGCACCGGTGGACGTGGGCAGGCTGAGCAGCAGCCCGAAGCAACCGGCGTCGACCTGCTCGAGGTCGCCCACCACCAGGTCGATGCCCACGGGCTCGGCGCGTGTGGCCATGACGTTGATGGTCTGCGGGTGGGTGTCGTGGTGCACCACGAAGCGGTCGCTGGTGGACGACGAGGTGCGACGCGCCATGGTCATGGCCTCGGCCGCGGCCGTGGCCTCGTCGAGCAACGACGCGTTGGCCAGCGGGAACCCGGTGAGCTCGGTGATCATCGTCTGGAAATTCAGCAACGCCTCGAGGCGACCCTGGCTGATCTCGGGCTGGTACGGCGTGTACGCCGTGTACCAGGCGGGGTTCTCGAGCACATTGCGCAGCACCACCGGGGGCGTCTCGGTGCCGTAGTAGCCCTGGCCGATGAGGCTGGTGCGTTGCACGTTGCGGGCGGCGATGCCGCGCAGTTCGCCCAGCACGTCGGTGGTCGTGCGCGGTCCGGGCAGCGGCAACGGCTCGGACAGCAGGATGCTGCCGGGCACCGTGGCCTGCAGCAACGAGTCGATCGAGGTTTCGCCGACCACCGAGAGCATGTGCTGCCGCTCGGCATCGGTGGGCCCGATGTGCCGGCCGACGAAGTCGTCGGTGCCGAGCAACTGGGACATGGTGGGGCGTGCGCTCATGGATGCCTCCTGGGGCGGTTCCGGTGCTGCTTCCCCCGCTGTCATGGGTGCCTGAGAGCTTCTCCGGTGAGGCGGACCTCACGTGGATTTCCCCGTCGGCGAGCCGAACTCTCGACTGCTTTCCAGCGTTGCCCATCCGACCGGTCCGTTGGCCTGAGAGATTCCGGGGAGGTTGCTCCTTCGGCGTCCCCGTGCTGGCCGCACAGGTGACTCTCCCGATCGGGTGTATCTGCACCGATGACCCTACCGCACGTGCCGCGACCTGCGCGAACACCCCGAAAACGGGGTCCAGGGACCCCGTTTGGTCGCCTGTTGGGCACCATTTTGACGTCCCTTGGATCAAGTGCCGCCATCTCGTTCCGAAGACACGAGTAAGCAGTATGGGTGCCAAACGTTCGGGAGGGCGTTGGCGTGTCTGCTGCGGGCGATGATCAACAACCAAGAGGAGATTCCCCGATGAATCGAACCAAGTTGGCGGCCGGCTTCTTTGCCAGTGCCGTCGTCCTACTCGCCGGAATCGGCGTGGGTACGGCCACTGCAGCGCCCAAGCCTGCGGTCGATCCCCAAGCGCCCACCATCATCACGCTGCCGTTCCTCACCACGCCGGTGACCCTGACGGTGACGACGGGTCCCGGAGGCAACATCGTCTCCGCCGACCTCGACACCCCCGACACCTTCGCGGTCGGTACGAAGACCTCCAACAAGGTGAACTTCGTCAGCACCGACGGCGCGCTGCAGGTGAGTGTGAAGTCGAAGGGCAACGAGCAGCGAGTCACGGCACGCGCCGGCGAACTGGCCACGCTGATCGGTGACGGCACCTGGTCGGGCGATGTCTTCGGCGACGCCGGTGTCTCCAGCGTCACCTACACCGTCGGCGACGACGGCTCCGGCAACCCGACGCTCAGCAACGTGGCGGCCACGCCTGCCGCCGGCATCACCGCCGAGGCGAGCGTGCCCGAGATGAAGGTCGGCGACGAGAGCTCGTCGGCCCGGGCCAACGTCGTGTTCACCAAGGACGGCCAGAGCCGCACCCTGTCGATCAAGGTCTCGGTGCACACGCCCGAGTCCGACGATGACGACGACGAGGGTGGCGCATCGCTGCGCATCTCGCTCGGCAAGCTCCGCGGCGTTCCGGTCGATGCGGCACTCGCCGCCGGCCCGAAGACCTGGACCGCCGCCCTGTGCGACGGCACCACCACGGCCACCGTGCAGTACACGGTGAACGAGGACGGCACGCTCACCTTCACGAGCGTCGACCCGGCCGATGCCCAGGTCAAGGAAGACACCAACCGTCTGGACATCCGCTTCGCCGACGGCGAGCGCGTCCGCATCAGCTCGAAGCTGAACGACGGCCAGATCACGGTGAGCATCCGCGAGAAGATCCGCTGCCGGGACGCAGCCGACGCCACCACCAACGTCACCAACACCATCCCCAGCGATGACGAGGGTGACGACGATGGCGACCACCACGACGGCGACCACCACAACGGTGGCGACGACAACGGTGGCGATCACCACGGTGGCGGCGACCACGGTGGCGGCGGGGACGACTGACCGAATGCCGTCAGGAATGACTCGGATGCGGTCCCTCTTCGGAGGGGCCGCATTCGCCCTTCTCACCCTCGTGTCGGTGGGATGCAGTTCGGACTCGACGGGGGTGACGGCCAACAGCGCCGAGCCCACCGTTGCCAGCACTGCTGCACCCCAGGGCACCGGGGGAGACACCACTGCTCCGCCCACCAGCGTCGAACCCACGGCGCTGCTCCAACAGGCGTTGGCCGCGTTGCAGCCCGGCTACCACTTCACCTCGGTCTTCACGGTGAACGGTCAGGTCGTGCTGAAGGCTGATGGCGATCGCATCGGCGACTCCAGTCGCTTCTCGGTCACCACCAACGGTGCACTGGTGAACTACATCACCACCCCGGGCGGCAACTACGCCCAACCCGACGGCGGTGACTGGGACCAGCTCACCACCCAGCCGGCCGAGGTCGACCCGATCACGTCGCTGAACGCACCGACGGCCATCACCGTGGTGTCGAACGACGGTTCGGCGGTGCGCCTGCGGGTCACCGTGTCGGCCGTGACGCTCGGTGTGGGTGCCTCGGGCACCGCCGACGTCGACGTGGTCATCACGAACGGCGCCGTCACCGAGATCGGTTACACGACGACGGTGAACAACAACGTGGGCTCGGTGGCCAACACCATCGGGCCCGTGGTCGACGCCACACCCATCGCCGCTCCGGTCTGACCGGACGCAGCAGATCGCGACGGCACGGTCGAGTGTCCCTGGGTCACTCGACCGTGCCGTACGCACCTTGCTCACCGGTCGACGACTGGGCGAGCACCGTCGCCACCGCGTCACGCAGGTCGCCGACGAACTCGTCGATGCGCCCGTCGTGGATGGCGTTCACCGTGCAGTGCAGCGACGACGGCGGACCCTGCCGGTCCACGTACCAGCCGCGTGACCACAGCACGTCGGCGACGGCGAACACGTCGAACTGATCGGGCCGCGTCGCGCAGAACGCCAGCAGCGTGGCATCGGGCCGGGCGATCACCTGGAGCTCGGGCATCTCGTCGATGGCCGCGGTGAGCTGCAGGCACGAACGGCGGGCCGCTTCGGTGAGGCGCAGGTAGCCGTCGTCGCCCAGATGATGCAGCACGGCCCATGCCGCGGCCCATGGGCCACCGCTCTTGGTGCCCAGGACGCCCGACGAGCCGTAGACGCCACCGAGCCAGTTGTCGGTGAGGTAGGTCTGGAACGCACGCAGTTGCTTCGAGCGGTGCACGATGACACCGCAGCCCTTCGCCGAGTAGCCGTATTTGTGCAGGTCCACCGAGATGCTGGTGACGCCGGGGACGGTGAAGTTCCAGTCGGGGATGTCGTGCCCCAGGCGACGCAGGTAGGTGAGCGTGACGCCGCCCATGCAGGCGTCGACGTGGCAGTTGATGTCGCGTGCGGCGGCGAGCGCGGCGATGTCGGCGATGGGGTCGATGACGCCCTGCGGGTACTGCGGTGCCGAGCCGACCACCATGACGGTGTTCTCGTCGATCGCGGCCTCCATGGCGGCGACGTCGGCGCGCCAGTCGGCACCGACCGGGATGCGGCGGCTCTCGACGCCGAAGTAGTAGCAGCCCTTCTCGAACGCGGCGTGGGCCGATGTGGGCAGCACGATGTTCGGTGTGGTGATGCCGCGCTCGCGCCGGCCGCGCTCGCGGGCGCCCTTCACCGCGAGCAGCAGGCTCTCGGTGCCGCCCGACGTGATGAACCCGGCCGACTGCTCGCCGCCCTCGAACCAGTCGGCGACGATCTGCACGACCTCGGACTGGATGCGCTGCAGGCTGGGGAACGCGTGGGTGTTCAGCCCGTTCTCGGTGGCGAACCGACGGTATGCCTCCTCGGCGATGGCCACCACCTCGGGCCCGGCGTTGTAGGCCAGGGTGAACGCCCGGCCGTCGCGCCAGCGCACATCGCCGGTGGTGTAGCTGTCGAGTTGGGTGAACACGTCGTCGCGGCTCATGCCGTGCTCGGGCATCGTCATGCGCCGCAACCTAGTTCCCGAATGCGCCCGGGGCAGCCGGGCGGCCTGGTCTAGCGCTTCCTGTCCGGGGGATGAGGTGGCAGGTCCACCAGTTGGGTGGGGACGGTGGTGGAGCCTGTGGTTCCTTCCACAGAATCAAAGGAACCACCACCGTGACCCCTGCAGAGATCATCTATCACCGACGCGTCCGATTGCTCGCACTCGCGGGCGAGCTCGGCAATGTCTCGCTGGCCTGCCGTCAGCTGGGTGTCTCGCGGACCCGCTACTACCAGTGGTCCGCGATCGTTGCCGAGTACGGGATCGACGCGTTGATGCCCAAGACCCGGCGCGTCCCGCAGTTGCCGAACGCGACCCCGACGCACATCGTCGAGGATCTGTTGACGCTGGCCGTGATCGAGCCGACGATCGGCTGCCGCCAGTACGCCGACCGGCTCGCTGAGCGCGGCTACAGCGTTGGCAAGACGACCGTGCAGAAGCTTCTCGTCGAGCACGGCCTGGGCCGGCGAGCACAACGCGTTGCCCGCGCCGCAGCGATCACCGCCGCGACCACTGGTCTGTCGACCGACGCTGCCCGGAACAATGAACCGTTCGGGTTCTGCCACTACAGCCCAGCCCCCGGCTACCAGGTGGCCCTCGACAGCTTCTACATCGGCAATCTGAAAGGCGTCGGCAAGGTCTACCAGCTGACAGCGATCGACGTCGCGACCCGCTGGGCGATCATGCTGATCGTGCTCGGCCCCGTCACCGCTGACCACACGATCCGATTCATCGACCACGTCATCAGCTCGTTCCGCCGGCTGGGGGTCCCGGTGCGGGCGGCGCTCACCGACAACGGCCCCGAATACATCGCTGCGGGGTTCCGTGCCCACCTTGCCATCAAAGGCCTCGAGCATGTGCGGATCCCACCGCGGTCACCGAACTACAATGCCGTCTGCGAACGCTTCCAAGGCACCGCTCTCCAGGAGTGCTGGCGGCCGGCGTTCCACCGGCGACGGTTCAGTTCGATCCGTCAACTCCAAGCCGAAGCCGACAGCTGGCTGACCCGCTACCACCACCGGCGCCGCAACCACGGCGACTACATGCGCGGCCGCACCCCCGCCCAACTCCTCGACAACTACCGCACCCGCCGAGCATCATGACCACCAGCCACAGGCACCACCACCTGCCACCTCAACCCCCGGCCCGGAAGGTCTAGAGCCAGGTCCTCGAGGGAGTCTCTCGAGCCGAGGACCTCGTCCATCGTGTCGACCGCACCGTCGATCACCGGCCGGAGGTTCTTGCGGTACCTCTCTTGCAGCATTCGCGTTGTCGTGTGACCAAGGACATCGGCAACGGTTACCAGGGGCACGTTCTGATCAACGAGGATGCTCGCCGCCGTGTGTCGCATCTCGTTGGTCGTCCAGTGTTCGCCGAGGCCGATCGAAGTCGTGATCCGCTTCAGCTCCCTGCGAAGGTTGCTCGAGTGGATGACTTGCCCATTCGAGGTACGGAACACCAGGTTCGACCTGACCGCCGTATGCAGATCATCGGCAAGCTGTCGAGCTTTGTGCTCCCTGAGCGAGTTGAGGGCTGCGGATGGCACCCGGAGGGTGCGACGAGAACCCGCAGTCTTCACTTCGCTCCCCAGGATCTGCCTCCCGTGTTCGTCGCGCCGCACGCCACGACTGATCTCGATAGTGCCCGTGTCCAGGTCGACCTTGTCCCAGCAGAGCGCGCTGGCCTCGCCGGGTCGAAGCCCAAGGCTGATGCAGAGCAGGAAGAGCGCCTCCCACCGATGCCCAGACACGGCCTGCGCCAGCTGTCTGGCCTCGGCGATGTCGAGTGCCTTGGTGACCTTTGAGGCCCGGGCCTCCCTGGGCAGCGTGATCGACTTGGCAGGGTTCTTGAGCACGTCCTCCCGCCGGATCGCGAAGTCGAACGCCTGAGCGAGGACGTTGCGCGTCTTGACGAGGGTTGATCGCGCTACTCGGCCGTTCTGCGCCAGTCGCTTGAAGGCATCGTCGAGTTCCCTCACCCGAAGCGTCGAGACCTTTCGATCGCCCAGCTCTCGCTTGAGATTCTCAGCGCAGGACCCGTAGCTGATTACGGTGCTTGGTGCCCGCCCTCGGGTCGCGAGGTCGAGGGTCAGCCAGTCGTCGAGCACCATGGCTACCGTCAGGTCCTCTGCGACCGTGATCTCGCTGGACTGGCTGCGATCCCGCTTCTCGAGAAGCTCCCGGAGCGCCTGCTTTGCTTGGTTCTTGCTCGTCGTCGTTCGCGACCGCTTGCCGTCCTGAAAGACCACTGCTGCGCGCCACCGTCCATCCTTCAGTTGGAAGACGGTTCCCATCCCGTTGGCATT
>CBHWEI010000060.1:0-16519 GCA_966112835.1 uncultured Acidimicrobiaceae bacterium
GCGCAGAGCATCCGCACCGTCGTGCGTGCCGCTGCCACCCGCGACGGCGCCGAGGTCGACGTCGACTTCGTCGACTGACCCTGTGCCCGAACAGCCCGAACTGCGCGAAGTCGGCAAGACCGGACGCGCCCACGGCGTGCGTGGCGACATCTCGGTCGACCTGCTCACCGATCGCACCGAACGGCTCGACGTCGGTGCCCGTCTGCGCCTCGGTGAGCGTTGGCTCACCGTCGCCGCGGCGCGCCGGGCCGGCAACCGCTGGCTGGTGCACTTCACCGGCTTCGACGACCGCACGGCCGTCGAGGTGCTGCAGGGCCAGGCCCTGTTCGCCGAGCCGCTTCCCGACGACGGTGACGGCCTGTACGTGCACGACCTGATCGGCGCCGAGGTGGTCGACACCACCGGTGCCGTCGTCGGCCGCTGTACCGCAGTGCTGGCCAACCCGGCGCACGACATCCTCGAGCTCGACACCGGCGGCCTGGTGCCGGTGGTGTTCGTCGTGTCGAGCACTGCCGGTCGGGTGGTCATCGACCCGCCCGACGGCCTGTTCGACCTGCTCGACTGAGCCCGATCGACTGGGCCCGCTCAGCCGCGGGTGAGCGTCTCGACCCGGACGACGGCCGACAGGGGGAGCGGGCCGTACAGGTGGGGGAACTCGGCGGGGGCATCGCCCAGCTGCTCGTACACCACGTCGCCCTGCACCAGCGTCTCGTCGACGTGCAGCAGCAGCAGCGGGTCGACGTCGGCGTAGAACAGCTCACGCACCACCGGCCACTGCTCGGCCGTGCTGAGGTGGATGAAGCCTTCGTCGGCCAGTTCGATGCCGCGGCTCGAGCCGGTGTGCACCCCTTCGGCGAGCGAGCGCGCCCAACGGTCGGGTTCGGTGAGGTGGTAGATCATCGCCCCCCAGGTTGGCAGACGTAGGCTGACCGGCGCGATGCGGATCGACGTCTTCACCATCTTCCCGGGCCTCATCGACGCGTTCTGTGGCGAGAGCCTGCTGGGCAAGGCCCGGATGGGCGGCCTGCTGGACCTGCGCCTGCACGACCCGCGGGAGCACACCTCCGACGTGCACCGCACAGTCGACGACAGCCCGTTCGGCGGTGGCGCCGGCATGGTGATGAAGCCCGAACCGTTGTTCGCGAGCGTCGAGGCCGCCCAGCCACCCCGTCCGCTGTTCCTGCTCGGCCCCGGTGGGCGGCGCTTCGACCAGCGCATGGCGGAGGAACTGGCATCCGACGTGGCCGGCTCCGGTGGCTTCTCACTGCTGTGCGGCCGCTACGAGGGCATCGACCACCGTGTGCGCGAGCACCTGGTGGACGGTGAACTGAGCATCGGCGATGTGGTGCTGAACGGGGGAGAGGTCGCTGCGTGCCTGGTCATCGAGGCCGTCGTGCGGTTGCTGCCCGGTGCGATGGGCAACCATGCCAGCCCCGTGAACGAGAGCTTCGGCGCCCACGGGCTGCTGGAGGAGCCGCAGTACACCCGTCCCGCCGAGTTCCGCGGGTGGGCTGTGCCCGAGGTGCTGCGCGGCGGCGACCACGCCCGCATCGAGCGCTGGCGACGCGCGCAGGCCCTGCACCGCACCCTGCAGTACCGCCCCGATCTGCTCGACGTCCGCGGCGGGCTCTCCGAAACCGACCGCCGCTTGTTGGAAGAGTTCCCTTCTGTCACCTATCCTTGAGCGTTCCCTGTAGACCTTGAGAGAGCCAGCCATGAAGTCCACCGACATCGTTGACGCCCAGTACCTCCGCTCCGACATCCCGGCCTTCGGCCCCGGTGACGAGCTCAAGGTGCACGTGAAGGTGGTCGAGGGCAACAAGGAGCGCGTCCAGGTCTTCCAGGGCAACGTCATCGCCCGCAAGGGCAGCGGCGTGGCCGAGACCTACACGGTCCGCAAGCTCAGCTCCGGCGTCGGTGTCGAGCGCACCTTCCCCATCCACACGCCCACGGTCGTGAAGATCGAGGTCATGAAGAAGGGCGACGTGCGTCGCGCCAAGCTGTACTACGTCCGCGATCGCGTCGGCAAGGCCGCCAAGATCAAGGAGAAGCGCGAGGTCTGAGGCGTTCGCCTCCTCGCGCACTTCGGTGTGAAGAGCACCCACGTTGAGTTCTGACGATCTCGAGAACTTCGAGGCCGAGCGAGAGCTCCAACTCGCGCAGGAATATCAGGACGTCGCGGGCATGTTCCGCTTCGCCGTCGAGACCGAGCGCCGCTTCTACCTGGCCAACGAGGTGTCCGTCACTGTCACGGGCGACTCCGCCAGGCCGGTCATCGAGGTGGAGTTGAGCGACGCATGGGTGTGGGACATGTACCGGAAGACCCGGTTCATCCCGAAGGTCAGGGTCCTGACCTTCAAGGACGTCAACGTCGAGGAGCTGCCCCCGATCGAGCTCTGACCGCGTCACAGGCCCGCGGCAGGTTCGGTGAGGACGAGGCGGCACGCTGGTACCGGCGCGCCGGCTACGAGGTGCTCGACCGCAACTGGCGGTGTCCGTCGGGCGAGCTGGACCTGGTGGTGGGCCGGGCGGGGTTGGTGGTGTTCTGCGAGGTGAAGGCGCGTGCCACCGATGCGTTCGGTGGACCCGAGGCCGCGGTGGACCGGCGCAAGCAGCAGCGGCTGCGGCGTCTGGCCGTGCTGTGGCTGGCCGAGCACCGACCCGGGTCGGTGGAGGTGCGTTTCGACGTGGTGGCCGTGGTCGCCGCGAAGGTGCACGTCATCGCCGACGCGTTCTGACCCGCGCCGCACTGCCTACGATGCGGCGATGGAACTGCAGGGAGCCCACGTCCTCGTCACCGGAGCATCGCGAGGCATCGGCGCGGCCATGGCCCGCGAGTTCGCCGCCAACGGCGCGCGGGTGTCGCTCGCGGCCCGTTCGGCCGAGGGCCTGGCCAAGGTGGCGATGGCCACCAAGGGCGAGGCGTTCACCGTCGACCTGCTCGACCCCGAGGCCACCGACGGGCTGATCGCCCGGGTCGAGGCCGACGCCGGCCCCATCGACGTGCTGGTGAACAACGCCGGCCTGGAGAGCCGCGAGTGGCTGGTGAACGAGACGCCGCACGGCATCCGCGACGTGCTGCGCCTGAACCTGGAGGCGCCGGCGGTGCTCACCCAGGCGGTGCTGCCGGGCATGCTGGCCCGCGGCAAGGGCTCGCTGGTGTTCGTGTCGTCGCTGGCCGGCACCGCCGGCTTCCCCGGCATGACCGTCTACGCCGGCTCGAAGGCCGGCATCAACAACTTCGCCGCGTCGGTGCGCATCGAGCTGCGCGACACACCGGTGAACGTCACGCTCATGGCGGCCGGCCCGGTGGACACCGAGATGTGGGACCGGCTGGAGGCCGAGGACTGGTCGGCGCCCATCCTGCACCGGTTCAACATGCTGCACATGCTGCCGAAGAAGTCGCCCGAGCTGATGGCCCGGCGCACGGTGGCCGCGGTGAAGGCCGACCGGCGCCACGTGCGGGTGCCGCGGCGGCTGTCGGCCACCTACTGGCTGGGCGAGTCGCCGCGCCGCATCGCCGAGTGGCTGCTCGCCGGCGTGCCCTTCGACATGTCCCGCTGACTCAGCCGAGCAGGGTCCACAGCACCAGGCCGATGCACAGCACTGCGGCCGCACCGACGAAGAGGAAGTCGCTGCGGCGTGCGACGCGCTTGCGCTGCGGGTTGAAGCCCATGCCCTCAGTATCGTCGGCCGGATGGAGACCCTCAACGTCAGCCGCGAGAACGGCATCGTCACCGTCACGCTCGACCGTGCCGCCAAGAAGAACGCCATGAGCGGCACGATGTTCGACGAGCTGCTCGTCGTGTTCCGCGAGATCGCCGACAACGACGACGACCGGGTGGTGGTCATCACCGGTGCGAACGGCGAGTTCTGCAGCGGCGCCGACCTCACCCCGGCGCCGGGTGCGCGTCCCCGTCACCAGTTGGCGTCGATGCGCCACGTGGGCGATGTCGCGCTGGCGTTGCACCGGCTGCCCCAGCCCGTCATCGCCAAGGTGCGTGGCGTGGCGGTGGGTGCCGGGTGCAACCTGGCGTTGGGGTGCGACCTCGTGGTGGCCGGCGACTCGGCCCGCTTCTCGCAGATCTTCGCCCGCCGTGGCCTGAGCCTGGACTTCGGCGGCTCGTGGTTGCTGCCCCGCCGGGTGGGCCTGCACAAGGCGAAGGAGCTGGCGCTGTTCGCCGACATCATCGACGCCGCCGAGGCCGAGCGCATCGGCCTGGTGAACCGCGTGGTGCCCGACAGCGAGCTCGACGCGTTCGTCGACGACTGGGCCGCCCGCCTGGCCGCCGGCCCGCCCATCGCCCTGGCCCAGACGAAGCACCTGCTCAACAACGCCATGGCGGTCACCATGGAAGAGGCGCTCGACGACGAGGGCATGGCCCAGTCGGTGAACATCGCCGGCACCAGGGACACCACCGAGGCGTTCCTGGCGTTCGCCGAGAAGCGCGCCCCGCGCTTCGAGGGTCGCTGACGCCGCTCGTCACGCCCGGTTCACTAGCGTGAGCCGCGATGCGAACCCGATCGTTGCTCCTCGGCCTCTCGGCCGCCGCGTGCGCGGTCGGAGCCTGGTCGGCTGTGGCGTCCCACCCGGTGTCGGCCCGCGCCGCTGCCGGCGCGCCGGCCGTCGAGCGTGTCGCCGCCACGCCGTCCACCACGGTGCCGCCGCCCGCGCCCGGTCAGCCGGTGCCGTCCACCCTGGTGGTCGACCCGTCGAACGGCCTGCCCGCCGCGCAGGGGCCGCTGGTGGTGCTGGGCGCGGGGTGCGTGGCGCCGGCGAATCCGGTGGCCGTGTTCGAGGGCGAGATCACCGACGCGGTGGCCACCACCGCCCGCTTCCGCGTCACCCGGTTGCTGGCCGGGTCGCTGCAGGGCTACCAGGTGGGCGACCAGGTGGACGTGCGCTACGGCGACGAAACCCGCTTCCTGGGCGTGGGCGAGACGTACATCGTGGGCGCGGGCACCGCGGCCGACGATGGCGCGCTGGTGAGCACGGTGCGCGAGCCGGCGCCGCTGTTCGGCGGTGACGCCGTGGTGGGCCTGAACGACAGCGACGTCGACTGCCCGACGCTCGACGACCCCGTGCGCACGCTGCTCCCCGACGGTTCGTCGGTGGACACGGGCGTGCTGGCGCCGTTGCGCGGCAACGGCGAGAGCCTGGTGGGCGCGGTGCTGCGGCCGGTGGGCATCGCCCTGCTGGTGCTGCTCGCGCTGGTGCTGGTGAAGCACCTGCTGTTCGCGATCGGCCGAGGCCTGCGCGACCTCAGCAGCGGGGCTCCCGTCGACCGCACCCGGCACCACGAGCCCACCGAGCCGCTCAGTCGCTGAACGCCGCCGCGGCGCGGGCGCGCAGGTCGGCCACCGCGTGGCCCAGGCCCTCGGGGTCGCGGTAGAGGGCGCTGCCGGCCACGAGCACGTTGGCGCCGGCACCGGCCGCCGCGGCGATGGTGTCGGGGCCGATGCCACCGTCCACCTCGATGTCCACCCGATCGACCAACCCGGCGGCCGCGATCATGGCCCGCACCTCGCGGATCTTGGGCTCCATGGTGGCGATGTACTTCTGGCCGCCGAAGCCGGGGTTGACGGTCATCACCAGCACCATGTCCACCAGGTCCAGCACATGTGCGATCGCCGAGGCGGGCGTCGCCGGGTTCAGCGCGACCGACGCGGTGGCGCCCAGGGAGGCGATGTTGCCCAACGTGCGGTGCAGGTGGGTGCACGCCTCGGCGTGGACGATGAGGCGTGAGCAGCCCGCCTTCACGTACTCGGCGGCCAGGACGTCGGGCGTGTACACCATGAGGTGCGCCTCGAACGGCAGCGACGTGTGGCGGCGAGCGGCGGCGATGACATCGGGCCCGAACGTGAGGTTCGGCACGAATTGACCGTCCATGACGTCCCACTGGATGCGGTCCACCCCGGCCGCCTCCAGGGCGGCCACCTCCTCACCGAGGCGGGCGAAGTCGGCGGGCAGCACGCTGGGGGCGATCTCGATCCTGGGCACCCGCCGAGGGTACTGCGCGCGTCCTCACCGTGCGGTGTCCGTAGGCTCGGAGCGATGGCCGGCACGCAGCACTCCGAGACGGTCGTCGTCGAGAAGATGGCCGCAGGCGGTGACGGCATCGCCCACGCTGCCGACGGGCGGGTGCTGTTCGTCGACGGCGGGCTGCCGGGCGAGCGCGTGCGTGTCGCAGTACACACGACGAAGAAGGACTTCGCCAAGGGCGTGGTCGACGAGGTGCTCGACCCGTCGCCGCACCGTGTGGCACCGCCGTGCCCGGCGCTGGCCCGCGGCTGCGGTGGTTGCCAGTGGCAGCACGTCGACGCCCAGGGGCAGCGGACGATGAAGGCGTCGATCGTGGCCGATGCGCTGCGCCGCACCGCGAAGTTGCCCGACGCCGTGGTCGTCGACGGTGGGGCGGTGGCGCCGTGGGAGTACCGCACGTCCATGCGGTTCGCGGTGGACGGCGACGGCCGCGTGGGGCTGCGTGCCGCCTCGAGCCGCCGCATCGTGCAGCTCGACGAGTGCCTGGTGGCCCACCCGGCCATCTCGGCGCTGCTGCCCGACCTGCGCGTGCGCGGCGCCGACGAGGTGTCGATGCGTGTGGGCGTGGCCAGTGGCGAGGTGTCGGTGCTGCCGTTCTCGTCCTCCGCCTCCGCATCGTCCTCGGCCCCGCAGGCTCGGGTGACGGGACTGCCGGCGCACGTGGCCGTGGGGCCGTCGGCCGTGGTGCACGAGACGGTGGCCGGCGCCACGTTGCGCGTCAGTGCGCCGTCGTTCTTCCAGAGTGGCCCTGCGGCGGCCGAGTTGCTGGTCGCCACGGTGCGCGACGCGTGCGGCCCGCTGTTGCACGAGCCGGGCCGGGTGCTCGACGCGTACGGCGGGGTCGGCCTGTTCGCCGCGGCGTTGCCCATGGCATCGGCCGTCCTGGTCGAGAGCTCGCGGTCGGCATGCGCCGACGCACGGGTGAACCTGCCCGACACCCAGGTGGTGGCCGTGCCGTTCGAACAGTGGCAGCCGACGCCGGTGCGGCTGGCCGTGGTCGACCCTGCTCGCGCCGGCCTGGGCGTCGACGCGTGCGACGTGCTGGTGGCCACCGGCGCAGCGCGCGTGGTGCTGGTGAGCTGCGACCCCGTGTCGCTCGCCCGCGACACGGCGCTCCTGGCGGCGCGCGGCTACCGGCACACGGGTTCGACGGTGCTCGACCTGTTCCCCAACACACCGCACGTCGAGGCCGTGACGGTGTTCGAGCGGGCGGACTGACGGGTCAGCGCAGCTCGCGCAAGCGGCGTTCGACCTTGTCGAGGAACGCCGTGCGTGCCGCCTGATCGGCCAGGTCGACGCCGTACATGGCCAACCACGTGCTGCGTGCCCGGCGGTTCACCAGCAGGCGCAGCGAGCGGAACGCCACCCGCTTGCCGCCTTCACCCTGCAGCACGTTCACCCACTTGGGCGAGCCGTGCGTGGTGACCACCACGATGCGGCGGATGTTGCCCAGCAGGGGGCGGATGGTGTTCGCCCCTTCGGGCAGTTCGTAGGCGACCCCGCGCACCCACACGCGGTCGATCCAGCCCTTCAGCATGGCCGGCTGCCCCGAGAACCACGTGGGGTACACCAGGACCAGCGCGTCGCACCACTGCAGGTCCGCGGCGTAGCGGGCGATGTCGGGCTTCGTCGACGGGTCGTCGAGGTGGTGGGTCCGTTCCCACGCCGACAGCTCGGGCTCGAATCCCTCGGCATAGAGGTCGAGCAGGCGCACCTCGTGCCCGCCGGCGGCCAGCCCGGCCATCACGCGGTCGCGGGCGGCGGCGACCAGGGAATCGGCGGCCGGGTGGCAGTGGACGACGTGGACCTTCACAGCGCCCTCATCGCTCGCTCGACGCGTGCCAGGAACGCCTCGCGCTGCTCGGGTGTGCTGGTGTCGATGGCGTACAGCCCGAGCCACTTCGTGCGCGTGCGCCAACCGGTGTTCAGGCGGATGGTGCGCATGAGGGTGCGCCGGCCGTTGTCGTTGACGAACTTCACGTACCGCCACGGCGAGCCGTAGGTGGTGATGCCCACCATCCGGCGCACGTGCGTGAGACCGGGGCGCACCTTGCCGGCGTCGTTGAACACGAACCCCACGCCGGGCACGAGCACCCGCTCGAGCCAGCCCTTCAACACCGCCGGCTGGCCACTCCACCAGGTGGGGTAGACGAACACGAGTGCCTCGGCGGTGCGCACCAGGTCGGCGTGCTCGCGCACCAGCGGGTCGAGGATGGGCTGATCGGTGTGGTACGCCTCGCGCTCCTCGGCCGACATCGCCGCGCGGAACCCGAGCGCGCCCAGGTCGAGGAGGTGCGGTTCGTGGCCTGCGGTACGCAGCGCCCCGCACGCTCTGGCGGCGATGACGTGGTTGAAGCTGTCGCCGTTCGGGTGGGCGAGCACGACGAGCACCTGCATCGAGGCCGACGCTACCCGCTCGCCTAGATTCCACCTGGATGCAATCGACGAATTCTGGGCCGGACACACGGCGTGACGCCGTTGCCGCCTACCTGCTCGGGTTCGTGCTCATCGGCATCGTCCTGTCGCTGCAGGGGCCGGCCCTGTCGCATCTGCGCGATCGCATGGGCACCGACGACGGTGGCATCGCCTGGATCTTCGTCGGCGGGTCCACGGGCTACATCGCCGGGTCGTCGTTCGCCGGACGCCTCATCGACCGCGGGCACGGGCACCAGTGGTGGGCGGGTGCCATGGGCGTGTGCGTCACCAGCATCCTGCTCGCCGCCTGGGCACCGAACCTGGTGCTGCTCGTGCTGGCATTCGCCGTGCTCGGCTTGGCGGCAGGTCTGAGCGACGTGTGCGGCAACACGCTGGTCATGTGGAGCCGGCCCGACGGCGCGGGCTCGCTGTTGAACGCGCTGCACCTGTGCTTCGCGCTGGGCGCCCTGTCGGCGCCGCTGCTGGTGAATCGCTCGATCCACTGGTTCGACTCGGTGTGGGGCGTGGCCGTGCCGGCCGGTGTGCTCGCGCTGGTCGCCGGGTCGATGCTGCTGCGTCACCCCGCGCCGGTGCGCACGCGCATGGAGACCGTGGCGCGCAGCGCCGCCGGTGGCGCCCGGACGTTGCAGGTGGTGCTCATCTGCCTGTTCTTCTTCTCGTACGTGGCACTCGAGACCGGCTTCGCCGGTTGGATCCACACGTACGTCGAGCAGATCGGTTACGGCGACGCCACCACGGCCACCGCGGTGCTCACCGTGTTCTGGCTGGGTTTCACGCTGGGCCGGTTGGCGGCCATCTGGTTGGCGCGGCTGCTGTCGCCGGGGTGGATGGTGGCGGGCAGCATGGCCGTGTCGGTGGTGGCCGCGGTGCTGTTCGCGCTGTTCCCCGACGGCGGGCCGGTGCTGTGGGCGGTGACCGCGTTGTTCGCCGTGTCCATCGCGCCGCAGTACGCGTCGATGATGGCCTTCGCCGAGTCGCACCTCGCGTTGAGCGGGAAGAACACCTCGGCCATCGTGGCCGCATCGGGCGTGGGCGGGTTGCTGATGCCGTGGCTGCTGGGGCAGTTGTTCGACGCCATCGGGCCCGAGGCGCTGCCGCCCGTGATGGTCGTGATGGCCGTCGTCACGTCGGTGGTGGCCTGGGTGGCCGGCCGTGCGGTGCTCCGCGGTCAGCGGCCGCCGGTGACGTCGACGAACGTGCCGGTGACGTAGCTCGCCTTGGGCCCTGCCAGGAACAGCACGGCGCCCGCCACCTCGGCCGCCGAACCGGACCGCAGCATGGGGACCGTGGGCCGCATCCGCTCGACGCGCCCCGGTGGGGCATGGTCGTGGAAGTCGCTCTCGATGAGGCCGGGACGAACGCCGTTCACGCGCACGCCGAACGGGGCGAGCTCCTTGGCCAGGCCCACGGTGAGCGTGTCGATGGCGCCCTTCGACGCGGCGTAGTGGATCCATTCACCCGAACCGCCGAGCAACGCGGCCTTCGACGAGATGTTCACGATGCTGCCGCCGCGGCCACCCCGATCGGTGCGCATGCGTGCGGACGCCTCACGGGCGCACAGGAACGGGCCGGTGACGTTCACGGCCCACAGGCGGGCGAGCATCGCCTCGTCGACGCTGTCGATGGTGCCGTAGCCGCCGGCGATGCCGGCGTTGTTCACCACCACGTCGACGCGGCCGAACCACTGGTCGACCGTCTCGAACATGCGCACGACGTCGGCCTCGGAACCCATGTCGGCCTGCACGGTGAGGGCTCGGCTGCCGGACTCGCGCAGCTCGGCGGCCAGGTCGTCGGCGAGTGCCGCCGATGTGGCGTAGTTGAGCACCAGGTCGTAGTGCTCGGCCGCCGCAGCGCGGGCCAGTGCCGCACCGATGCCACGGGAGGCGCCGGTGATGAGCATCACCTGTCGATCGTCAGCCATGGAGGCGCTCCTGGAGCCGGCGACGGATGTCCGGCCATTCGTGGGGAAGGATGGAGTAGCTCGCCGTGTTGCGCGGGCCGGGCGTGGTGAGGTGGCCGGCGCACATGCGATGGTTGCGCAGCACACCTTCGAAGGTGGCGCCCAGGCGTTCGATGGCGGCGCGGCTGCGTTCGTTGCGTTCGTCGGTGCAGATGGCCACGCGCTGCACCTTCCACACGTCGAAGGCGTGCCCGAGCAGCAGCAGCTTGGCCTCGGTGTTCACCGGCGACCGCTGCGCGTCGGTGGCCAGCCACGTGCCGCCGATCTCGACCTCGGTGGGCGTTGGCCGGTCGCCCAGCCACGTGACCCCCAGGAACCGGGTGCACCCCACCAGGGTGTCGTCGGCGAGACGTCGCTGCACGAACGGCACGGCCAGGTCGCGGGAGGCGTCGGCCAGCAACCCCTCGATGTACACGCGCATCGCATCCTCGTCGGCGGGCACGGCCGTGTACCCGAAGGTGGACCGGTCGCGGCCGGCCGCGTGGTGGAGGTCGGCGGCGTGTGAAGTGTCGAGTGGCTCGAGCTGCACGTGCCGGCCGGTCAGGGTGAACGCTTCGAGCCGCATCGCCGTACAGCTTCGCACTACCGTCGCTGCGCATGCGGTTCGTTTCCTGCAACTCGTTCGCTCCTGTCGACCAACTGGTGCTGGAGGAGCAGCCATCGGCGCCGTGCGGCCTCGGGATGGTGCGCATCGAGGTGAAGGCGTGCGGGGTGAACTTCGTCGACGGCCTCATCGTGCAGGGCCTGTACCAGCTGAAGCCGACGCTGCCGTTCGTGCCCGGCGGCGAGGTGGCCGGCGTGGTCACCGAGGTGGGCGAGGGCGTCACCACCCACGCGGTCGGCGACCGGGTGTTCGCCACCACCGGCCTCAGTGGCGGCTACGCCAGCGAGGTGGTCGTCCACGCGTTCCGTGCCATCCACACGCCCGACGCCGTGTCGCACGGCCAGGCGGCCACGTTCGTGCAGAGCTACTGCACGGCGTGGTTCGCGCTCCAGCGACGCGCCCGTGCCCAGGCGGGCGAGTGGCTGCTCGTACTGGGCGCAGGTGGCGGCGTGGGCCTGGCCGCGGTCGACGTCGGCCGGGCCATGGGTCTGCACGTCATCGCCGCGGCGTCGTCGGCCGACAAGCGTGAGCTGGCGCTCGCCGCGGGTGCCGAGTCCGTCATCGACACGTCCACCGAGGACGTGAAGACCCGCGCCAAGGAGTTGAGCGGCGGGGGAGTGCACCACGTCTACGACCCCGTCGGCGGCAGCCTGGCCGAAGCCGGGCTGCGCTCGTTGCGCGACGACGGACAGCTGCTCGTCATCGGCTTCGCCTCGGGCGAGATCCCGCGCCTGCCGGCCAACCAGGTGCTGCTGCGCAACCGGCGCGTCACCGGCGTGGACTGGGGCGGCTGGACCGTCACCCACGGCGCCGAGAACCAGGCGATGCTCGCCGAGGTCATCGCCGCCGTCGCCGACGGACGGTTGCATCCCGTCGAGCCGCGTACCTACCCGCTGGCCGATGTCGCCGAGGCCCTCACCGATCAGTTGGAGCGCCGCGTGGTGGGCAAGACGGTGCTGCTGCCCTGACGGGCCGCCGTCGCGCTACTGCACTTCCCAGCTGTTCACGGCGTAGGCGCCGTTCTGGTTCACCTGCACGAGGGCGGTGGACTTGGTGAGCCCGTTGGTCGACACGATGCGGAACGTGCGCTGCACGATGCTCTCCAGGAAGCCGATGTCGACCGTCTGGGCCACGGGCGGGGTGCCGGCGCGGGAGTCGGCGATGACGTACTGGGCGGCGAGCACGCCGCCCGCCATCTTCACGCTCTTGCCCGTGGGGTTGGTCACCTTGACCACACCCATCGGCACCGCCACGTAGCCGGGGATCGCCACGTTGGCCGCGGTGTTGCCGGGCAGGTTGACGTTCACGACGGGCGTCCACGTGGTGGCCGGTGCGACCATCGTCGCGGCGGTCAACGTGGACGGGTTGTAGTCCGGGGTGGCGGCCGGTGTTCCGGCGGCGCCCACCAGCGAAAGCGGTGCGTAGTTGACGGCCGCCACGTTCAGCGGGCCGGGCACACCGGCGTTGAGCGCGCCATTGACGGTGGTGATCGACACGCCCGCCGAGGGGGCCACGCTGTCGTCGCCCGGCTGCACGTAGCGCTGGTTGAAGCGCACGTCGATGGTGCCACCGGCCGTGTTGTCGACCGTGAGCTTGCCGGCAGCGCCGAACACGAACGTCGCGCCGAGGCCGTTGATGTTGTGCGTGGCCGGGGCGTTGACGGCGTAGAACGCGGCCTCCTGGTCGTCGGAGCAACCCTGTTCGGCGCCCATGCCGATGACCGCGCTCGAGCCGCCGATGAACTTCACCTCGTTCTCGAAGTAGTAGATGCCGGACGTGAAGAACGCTGGTCCGTTGATGACGATGGGATCGGTGTAGGTGCCGGGGAAGAACACCTTGCACGTCGGGAAGCCGGCCGGCATCGAGAATCCGGTCGCGGCGCGGCGGTTCAGGGCGTGCACGGGCACGTTCGGCAGCCAGATCTTGCCGGTCGTTGCGGCCTTGGTGGTGTCGGCCACCCACGCTGCGGGGTCGGCGGGGTTCGGCGAGACGTACGAGCTGCCCTTCAGCTGCATGGGCGGCACCTGACCCACCTGCGTGGCGGTGAGGCCCCAGTGCTTCTCGTCGGCCGATTGCGCCGATGCGAAGTCGATGAAGTAGCAGTTCGTCACGACGGTCATCCCGCCCACTTGCGGCGAGGCCAGGCGGATGGGCGTGTTCGGGCCGCCGTTGCCGCACTGCTCGTACAGCGACACCGGGTCGGCCAGGGCCACGCGCAGGCCGGCCTTCACCGACTCGACGCGGCGCGTCTTGTCGCTGAGCACCGAGTTGGCCTTCAGCACCGACATGGCGTAGTTCATCAGCGGCACGACGATGAGCGCACCGACCACCATGAAGACGAGGCACAGGATGAGGACCGAGCCCTCGTCCTGGCGCGCGCCCTCGATGGGCTGGGGCGCCGGTTCTCGGCGGCCGCGAATGCGGGTCCGACGCATGATCAGACCTTGCTCACCGACAGGATGCAGGAGACGGCCTCGTTCGCGCCCACCTGTACCTTGATGCCGCTCCAGATGGAGTCGTCGATCGGCACGGCCGTGACGGACCGGCCGTTCACGCCGGCGCGGCAGGTCCAGCCGATGGGTTGGTAGGTGCCCAGGTCGGTCAGGTTGACCGGACGGATCTCGACGGTGAAGAAGCGGCCGTCGGGGATCTCGAAGTCGAACGTGCCCGTGGTGAACTGCTGGTTGGTGCGCACCACCTTGGGCTCGAGCTTCACCACGGCGCCACCGGCGTCGGTGACGCCGCTGTTCTGGTAGGTGAACGGGTCGGGCACGGCGGTGCTGCCGTTCAGCTTCGTCTGCAACGTCAACGTGCCGCCGCACTTGCCCAGGGCCACCGCCTGCAGTGCGGCGGTGAACTGCGACCACTGGGGCAGCACGTACATGTCGGCTTCTTCGGCGTTGGTGTACGCCGAGCCGTTCCAGACGGCGGGCACGCCGTAGTCGTTGCCGGCGATGAGGCGGGCCAGGATGAGCGAGTTCAACGTGTTGGCGGTGACCGGCGGGTCGTAGCCCTCGTAGGGCGGGCTGTTGTAGACCTTGGTCGAGCGGTACATGTTGGCGTCGCCGCTGCGGGTGCCGGTGAACGGCTCCCAGTCCAGGTACGGCGGCGTGTACGACTTGCCGCCCGAGCGGGGACGGAAGCCGTCGGTCTCGTCGGCCGTTGTGTTGCCCGCGGTGAAGTCGGCGGTGCTGATGGGCGTCCATGTCGCCGTGCGGGTGACGCCGTCGGAGTTGTTGTCGTTGGCCGGATTCTCCAACGCGGTGTACTGCGCCTGGGTGATCGTCGTCCACCCCTGATCCCGCTTTCGGCTGCCACTGCTGACGGCGTTGTACTGGGCCAGCGTCGCCCAGTTCCACGGCGCGCTGCTCGTGGTGCGGGTCTGGTACCGGGCCTGGTACGTGTAGCTGCTGCGCTGCTCGTACGACCACGAGCCCTTCTCCCACGTGTACTTGTAGCCGGCGCCCGGGTCGCTCACCCACAGCGAGTTGGAGGTGATGCCCGAGCCCACGCCCACGCCGATGAACTTCACGCTGGAGCGGAACTGGGTGGCGATGTAGTTGGCCCGGTTGAAGGCGACCTGGCTGTATGAAGAACCGTTCGATGCGGCCCACGGGGCCGGGGGAGCGGGCGGCTGGGCGGGAAGGATGCCGGGGCTGGTCTTGTAGACCATGCGGTCGAAGGTGGGCACGCCGTCGGTGAAGAAGACCACGGTGTCGGGGATCTGCTGGGCGGTGGAGCCGTCGGCGTTGTAGAAGGTGCGGTACAGCGCCTCCTCCCAGTTGGTGCCGCCGTACGGGTTCGTCGACCAGCTGCCCTGCAGGCCGGCCACGGCCGACAGCAGGGTGTTCACGTCGGTGTCCTTCGTCATGTCGAAGTAGCGGTTCCATGCCGCGTTGTCGCCCATGATGCTGGAGTACGTCTGGAAGCGGACGACCTCGAGCTTCACGGGGGTGCCGGCCAGCGCCTGGATGAAGGAGGTGACGCCCGCCTTCACCTGGGTGATGGACGTGCCGATCGAGTTCGACTCGTCGACCACGAGGGCGATGGGGCCACCGCAGCGGCTGCGGGCCTCGGCGAACGAGGGCGCGCCCTGGATGCTGTTCGCGTCGATCACCGTACGCGTGGTGCCGCCGGCCGTGATGCTGATCTGGTTGATGCCGCCACCGGCGCCGGGATCGTTGCCGCCGCCGTTGATGGTGACGACCACGCGCTTGGCGTTCTTGATATACGAGTCGGTGGGGGCCACCTGGCTCTCGTTGACGGCGTCGGCGGCGAGCGGCTCGCTCACCAGGATGACCCAGCTGGGCGGCGTGACGCCGGGGACGAACGGGTCGCCACCGGGAGGTCCGGGAAGGTCGCGCAGCACGATGGTCGAGTCGCACGTCCAACCGCCTCCGCTGGACTCGCAGTGGATGCGTGACAGTTGGTACGTGCCGTCGTCGGCTTGGTAGAAGTGGTAAGCCACCTTGGTGGTGGTGGTGACGCCGGCCGTCGACGTGGTCGTCCACGTCAGCAGCATGGCGGTCGAGCCCGTCAGGTGCACGTTGCCCGGGCAGGCGTTGCCGCAGGGCGAGCCGGCCGGGTTGGTGTCGACGGTGACGGCCGACGCAAGGTCGGCGGGCACCCACATGCCGATGGTCTGTTCGGCGCGGGCCACGTTGAAGCGGCCCGAGGTGGCCGGCTGCTGGCGGAACACGACGGTGAGCGACGTGGCGAGCGCGGTGACGATGGCACCGACGATCATCACGGACACGAGCAGCTCGGGCAGGGTCATGCCCGCGTCGCCGTGGCGATCGCGGCGGCGCTGCAAGCGGGAACGGCGTGCAATGGGATCAGACATCGCTCTTGACCACCTCGATCGTGCGGGAAATCTTGTTGTCGGGACTGGTGATGGTCATGCGGACCTTCTGCACCTCGCCGTCGCTGGGCGTGCCGTTCTTGCAGGCGGGGGTCCCAGGGATCCCCTCCAACCACGAACCGTTCTGGGTCGCGTTCGCCCCTGGCACGTAGTAGAACTGCGTCAACACCACCCGGTCGCCGGCGTCGGGGCCCCACTGCGTCTGCACGGCGGCCTGCGCGTAGATGGTGTAGTCGCAGTGGATCGGCGCTCGGTTCACGCGGTCGGCGGCGTTCACCAGCGCGGTCTCGACCTGCGCGGCGGAGCGACTGGTGGACGACGCGACGATCGACGTCGACACCGCCTGCAGCAGGGGCACGACGACGAGGCCGATCAAGACGATCGAGATCAACACCTCGATCAGCGAGAAGCCGCCGTCGCGTGTCGATTCATCGGATTCGGGTGCCCGCCCATTCATCACGCTGGGGTATCGGAACCGTTTCAGCAGATGTTGAGCGGTTTGTCGGAAGGATGACGAGATCTTGCCGGGAACGCGACGAAGGGAGGGCCGTGGCCCTCCCTTCGTGTCGTGTGCGCCCCCTGGGTTTCGAACCCAGAACCTGCGGATTAAGAGTC
>CBHWEI010000061.1:0-16474 GCA_966112835.1 uncultured Acidimicrobiaceae bacterium
CCACGCTTGGCCTCGTACAGCGCGTCGAGCGACTGGTGCCACGGGAAGATGAGGTGCGCCTGGCTGCTCACCTTCAACTTCGCGCAGCTGATGCCGCGGCTCTCGAGCGTGTCGATCTCCTTGAACAGCGTCGGTAGGTCGACCACCACGCCGTTGCCGATGACCGGCACGATGTGCGGGTACAGCACGCCGCTGGGGATGAGCTGCAAGGCATACCGCTCGGTTCCCACCACCACGGTGTGGCCGGCGTTGTGCCCGCCCTGGTAACGGACGACATGGCTGTGCTCGGCGGCGAGCAGGTCGATGACCTTGGCCTTGCCCTCGTCGCCCCATTGGGCGCCTACGACAACAGTGACGGGCATGGCGGAAACGCTCCTCGGAAGTGACCGGAACGTGACGGAAGCCTACTGGACGGTCCCGTGCCAGCATGGGGTCCATGCGATTCGATGAGTACGTCGAGTTCGACGCCACCGGCCTGGCCGCGCTGGTGAAGGGCGGCGAGGTGACGGCCGACGAGCTGCTCGACGTGGCGCTCGAGCGTGCCGCTGCCACCGACGACGCCATCGCCGCGGTGGTGCACGTGCAGGAGCCCGTGGCCCGTGCGGCCATCGCCGCCGGGCTTCCCGACGGCCCGTTCACCGGCGTGCCGTTCCTGTTGAAGGACCTGAGCTGCGAGGCTGTCGACTTCCCCACGTCGATGGGCTCGCGCCTGTTCGACGGGTACCGCCACACGTACGACAGCGAGATGTTCGTGCGCATGCGCGCCGCCGGCGTGGCCACGTTCGGGCGCACCACCAGCCCCGAGTTCGGCATCGGTGTCACCACCGAGTCGGCCGTGTACGGCCGCCCGACGCGCAACCCGTGGAACCCGGCGCACGTGGCCGGTGGCTCCAGCGGAGGGTCGGGTGCGGCGGTGGCGGCCGGTGTGGTGCCACTCGCACATGGCAGCGACGGCGGCGGTTCGGTGCGCATCCCGGCGTCGTCGTGCGGGCTGTTCGGGTTGAAGCCCACACGAGCCCTGCTGCCCGAGGGGCCTGCGAGCGGCGAGGGCTGGGCGGGCATGGCCATCGACGGGTTCCTGGCCCGGTCGGTGCGCGACACGGCCGCCATGCTCGACGCCACGGCCGGGCCCGACCTGGGCACGCCGTACCACGCCCCGCCGCGCCGCGGGTCGTTCGTCGACGCCATCTCTGCGCCGCCTCGGCGGCTGCGCATCGCCATGACCACGCGCTCACTCACCGGCGAGGCCATCCACCCCGACTGCGTGGCGGCCGTCGAGCACACGGCGCAGCTGCTCCAGTCGTTGGGCCACGAGGTGGTGCCCGCCGAACCGACCGTCGACATGCACGCGTTCATCGTCGCCTGGTCGCGCATCGTCGCCTGCGGCACGCTGGCCGTGGTCGACGCCGCCGGTCCGGGCGCCGAGGAGCGGGTCGAGCGCGTCACCCGATTGGCGTGCGAACTGGGCCGCACGGTGTCGGGCGCCGACTACCTGGGCTGCATCGACACCGTGCACGCCGTCGGCCGGCAGATGGCCCGCTTCCTGGTGCCGTACGACGCGTTGCTGACCGCGACGCTCGGCGAGCCGCCGGCGCTGCTGGGTCGCTTCGCCTCGGGCCGCCCCGACGGCTGGTCGTCGTTCCTCGAGTACCGGGTGGACCACGTGCTGCCCTACTCGCCGTACGCGCCGCTGGCCAACGGCACCGGACAGCCGGCCATGAGCCTGCCGCTGTGGTGGAACGACGCCGGGTTGCCGGTGGGCACGCAGCTGATGGGACGCGCGGGCGACGACGACGTGCTGCTGCAGTTGGCGGCCCAGCTGGAGGACGCCCACCCATGGTTCCACCGGCGTCCTCCGGGGTGAGGCCGGTAGCGTCGGGTGCCATGCCCGTGATGCGACGGTTGACCTGGTCGGCGATGGACGAGACCGCCCGTGCGGCGCTGTGCTCGCGCGGCCTCGAGGCCATCTTCGACGAGTCGTTGAAGGCGTCCATCGGGCGCATCATCGACGACGTGCGGGCCAACGGCGACGAGGCCGTGTGCCGCGCGCTGCGCGACTGGGACAAGGTGTCGCTCGAGCCGCACCAGCTGAAGGCCACTTCCGACGAGCTCGACGCTGCCTCGGTGGCCCCCGAGGTCGATGCCGCCATCGATGACGCCATCGCCCACCTGCGCGCGTTCAACGAGCAGCTCATGCAGCGCTCGGCCGACTGGAGCTTCGTCAGCGAGCCCGGCCTCACGGTGGGCGAGAAGGTCACGCCCATCACCTCGGCCGGCCTGTTCGTGCCCAGCGGCAAGGCCAGCTATCCCAGCGTCGCCTATCAACTGGGCGTCCCCGCCGTGGTGGCTGCCGTGCCGCAGGTGGCGCTGGTGGTGCCGCCGATGCCCGACGGCAGCGGGCGCATCGACCCCGCTGTGCTCGTGGTGTGCCGCAAGCTGGGCATCACCGACGTGTTCCGTGTGAACGGCCCGGCCGGCGTGGCGGCGTTGGGTTTCGGTACCGAAACGATCCCTCAGGTGCGCAAGATCGTCGGCCCCGGCAGCCCGCCCGTGGCGTGCGCGCAGGTCGAGATGCAGCGCTACGGCGTGGCCACCATGATGATCCTCGGCCCCACCGAGAGCGTCGTCATCGCCGACGACTCGGCCGACCCTCGCCTGGCCGCGGCCGACCTGCTGAACGAGGCCGAGCACGGCACCGACTCGGCCGTGCTGTTCATCACCACGTCGCCCGCGTTCGCCGACCTGGTCGACGTCGAGCTCGCCGCGCAGATCGCCGAACTTCCCGCAGTGCGCGCCGAGGCCGCCGCCGCGGCGCTCGGTGTGAACGGCGGCTGCGTGCTGGTGGCCGACCTGGCCGAGGCCGCCGAGGTGGCCAACCGCTGGGCGCCCGAGCACCTGCAGATCGCCGTGGCGGCGCAGCACGAGGACGAACTGCTGGACATGCTGGTGAACGCCGGCGAGATCCTGGTGGGCCAGCACACGCTGTTCAGCGCCGGCAACTTCGTCATCGGCTGCCCGGCCAGCCTTCCCACCGGCGGCTTCGCCCACGTCAGCAGCGGCATCACCGCCGAGACCTTCCTGAAGCGCACCGCCGTGGCCAAGGCCGACCGCGCGGCACTGGCGCGCATGACGCCTACCATCCTGGCGATGAGCGAACACGAGGGCTTCACCGCCCACGCCCGTGCCGCGTCCATCCGCCAGGAGGGCGTGTGACCGACCCCACCGTCGCCGAATCCCCCGACGCGGCGCGCGAACGGCACGCCACCAACCTCGAGCTGTTCCTCGACCTCGTCTTCGTGTTCGCGGTCACGCAGATCGCCGCGTCCATCGCCCACGATCCGACGGCCGCAGGGCTGGGTCGTGGCGTGCTGCTGGCGTGGCTGGTGTGGTGGCAGTGGTCGCAGTTCACGTGGGCCGGTTCGGCCATCGACCTGCAGGCCGTCACCGTCACCCGGGTGTTGGTGCTGTGCATCATCCCGGTCGCGCTCATCATGACGGCCAGCATCCCCACGGCCTTTCACGACGGTGGCATCTGGTTCGCCGCCGCCTACCTGGGCGTGCAGCTCATCGTGCTGTCCATGCAGGGCAGCGTGGCGTTCGTGAACCCGGCCACGCGCTCGGCGTTCATCACCTACGTCTCGTCCGCCGTGCTGTCGCCCATCATCGTGATGGTCGGCGCGTTCTTCCACGACGAAGCGCGGGTCGTCATCTGGATCGTCGGCGGCATGATGAACGTGGTCGGCGCCATGCGTGCGGCCGGCGGCGACTGGGTGATCGACCCGGTGCACTTCGCCGAGCGGCACTCGCTGTTCATCATCATCTCGTTGGGTGAGGTGCTGGTGGCCGCCGGTGCGACGGCGACGGGTGCGGGCCTGACGGCGACCACCGTGTCGGCACTGGTGGTGGCCGTCGCCATGGCGTGCGTGCTGTGGTGGACGTACTTCGCGTACCTGCCCGAGGTCACCGAGCACCACCTGCGTGAGGCGAAGGGCGGCGCACGGGGCACGTTCGCCCGCGACATCTTCACGTTCGGCCACTTCCCGTTGGCGATGGGCCTCATCCTCTATGCGGTGGTGGCCAAGCACCTGGTGGAGCACCCCACCGAACACCTCGACACGCACGACCGCTGGACGCTGGCGCTGTCCATCCTGGCCTTCATCGGCGGGCTGATGTACATCCAGTGGCGGGCGGTGCGCAAGGTGGCGCCCGAGCGCGTGTTCACGCTGGTGCTCGGCTTCGCCGTGGCCCTGCTGGGCCGCTGGCTGCCACCGATGCTGGTGGTCGGCCTCATGTCGGTCGGGCTCGCGGTGATGCAGGCCATCACCATGCACCGCCTCCGCGGCCGCTTCTCCCGAGCTTGAGTTCTGCGTGACTCACCTCGGTGAGAGAGCCGAAACGCACGCTCGGTAAGGTCGCCGGAGAACTCGAGGGGGACACGTGGCACACGACCTGATCATCCGCAACGGCACCATCGTCGACGGCACCGGCGCGCCCGGCTACGTGGCCGACCTGGCCATCGACGGCGACCGCATCACGGCCATCGGCGACCTCACCGGGGAGGTGGCCGCGCGTGAGATCGACGCCACCGGCCAGATCGTGTCGCCCGGATTCATCGATCTGCACACGCACCTCGACGCGCAGGTGGGCTGGGACCCGTACATGACGTCCAGCTCGTGGCACGGCGTCACCACCGTGCTGATGGGCAACTGTGGCGTCACGTTCGCTCCGGTGAAGCCCGAGAACAAGGAGTTCCTGGCCGAGATGATGGAGAGCGTGGAGGACATCCCCCGCGACGCCATCCTCGACGGCCTGCCGTGGGACTGGGAGACCTATCCCGAGTACCTCGACTCGGTGCAGCGCATGGAGCCCGCGCTGAACATCGTCGGCATGGTGGGCCACTGCGCCGTGCGCTACCACGTCATGGGCGAGCGCTCGCTGAGCGACGAGCCCGCAACGCCCGAAGAGCTGAACGCCATGCGCGACATCGCCGAGGAGAGCATCGCCGGTGGCGCCGTGGGCTTCAGCACGTCGCGCATCCTGCTGCACGTGGTGCCCGACGGCCGCTACGTGCCCGGCACCCTGGCCCCGCTCGACGAGTACTTGGCCGTGGCCGACGGAATGAACGCCGCCGGCGGTGGCCTGTTCCAGGCCGTCAACGACTTCGCCACCAAGGGCGCTCACGAGTTCATGCTGCTGAAGGAGATGGCGCAGGCCTGCGGCGACGTGCTGTTCAGCGGCGGCGTCGGCAACACCGGTCGCGGCGGCGTCGACGTGTTCGGCGGCTTCCTCGAGAACGAGAGCGGCAAGCACGGCAACATCACGCTCGCCTCCATGACCCGCCCCAGCGGCTCGCTGTGCGGCCTCGCCCAGATCTCGCCGGTGAAGGGCAAGCAGTGGCGCCAGCTCATGCAGTTGCCCACCATCGAGGACCGCGTGAAGGCGCTGAAGGACCCGGCCACCCGTGCGCTCCTGGTGGAGGAGGGCAAGGAGAAGGGCATGTGGTACGACCCGAACTTCATCCACCCGCTCGGCACCGGCGACACGCCCGACTACCACGAGGCCGGCGGCCTTTCCATCGCAGACCATGCCGCAGCGCTGGGCGTGCACCCCGTCGAGTTCGTCATCGACCGGCTCATCGCCAGCGACGGCAAGGAGCTGTTCAACACCTGGTTCTTCAACCGGGCCACCGACGCCATGGGCGACCTGCTGACGCTCGACCACGTGTACCCCGGCCTGGCCGACACGGGCGCCCACGCCGGCCAGATCTGCGACGCCGACGCCAGCACCCACTACCTCACCTACTGGCAGCGCACCCGCAACGCGGTCGAGCTGCCCGAGGCCATCCGCCGCCTCACCTCGTTCCCCGCCGGCGTGCTGGGCCTGCGCCAGCGCGGCACCCTGGAAGTGGGCGCGTACGCCGACATCAACGTGTTCGACATGGACCGTCTGGCCAGTGCGCAGCCCGAGTACGTGAACGACTTCCCCGGCGGCAAGGGCCGACTGATGGTGAAGAGCCGGGGCTATGCCGCCACCATCGTGAACGGTCAGATCGTCACCGAGGAGGGTCGCCACAGCGGCGCCCGCCCCGGTCGTGTCATCCGCGAGTTCGCCCGCCAATAGTGTGCGGCGATGCGGTCGGACATGATGGACGGGGTGCTGCGGTCGACGCGCCGCCGGCGGGCTCGGCGTTCCGCAGTCGCGTCGGCGTGCGCGATCGCGCTGTCGGCGTCAGGACTCGTCGTCCTGGCGACTGCGGCGGCTCCGCCGGACCGCGGCGACGTGCACCACGACTGGAAGGCGTCCGAGGCTCCGCCTGCCGTCGTACCTTCCGACGCTGCGCGCCCCGAAGCACTGGCTCCGAGGGTCGAGGCGGTCGGTCCCAGCGTGTCGTTCAGCGACCCCAGTGGTGATCAGACGGGCGTCTACTCGCAGGCCGACGTCCTGGGCGGTTCCATCGGCCTCGACGCCACAGGCACCAACCTCGTCGTCACCGCCAAGATGCGCAGGTTCACGTCGCCGGCGTCCACGTCGTGGCGCTACAACCGGACCTTCGTCGACTGGCCCGTCGACACCAACGGCGACGGGAAGATCGACTACGAGCTGGTGATGTTCAACTACTTCGGCGTCGTGCGGGCGCGGGTCTTCAGCACGGCGGCGAACGATGTGGTCTGCGAGGGGACTCCCACCTCGACCGCTGTCACTGCGACCTTGTCGATGAAGGTGCCATTGGGCTGCGTGCAGTTCGCCCGGTTCGTGAGGGCGTTCGTGCACATGGAGTACTGGTCGGGTACGGCGAAGTCCATCGACGAAGCGCCTGACTCGGTGTGGTCGGGAACGCTCACCACCGGTAACCCGCCGTCACCGCCCGGTAAGCCGTTCCTCGTCTCGTCGTTCGTCAACATCGCCGCCGAGTGGACCGCGCCGGCGTCGCCGGGTCCGTTCGGCCTCGCCGCCTACCTGGTCGAGACGTCGAACGACGGCGGACGGACCTGGAACCCGGTGAACGACCAGAGCCTGTTCACCACTCGGGACATCACCAACTATGGGCGGTTCTCCACGGTCTCGGTGCGAGTCGCCGCACGAGGGATCTTCGGGGTGAGCGCATGGTCTCCGGTGGCCACGGTGGAACCCGTGCACGTGCTGAACCAACCCGTCGGATTCCACGTCGCGCCGTACGACGGAGGGGCCGAGTTCACGTGGTCAACGGCCGCGGATCTGCAGTACAAGCCGTACCTGAGCGTTGTGGAGGCCAGGCTCCTCGGTGCCCCCGGCGTGACGGCCACCACTCCGGTCGCGGGCGGCACCGGCCCTGGCTCGAATCCGGCGCCGTGGCAGGTGGCCCTGGACGTGGGTTCGCCGGCGTCGTTCTGCGGTGGGGCCCTGGTCGATCCGTCCTGGGTGATCACTGCAGCGCACTGTGTGAACGGGGCTGGTCTGACGCCGGCGGACATCGTGGCCCATACGGGTATGACGAAGCGGTCCCAGATGAACGCCGGCAACGCCATCGCCGTCGACGAGATCCACATCAACCCGGGCTGGGATCCTGTGACCTCGGCCGGCGATGTCGCCATGCTGCACCTCACCCAACCCGCTGCCGGAGAGGCGGTGAAGATCCCCCAGTCCGGTGGCGCCAACGTCCCGTCGGTGATGCTGAGCGGATGGGGGCTGACCACCACCGGCGGCATCCCTTCCGACGAGCTCAGCGCCGTCGACGCCAAACCGGAAGGCATCGGCAACAACCCATGCGCCGCGCTCTACGGCGACCAGTTCGACTACCGGACCTTGATCTGCGGGACGGCGGAGGGCGCCGGTCTCTGCCAGGGCGACGATGGCGGGCCGATGGTGGTGGTGGGCGAGTACGGCATGACGCTGATCGGCGTCAACAGCCGCCCGGCCAGCTGCGGCAGCCCGTCCCGACCCGCGGTCTACGCGATGGTCGGTACCGCGGCCGATTGGATCAGAGGCCTGCTCGTCGGAAGTTCGCCGTGGTTCATCGTTTCGCCGGCGTACTGCGGCCCGGGCTTCTCGACGTGCAACAGCCTGTCGGCATCGTTCGTCAATGGATCGACGTACGAGTTCAGGGTCTTTCACACGCAGGGCTACGCCTCGTACTCCGGTCCAGTCACCATCGGCGGCGCCGCGCCGACCGCGCCCGTAACGGCCCCGACGTTCACTGCCGCGGTGGGGCGAGATGGCAGCGTGCACCTCGAGTGGACCGAGCCACCCGCCGACGAGTTGGTGACGCACTACCAGCTCAGCAGCGATGGTGGGGTCACGTGGCCCACCGTGGTCGATTCGGTCGTGCCGAGTTTCGACGTCACCCACTTGACGAACGGCGTGGACTACTCGTTCATGGTCCGGGCGGTGAACCATGCCGGTGTCGGTCCCGCCTCCGCGGCTTCACCGGTCGCGCGGCCGGTGGTGCGCAGCTTCGTGAGCACCAGTCTGGCCCGTGCGATGGACACCCGGCCCACGGGCGCGACGGTGGACAAGCAGTTCATGCGCACGGGTGCGCTGCTCGCCGGCACCGCACGCGGGCTGCGCCTCGCTGGCAGGCCAGCGCTCGGCGTGCCCACCGGGTCCGCGGTGGCGTTGCACGTCACCACCGATGTCCCCGCGGCAGCAGGCTCGCTGTACGTCTACCCCAGGACGACCGGCTCGTGTACGACGAGCCCGCGTCCCGCCGTTCCGAACGTGACGTTCGCCGCGGGTGTGGCCACCACCTCGCTCGTGGTGCAGAAACTCGGAGCCTCCGGCGACCTCTGCTTCAAGAGCTCAGCGACCACGAACGTCATGGTCGACGTGCTCGGATACTTCCCGTCCGGGGCCGCGTTTGCGGCCATGGGTCCGACGCGCGCGTCGTCCGGCGCGATGGCTGCGAACTCGGTCCGCACCGTGTCGCTCGCCGGACGCGTCCCGTCCGACGCGCAGGCGGCCTTCGTGAAGGTGTCTGGTGCCGCCGCAGCCAATGGAGCGGTGACGCTGTACCCCTGCGATCGTCCGCGGCCACCGAGCCCGTCGATGTGGCCGATCGCGGGACGGGCGGTGGCGGGAACGGTGTTGGTGCCGGCGAGCGCGACCGGCACCTTGTGCGTCCATTCCACCGTCGCGCTCTCCAGCCTGACGCTGGACCTCGTCGGCTACTCGCCGGGCAACGGGTACTTCACGAGCCGGACACCGGCTCGCGTGCTCGATTCGCGGGGAAGTGGCTCGACCGTCGACGGCGTCGACGCGAAGGTGGGCACGAGCAACATGATGCGGGGCCTCGGCGTCAGAGTGGCCGGTCGGGCTGGCGTTCCCTCCACGGCCACATCGGTCGCCATACGCGTCACGGTGCCGAGCCAGCCGACTGGTGGCGTGGTGAAGGTCGCTCCGTGCGGCTCATCGACTGCCGTCACGATCACCTTCGAGGCAGGCCGTGCGGTGACGAACGAGTTGATCGTCAAGCCCGGCTCGCAGGGCAAGGTGTGCGTCCGGACCGGCCAGGCCACGGACGTGATCGTCGACGTCGACGGCTGGTTCTCGAAGTCCTAGCTACAGCAGCCCGCGGCGGTTGTCGCGCAGCGCTGCCAGTTCGGTGGTGAGCAGGGCGATGTGCTCGCCCTCTTCCGCCGCGAGCTCGCGGTACAGCTCGCGGGCCGCGGGCGCGGCGTCGTCGGCGTGGGCCACGAAGAACGCTTCGGCGCGTTGCTCCAGTGTCAGCGCCAGCTCCAACAGGTCGAGCGGGTCGTCGGGCACGCGCTGCGCCCCGGCCTGCAGCGCACCCGGGTGAAGGTCGCCGCTCGCGTCGTCGGGCGGGGCCAGGTGGTACCGGCGCACCAGCGTGTCGATGTGCTCTCGCTCCATCTCGGCCAGGCGGTGGAACATGTCGTGCAGTTCCTCGTCGCTGGTGTGCTTGGCGGCGGCCACGTAGAAGTCGCGGCCACCCAGCTCGATCTCGAACGCCTTGCGCACCGCGTCCATGGCCTCGTCCGGCATGGCGCTGGTGCCGGCGCCGGCCTCGAGCGGTGCGAGCACGCCACCGCACGCCGGGCACCGTCCGTACGGGAACGCGAACCCCTCGCTTCGCTTCGAGCACTCGGTGCACTTCCACGCCACCACCTGGTCGGCACAGCAGATGCCGTCGTCGTCGCCCTCCTCCACGGGGCGGTGGCACCGCGGGCAGTGCGGGCCGGTCGCGCCGTCGAGGGCGGGCATCTGCCCGTCACCCAGGTACTGCAGGATGGCCGCCGCAGCACGCCGCCCGGCGCCCATGGCCAGGATGACCGTGGCGCCGCCAGTGACGATGTCGCCGCCGGCGAACACGCCGGGCAGGTTCGTCGCCTGCGTGTCGGGGTGGGCGGCCACGTAGCCGCGCTGATCCAGTTCCAGACCGTTGGTGTTGCGGGTGACGATGGGGTTCGGGTTGGTGCCCAGGGCCACGATCACCGTGTCGCACGCCACCTCGAGCATCTCGCCGGTGCCGACGGGGCGGCGGCGGCCGCGGTCGTCGGGCTCGCCCAGTTCCATCCGCTCGACCAGCAGCCCGCGGACGTCGTCGTGCTCGTCGGTGAGCACCTCCACCGGGTTGTGCAGCCACAGGAACGCGACGCCTTCGTCCTCGGCATGGTGCAGTTCCTCGGCCCGCGCTGGTGCTTCGGCCTTGGTGCGGCGGTACACGCAGCGAACCTCGGCTCCCAGACGACGGGCCACGCGCAGGCAGTCCATGGCGGTGTTGCCCGCGCCGATGACCACCACGTCCTTGCCGATGCCGACCGGCGTGTCGATGTCGGGGAAGCGATCGCCGCCCATCAGGTTCACGCGGGTGAGGAACTCGTTGGCGCTGATGACGCGGCCCGCGTTCTCGCCGGGGATGCCCAGGAACGACGGTGCTCCGGCACCCACGCCCAGGAACACGGCGTCGAAGCCGCGTGTGGTGACCAGGTCGTCGACGGTGAACGTGCGGCCGATGACCTTGTCGGTCTCGATGTGCACGCCGAGGTCCACCAGGCCCTCGATCTCGCGGTCGATGATCTCGCGGGGCAGGCGGAACGACGGGATGCCGTAGCGCAGCACACCGCCGGTCACGTGGAGCGCCTCCATCACCGTCACGTCGACGCCGGCCCGTGCCAGGTCGGCCGCGCACGCCAGGCCCGACGGGCCCGAGCCCACCACGGCCACTCGCTTGCCGGTGGGTGCCGCCACCTCGGGCCGCTGCACGCGACCGTGGTCGCCGACGAAGCGCTCCAGGCGGCCGATGCCGACGGGCTCCATGCGCTTGGCGATGACGCACTGGCTCTCGCACTGCGACTCCTGCGGGCACACCCGACCGCACACCGACGGCAGGATGTTCGCCTCGCGGATGACACCGAGGGCACCGTCGACGTCCTTGACCAACAGGTGGCGGATGAAGCGGGGGATGTCGATGCTGACCGGGCAGCCGCTGATGCATGTCGGCCGGCTGCACTGCAGGCACCGCTCGGCCTCGCGCATGGCCTCGCTGAGCGAGTAGCCCAGCGTCACCTCGTCGAACGTGCGTGACCGCACACCAGGGTCGCGCTCGGGCATGGGCACCTTGGTGGGCTCGATCTCGCGGAGCTTCTTGTAGGTGCGCTTGCCCTCCACGAACAGGGTCTGCTCCACCTGGCAGCGATGCTCGTAGTCGGCCGCGGCCGCGAGCTCCTCCACCTTGAAGCGACGCTGGCGGGTGAGCAGCTCGTCGAAGTCGACGTGGTGCGCGTCGAAGTCGGGGCCGTCGACGCAGGCGAACCGGGTGACGCCGTCGACGCTGACGCGGCACGAACCGCACATGCCGGTGCCGTCGACCATGATCGTGTTCAGCGACACCACGGTGTGCACGCCGGCCGGTCGGGTGACGTCGCTGCAGGCCCGCATCATCACCATCGGCCCGATGGCCACGGCCAGTTCGGGACGGTCGGTGGCGATCACGTCGGCCAACGCTTCGGTCACCAGTCCGGCTCGTCCGGCGCTGCCGTCGTCGGTGCACACGATCAGCTCGTTGGCGAACTCGCCCAGCTTGTCGGTCCAGAACTGCAGCTCGGCGTTGCGGAACCCGACGATCGCCGTGGTGCGGTGGCCGGCCTGCTTGAACGCACGCAGCTGCGGGAACACGGGCGCCACGCCCAGCCCGCCGCCCACCAGCACCACGTGCCGGTCGACGCCGGCCGGCACGGGCTCGATCTCGGTGGGCACGCCCAGCGGCCCCACGAAGTCGGCGAACGTGTCGCCCTCGTGGTACTTGTCGCGCATCTCGGCGGTCGACCGGCCGAGCGACTGCACCACGATGGTGACCGTGCCGCGTGCGGCGTCGAAGTCGGCGATGGTCAGCGGGATGCGCTCGGCGCCGTCGTGCAGGCGGATCATCACGAACTGCCCGGCGCGCGCCGAAGCAGCCACATCGGGGGCATCCACTTCCCAGAGGAATGTGTTCGGGGTCAGGTGCTCGCGTCGAACGATCGTGAACGGCATCTGTGGTCGAGCGTAAGCCGCCCACCCGGCCGCCGATACGGACCTTCGACCCTGCATGCCTCCGAATGTGCATGGACTGCCCTTGCCAAGAGCGCACAGAGCGGGCACTCGGCACTACTTCGATGTGGGTTCAGCGGGACGTCGGCCTCAAGGCATAGAGAGTGCCGTTCGTCGCTCTTCAACGAGAGTTCGGATCCGATCAAGCTCGGCCTGTGTGGCCCCTTTGCAATTGCGGAGTGGCTCCGGCGCAAGCGTGCCAGGAGCTACGTCAAGGAGGTAGTCGATGAGCGTGCGGACGCTCTCGTCGGTCATTCCTGCGGAGTTGCTCACGATTTCGCAGGCGGCCTTCTGCGCCGGGGCCGTGTCGAGAGTTGGTTGTCCAGTTGTGACAACCGATCGTCGCTGTTCGATGAGGGCTCGGATCCGATCAAGCTCTGCTTGTGAAGCATCTTTGCACTGGCTGATCGCCTCAGGGCTGAGGCTGTCTGGCCGGACTGTGAGGACGTAGTCGATGAGCGTGCGGATGTTCTCGTCTGTCATGCCGTGCGGGTTGATGGCCATCTCGCACGCGATGTGCGGGTCTGTTGTCGAAACAGTGGTCGGCTGGTCCGGTTCGTCGCGCCGCGTGGCCATGAGGGCCACCCCTGCGGCGGTGATGAGGAAAGCCGTTGTTGCCCAGACAGCGACGAGGGCCGGCTTGCGCTCTCGCCGAATCGGCGCGTTGACCCTGGTGCCCAGCTCGTCGAAGGCGGGTGGCATCGGCGCGGCATCTGCCAACCGCGTCATGAGCGATCGCAGTCGATCTTCGGTGTCAGTCATGACAGCAACTCCTTGAGTCGACGCTTGCCGGCGGCAAGCTCCCGTTCCGCGGTTCTTGACGATGTCCCGAGTAGCGCTGCAACCTCGTCCGACGCCAGATCACCCCAGTAGGTCAGGAACATCACTGCTCGCTGCCGTACCGACAACGCGATCAGCGCGGCCAGAACGTCGGGATCGGGCACTTCGTCGGTGCTTGCCTCTCTGGTTGCCGTCCGGGCCTCGCGGTTGAGTCGACGCTGTACATCGCGCCGCGATCTCGACGCCTCGTTGAGCATCGTGCGATACAGGTACGCGCGCTTGTTCTCGATCTCGGCCCAGCGCGGTCCACTGATTGCACGCGTCACTGCCTGAGAGACCAAGTCCTCGGCAGCTGATGGCCCGGCCAGCGCGGTCGCGAAGCGTGTCAGTTCCTCGCAGTACTTGCGATACACCTCGGCGTCACTGCTCACCATCACCCATGTAACACCGCCACGCCGAAACGACCGCCAACCCCGCTGCGAATCGGACTCCGCCCAGATCTGCCGCTCGGGGCGGTGTCGGCGCTCTGTGAGAGGCTGGCCATGTGGATCGAGGCGATGAGTCACCGTGGCAGCGGGCATACGACGCCTCCATCGCCGAGGAAGCAGAGCGCGCCGCCCAGGCAGCCGAGGAGCTCGACCCGGCGTGGCGCTGGTCGATCGAGATCCGCGCCCGCTTCGCCCTCGCCGTCGCGCTGATCGGCTTCGTCGGTCTGGGTGTTGGCCTTCTCCTGAGCGGGCCCTGGTACGTGTCGGTCATCGGCGTGATGGTGCTGACCGGCGCGCTGCTCGCGGCGGTCGGCTCACTCCGAGGAGACGTCTGGACCACGCGCTGAGCGGCCCGGACTGCCGCTCGGCGCTGTTGACGGGCCGTTCGCGAGCGGGCAACGCGGGCGGGTCGGGCTGCGGCTACGTGAGACGATGACGGTGATGAACGACGACTCACCGGCGCTCGCCCGCTTCCGCGAGGAGGCGATCGAATGGGCAGTCGGAGGCCGAGGCCAAGCCATCGTGAATGCCGCCGCGACGGCGTTGGCAGAAGGTTTGGATTCTCCGAGCCTGCGCATGTTGGCCGGTGCACCACATTCGGTCGCAGACGATGAGGCAGCCGAGTTCGCACCGCTTGCGTTTCGCGAGCTGGGGCTGGACGTCAATGAGCGCTTGTCCCCTGGCGCCTACATCGACGGGGCGCGGCAGGAGGCTCAGCGCCTTCTTGACGGGGTGATCTCAGAGCGAGAACTCGCTCGACGGCTCTCACGGTTCTGTGCCCCCGCTGAATACCCGCCCGAACTGTCGACGTGGATCGGCCTTGACGACTACTACGACTTGATCGATGAAGGCGTGATCGCCGTCGCCCCGTCCGTGTTGGACGAGGCCGCCCGGGTCGCGGCAGAAGATCTGGTGAGCCACCGCAGCGGTCCGCCGGTCACGCTCGCGTCGATCATGCAGGCGCCAGCCCCGGTGTCCGCGCCGAGCCGTAGACGGTTGGCCCGCATCTTTCGTCGCCGGTAGCGCCGAACTGCCGCTATGTGCACGTCGCAGTGAGGAAGAATCGATAGGTGCGCCGCTTCGTGTTGCTGTTCGTCGGAGTGCTTCCCGTGCTGCTCACCGGCTGCACCGTGACCTGGTCGATGGCGGTTACCGAGTCGGGCGGCAATGCAGTCCTGCATCTGCCGGCATGCACGACGAGATCTGTTGCTGACGTACGGGTCGTCGATGAGGCGACCTTCGAGCCTGTCTGGGAGATCGCCGCTGCCGAGCCTGTGAAGGGCATCCGGGACTTCGTCGTAGGAGAGTCGTTGCCGGGGTTCAATGTCGTGGTGCCCTTGACCGCTGAACTCGCAGAGGGCGCCAAGTACTACGCCGAGGTTCGCTTCGGCGATAGCCCCGGTCCGCTCGCCGACGTGAGCTTCACCACTGGAGACCTTTCCAGCGACTCATGGTGGTTCGATGGTCATGTCGGAACGCAGGAGTCGTTCGAGTCTGGCGCGCAGGACTCCGGCCTTTGCGGAAACAGCGACTTCTCCTTCAAGAGCATCTTCTGGACCAAGTTAGGCCTCGGCTGCGCTGTGGTGCTGCTGGCTCTCGTGGGCTTCGTCGGTTGGTGGATCGTTCACCGGCGTAGAGCGCGGGTCGGCGGCCACGCATAGCTGCCAGTGAGAATGCTGATGTCGATGTCGATCCTTGAATTCGGGTCGGTGTTGGCGACGCAGAGGTCATCATCCGGGGTCGACACGCCCCGTTCCGGAGGGCGACCCGAGCTGCTGCGCTAACAGCTGCTCGGTCACGGTCTCCTTCACGGGACGTGCGTGCCTGCCCCTCAACTTGGAAAGGGGTGGCCGATGGTCATCGTAGATTCACCGCGTTCGATCGTGGGTGGGGTCGACACACATCGTGATGTGAACGTCGCCGCGGTCGTGGACATGAACGGCGGTCTGTTGGGGCTCGAGTCGTTCCCCACGACCGGTGCGGGACACAAGTCGCTTGCTGCGTGGATGGCCGGATTCGGCACGATCGAGCGTGTCGGGATCGAGGGCACCGGTGTCTACGGCGCCGGCCTCGCACGCCACTTCGCGCGGGCGTCGGTGACGGTGATCGAGGTCGATCGCCCGAACCGGCAGAAACGTCGCCAGCGCGGCAAGTCCGATCGGATCGACGCGGTCGAAGCAGCCCGGGGTGCGCTGTCGGGCAGGTGTGAAGCGATCGCGAAGACCGGTGACGGTCATGCCGAGGCGTTGCGGGCGTTGCTCGTGGCGAAACGGTCAGCCAGGTCGACACGGATCCGCACGATCGTCCAGTTGCGCTATCTGATGTTCACCGCACCCGACGACCTCCGCGCCCGCCTGGGCGGGTTGAGTGCTGCACAGCTGGTCAGCGAGGCCGCCAGGCTCCGCCCCCGGCCTGGTGGTGATGTCGTCATGCACAGCGTGAAGACCACCGCAGTGATCCTCGCCCGCCGTGTTCAGGCGCTCGACGCCGAGCTCGCGGTGATCGACGCCGAGCTCGAACCACTCGTGAAAGCGGCCGCACCGGATCTGTTGAACGTGTTCGGCGTCGGCGTCGACACCGCTGCCGTGCTGCTCGTCACCGCGGGCGACAACCCGTCACGGATCACCGAACGACATGCCGTCCCACCACCGCACACCCCGCCGGAACCGTGGCCTCATAAG